>DLQI01000047.1 GCA_002478745.1 Rhodobacteraceae bacterium UBA7436 | reverse complement strand
GCAACCAATGCGCCGTCAGAAATGCGGACACCGTGGTGCAACTCGTACTTCTCTTTAATGCCGCGCAAAATCGAAACGGTATCTTCGACTGTTGGTTCAGCCACAACAACAGGCTGGAAACGACGGGCAAGAGCCGCGTCCTTTTCTACATATTTGCGATACTCATCCAAAGTGGTCGCGCCGATACAGTGCAGTTCGCCACGGGCAAGGGCGGGTTTAATCAGGTTCGCGGCATCCATTGCGCCGTCACCTTTACCAGCACCTACAAGGGTGTGCATTTCATCGATGAACAAGACGACTTGACCCGCGGCTTCAGTCACCTCAGTCAGAACTGCCTTCAGGCGTTCCTCAAAATCACCGCGATATTTAGCACCGGCAATCAGGGCCCCCATGTCCAAGGACAACAAGCGTTTACCACGCAAAGATTCAGGTACATCCCCATTCACAATGCGCAGGGCCAAACCCTCGGCAATTGCGGTTTTACCCACACCTGGCTCACCAATCAAAACTGGGTTGTTCTTTGTGCGACGGCTAAGCACCTGCATGGCGCGACGGATTTCCTCATCGCGACCAATAATAGGGTCGATCTTTCCCTCTTCTGCGCGGGCTGTCAGGTCTTGGGCGTACTTTTTCAACGCCTCATAGCCATCTTCTGCACTTGCAGTATCTGCAGTTCGCCCCTTGCGAATATCGTTGATCGCGCCATTCAACGCCTGCGCGTTCACCTTGCCATCGATCAATGCGGTCTTCGCGCCGGACTTAACCATGCAAAGCGCCATCAACATACGTTCTACCGGTACAAAACTATCGCCCGCTTTCTTTGCGATCGCTTCGGCCTCAGCCAAAACCTTGCCCGTTGCGCTGTCCATATAGATCTGCGCCGCATCGCCTGTGACCTTCGGCTGCTTGCCCAGCAACGTTTCAACAGTCTGAGCCACGATTGCAGGCTGGCCACCCGCAGCAGTAATCAAATTGCTTGCCAGTCCCTGATCGTCATCCATCAGTGCTTTCAAAATGTGTTCTGGGGTCAATCGCTGATGGCTTTCGCGCGTTGCGATTGTTTGGGCCGCTTGAATAAAACCGCGTGACCGTTCCGTGAACTTACTAAGGTCCATAGAGTATCTCCTTTTCAAAGCGCCTGCTCATGTTGCACCCGCTGGGCAGCATACAACGTCTCAGGCCTCAAATGTTATTTGGGCACAGGAATTGCAGCATCAAGGGTGCAAGGGAACAAAATACTGCGAAAAATCAATTAAGTTTCCCCCTATTTTGACTAAAAACAAAAGGAGTATCTGAAATGGTTAACGATTTACGGACCCCCGCTTTGCATATTTCAGGTGTTGATTTTCGACAGGTAAATGGCCGGACTGCCCTTTGCTTATTGTCCACAGACATAGGCGCAGTGACCCTACATTGCCGCAGCGATTTCCCAGCGGATGCATGCGAGAAACAGCATCAAAAAGCATGGTTGAAAGATGCTCTACGCCAGCAACGGAAAATGCCAGAGTTCCGCAGCGGCCAAAGCAAGCTTTGTGTTTGTCCTGAGGTTTTAATTAGATTGGGCGTCACAGACATGTGATGGGATCAAACTATTATTCCCCTAAAAACGACGGAAATCGTCCCCACATCAGTATCACCATAAGATGTAACAATTACAGGTGACTGAAATGCAAAACCAAGCCGTGGAATTGAATAGCGTAATTTACAATGCCGCTAACCAAAGCTTCGAAGCTTTGGCGACGGTATATGCAGGAACATCGTCACGCAGCTTTGCCTGCGCCATCAATGCTCCCATCGACATGAATTTCCAAGACGCCGCGAAGGGTCTCAGCACCCAAGCCTTGCGCCGATTTAACGGCAATCCCGGCTTATCGTCTGTTCACCCACTCGGCATCCCCTCCCCGATCGTACGCGCAGGACGCTCGCAGCCCCGCAAAGTCATCGATGCGTTTGACATGCTGCGCCAGTTAGCCGCGTAAACAGTTTGCCATCGCAACCCCAGACGATCGCTTCTTCCCCGAGCAGTCTAAGGTTGCCACACAGAGGCCCGCGGCCTGCCTGCTAGCGTCTGTGATACTTGCCCGGCGGCCATTGGTCAGCCGGGCTTTTTTCTGCCTCGACAACACGTCCCCCGAATGGACTTGAGGCCACGGATCGTTTACGGACCTTTCAGCTTAAGCACCAAAATACGGGGATAGAAGATGACAGACGACAGATTGATCGTGGCGCTAGACGTGCCAAATGCGCACGCGGCTTTGGAAATGACCCAGCAGATCGGCGATGCGGTCAACTTCTACAAAATCGGCTTGGGTATGCTGACAACTGGTGGTCTAGCGTTGGCAAACGAGCTGATCCAAGAACACGGCAAACGCGTCTTCCTTGATATGAAATTGTTCGACATCGGCGCGACAGTTGAATCCGCAGTGCGTGGGCTGGCCCAATTCGATCTCGACTTCCTGACTGTGCACGGCGATCCCCATGTGGTGAATGCCGCCAAACAAGGTGCAGCAGGCAGCAACCTAAAAATCTTTGGTGTCACAATTCTAACGTCACTCGACCGCGCAGACCTCGACAACTGCCTTCTACAACCCGGTGATATCAAGGATTTGGTCATCACCCGCGCCGCCAAAGCATTTGAGGCGGGCGCAGACGGCGTGATCGCATCCCCACAAGAAGCGGCATTGATCCGCGCCCTTCCCGAAGCCGAAGGCCGCTTGATCGTGACACCGGGCGTGCGCCCAGCTGGTGCTGCACTTGGTGATCAAAAACGGGTCGCAACACCACATGACGCAATCATCGATGGAGCCAATCATATCGTTGTTGGGCGCCCCATTTGGACAGCAACCAGCCCAGCGCAAGCAGCCAAAGATATCGTTGCAAGCCTCCCTAAGGCCTAACTACTCGCTGTAGGAACAACACAACAAACCACATTATCTTGTTAGGTCAGGTATTACCTACTAGGGTAATTTCACGCTGTAGTGGTATGAAGGGGGAGTAGGTGATACTCCCCGACGAGCCCTACCTTCCTGAGGTTCGTCAACTCCCCTCGCTCATCGAGCGGGGGGGCCTTTCAAAAAAATCATCCTCAATTCCAGATAGATACATCTTTAACCGATCTGAAAATCGGACAATATTATTGGGTAAGCCTGCGTATTCTTCGGGTGATTTCAGGCCCCATGTCTGGCCCTCATCCCCCAATCTAATCGTATTTGCGACAGCCTCATCGACATAAGCCACGAAAAACCACCTGTCTCCATCCGGATAGGGAAATCGTTTACCCCACACCACAGCAGCAGGATCAACGTGGATATTCAGCTCTTCATGAGTTTCGCGCAGCACACATTCCAAAGGTGTCTCGCACCCTTCACGTCCACCCCCAGGCATGTCCCAATGATTAGGTGACGGAATGCTAGGTTTGTCATCTCGCAGGATCACAGCCAGCTTATCACCAACAATCAACGCCAATTTGGCACCGTGGAACCCTTTATGCTCTATCGCCATGTTCATTAACCTATCCACGCCTTAAACTAGTATTGACCCTATCAGATAAGATTTCAAATGCCTGCCCTTTGTCGCGATTGTATGACTGAATTTGAAAGCGGACGGCGCTGCCCGTCTTGCGTCAGTCCACGCGTTGTTTCGCACGCAGAGCTGAACACACTGACCATCGCACATATGGACTGTGATGCATTCTACGCCTCTGTGGAAAAACGCGATGATCCCAGCCTGATCGATAAACCTGTCATAATTGGCGGCGGTCATCGCGGCGTTGTTTCCACAGCCTGCTATGTAGCCCGTATTCGGGGTGTGAAATCTGCGATGCCTATGTTTCAGGCGCTTAAACTCTGCCCAGATGCCGTGATAATCAAACCAAGGATGGAAGCCTACGTTGAGGCATCGCGCGCCATCCACCTAATAATGGAAGAACTGACACCAGCCATCGAACCGTTGTCTTTGGATGAGGCATTTATGGACCTCACCGGCACAGCGCGTCTGCACGGTGCCCCACCCGCAGTTATGCTAGCGCGGCTAATCAAACGAATGCGCGATGAATTAGGCCTTAGCGGCTCTATCGGCCTAAGCCATAATAAATTCCTCGCCAAAGTTGCGTCAGACTTGAACAAGCCCCGCGGTTTTTCCATTATTGGCAAGGCAGAAACTGATGACTTCCTGCGCGACAAACCCGTCAAAATGATTTGGGGGGTTGGGAAGGTGATGCAAGGCTCTCTTGAAAAGGCAGGCATCCGCACCTTTGCAGATTTGCTACGTTGGGAGCGAAGCGATCTGGTTGCACGCTTTGGCTCCATGGGCGATCGGCTGTGGCATCTTGCACGGGGCCAAGACAAACGTCGTATCTCAGCCCATGAGCCCGTCAAATCGATTTCAAAGGAAACCACCTTTAATATCGACACGTCAGATCCTGAAATTTTGGACGGGCATATCTGGCGACTGGCAGAACAAGTGTCTGATCGGGCCAAGGCAAAATCATTGGCAGGCCGTGTTGTCACGCTGAAATTAAAACGTGCCGACCACACCAGCCTGACGCGCCGACTGGCATTGCATGGATCAACCCAGATGGCGGATGTTGTCTACCGCACCGCCAAGAACCTGTTTGATCAGGTTGGTGATCAAGGCCCCTACCGATTGATCGGTTGTGGCCTATCCCACTTAATGGATGCTGAAGGTGCCGAACTAGCACCCGATCTATTAGACCCCAGTGCAGGGAAACGAAGCGCAGCAGAACGCGCGACCGACAAAATCCGCGAACGCTTTGGCCCTGATGCGATCAAAAAAGGTCGGTCTTTGCGTTAAAGCTTGCCGGTGCGGTACAGGTTGATCCGCAAACCACCGTTAGAAACGGAAGGCAATGGTTCAAGGAATTTAAGCCCAGTGGTTTTGGCCAACGACGGCTCACTTGTCACCATCCCAACACGCCAGCCACGGAACCGTTCCTTTAGAACCGTGCCCAGACCTGCGTAAACCGAATATAAAATCTTTTTATTGCCAATGCGCGCACCATAAGGCGGGTTGATCATAACCAAACCCTTTGGGCCTTCTGGTGCCACAGCGTCTTGCAAGGGATGTGTGTTAAAGGTTGTAAAGTCTTCAACACCGCCACGTTCAGCGTTTGCTGTACTCATGCGCACAGCACCTGCATCGCGGTCCGATCCGTAAAACTGCAAATCCGTCTCGCGCAACGTTTGCTCATCTTTCAAAGCAGTCCACGCCACAGGATCAAAATTGTTGAACTGTTCAAACCCGAAGTTGCGTGTCCGACCAGGGGCCAGTCCTTTGGCGATCTCGGCGGCTTCCAAAACGAACGTGCCCGATCCACACATGATATCGACCACAGGTTCGGTCCCGTCGTAACCGCATTGACGCAAGAACATCGCAGCCAAGGTTTCGCGCATTGGGGCTTTGTTCACCGCAACCTTATGGCCGCGCTTGTGCAGCAGCTCGCCCGAAGTATCGACACTGATGGTACACAGGTCATCCTCGATCCGGACCATGATCTTAAGCTCAGCCTCTTTCGAGATCACTGCGCCGAGCTCTTCCTTAATCGCCGTTTCAATCCGCTGCGTCGCGGCACCGGCATGATAAATTTTGGATTTACGGCACACAACGTCAACACGCACAGGAATGTCAGGGCTTAATATCTCACCCCAAGGGAACTTGCGCGCGCGTTTGTCCAGCTGGGCCAGATGCATCACACGGAACGATCCGATACGGGCCAACACACGGTTCGCACCGCGCATCACCAGATTGGCGCGCCATACTTCAGGCCAACCGCCTGTAATCGTCACGCCACCATTGGATGCCACGGGATTGGCAAAGCCATGCTGCACGGCTTCTTCAGCCAATACACTTTCAAGCCCGGGGGCCGTCGCTAAAAATATCTCGAAATCTGTGTCCATGGCATCGCTTTATCCGCAACCGCCCAAAACAGCGAGGTCTTATTCCGCGGCCAAGGGCACGCGCCCCTGACCAATCGCCGCGGCCTCTTTAATCACACCTCGAAGCGCGACTTGCACCTGCTCAAAATCACCGTTCGGGCGGATCAGCTGTTCGTTCATATATATAGAGCGATCGATTTCGACCTGAACGGCATGCTGTCCTTTATTCGGGCGACCGTAAGCTTGGGTAATGTAGGCACCGGCAAACGGCGTATTGCGCGTTACAACAAACCCCGCCGCAACAAATGCTGCCTCGAGGCGGTCAACAACTTCAGCTGCTGCAGAAGACCCAAACCGATCCCCCAACACAACATCGGGACGTCGCATGCCGCCTGTGGCAATACCGTCCATCGCTTCATGAGGCATCGAATGGCAATCAATCAAAACTGACTGACCAAATCGCTGATGCGCGCTGTCCAACAGCTTTTGCAGCATCTCATGATAGGGACGCCAGTACAGCGTAATCCGACGTTGTGCCTCCTCGTGGTTAATTTTTCCGCGGTAAATGGACCGACCACCGGCAACAACACGGGGAATCACCCCCAAGCCTGACGCTATGCGTGGATTTTGACCTACGCGGCGCACCCCCTCAATCAACGCAGGGTCCAATTCATCAGTACTGCGATTCAAATCAACAAAAGCACGCGGTGCCCCAGCCTTTAAAAAGCTGGCTCCAAATTGCGGCGCACAGTCAAAAAGCCTGTCTACAAAGGCATCTTCGGAGGTTCTAATGAAATGTTCGTCCAAAACTGTCTTGCGCAAGAAGGACCACGGATAGTCCCGCCCACTGTGGGGCGAGGCAAAAACAACACAAGATGTGTGCTTTTCAGGGTGCAATACTTCGTAAGCAAACTTAGGCATATCCGGTCCTTTGATGCTTTTACCATATAGTATGAATGACATAAGCCAAAAGCCCTTGATCCCTACAACGACTCCTTTTATACGCCCCTTACCAGCGCGGATTTTCGCGCCCCTTTTTATTAGGGGTGTTCGAGTTCAAAGCGGTAGAGTGGGCGATTAGCTCAGCGGTAGAGCACTTCATTGACATTGAAGGGGTCACAAGTTCGATCCTTGTATCGCCCACCACTTGTTTGATTGTCCGGCTTATGTCAGACACCCGCTTAACCGCCTAACTTTGTTGGGCACTTGATTTAACCGGCGCGGTTCGCGCCAAGACTTAGAAAGGTTCGTTCCAATGAAGGTACGCAACTCACTTCGCTCGCTTAAGAGCCGCCACCGCGACTGCCGTATCGTACGTCGTAAAGGCCGCGTTTATGTGATCAACAAAACAAACCCACGCTTTAAAGCACGCCAAGGTTAATCGTTAGATTGACCTAGCTGTTTCAAGTTAGAGTTTAAAAAGGCCACCCTTTCGAGGGTGGCTTTTTTCGTTTGGGAAATAGGTCACTGAAAAAGGTAGCTTATAAATCTTCAAGAACCCGAACGGACCAATAGGCACCTGTCACATCTTTGCTCACATCCTTGACGCGCAGTACAGATATGATCCGACGATAGGGGCGCAGTGCTTTTCCCAGCGCAGACAGATTGACCGAAATATCACCCTGGCATTCAGAAAAATATATATTCAACAGATGGTTAAGGTCTTGAAACGGCTCTTCGCAAAACTCCGTGCAAGACGACAACAACAACCAAACATCACGTGCTTGCGCATCTGCTAGTGACATCCGTGCTGTTGGATCCTCTTCTAGATCCAAGAAATGAAGAGTGTCATCCACGCCTACAGTCATGTCCTTTAGAAACGGGCGGCCATGCGAAAAACCCGCGGCATGAACCGCAACTAATCCACGCATGGCGCGTTCTAGCATCGCAAATTTTAGCTGCGCATCCGTCATTCCCGACAACACACCGCGCAACTGTTTGCCCGTGTCTGACAAAACAACACTGCCCTCTGTCAACGCCAACACCTTCGGAACGGGCAAAGACGCTGCGCCAAAACTCTCTAACCGCTTTGCCTCTTGGCGGATCGCATCCATACCACCCAAAGCGCCCGTAGGATGTAAGACCTTTGGCATAATATGCTGCAAAATCTTGTGAAGAATCACAAAGCGACTTGAACGCGTTTCCTCAGGCCGTTTGATCCACGCAGGTTGTCCATCAAAAATGGTCTGCTCAACACGTGGTAATAAAGGGGGCGTTTCCATCAGCTTAAATATCCTCTGATATTTGCGGTGCCCTATGTTTATTTATACCGCGCCCGATGAGCAACCTAACAGGTACAACCCCATACAGCCCTCACCAAAACTTGACCCTACCCTCTGCTCAGGCTAGGCCCCGTTCGAACCTAATTTCATCGGAGCCATGCAAATGTCTAACTCTTCGCTACTTATTCTCGCCGGTGACGGCATCGGTCCAGAAGTTATGGACCAAGTTAAACGCATCATTACATGGTACGGCGATAAGCGTGATTTGAGCTTTGATGTCTCTGAAGATCTTGTTGGTGGTTGCGCATATGACGCCCACGGCACTCCTCTTCACGACGATACAATGGCCAAAGCCCTTGAAGCAGACGCCGTTCTTTTGGGTGCTGTTGGCGGCCCGAAATATGACGAACTTGATTTCTCTGTGAAACCAGAGCGCGGCTTGTTGCGCCTTCGCAAAGAGATGGATCTGTTTTCAAACCTACGTCCGGCGCAGTGCTTTGACGCTTTGGCTGACTTCTCTTCTTTGAAGAAAGAATTGGTCGCTGGTCTAGACATCATGATCGTACGCGAATTGACCTCTGGCGTTTATTTCGGTGAACCACGCGGAATTTTTGAAGAAGGCAACGAGCGCGTTGGCATCAACACACAGCGTTATACAGAGTCTGAAATTGACCGCGTTGCACGTTCCGCATTTGAATTGGCCCGTCGCCGTGGCAACAAAGTCTGCTCTATGGAAAAAGCCAACGTTATGGAAAGCGGCATTCTATGGCGCGAAGTTGTGCAAAAAGTGCACGACGAAGATTATCCAGATGTTGAGCTATCCCACATGTACGCCGACAACGGCGCGATGCAGTTGGTGCGTGCCCCTAAACAGTTCGACGTGATTTTGACCGATAACTTGTTCGGCGACATTCTGTCTGATTGCGCGGCGATGTTGACGGGTTCACTTGGCATGTTGCCATCCGCATCTCTTGGTGCACCTGGTGAAAATGGCCGTCCAAAAGCACTGTACGAACCGGTTCACGGCTCAGCCCCAGACATCACTGGCCAAGGTAAAGCCAACCCGATCGCTTGTACCCTCAGCTTTGCGATGGCGCTTCGCTATTCCTTTGACCAAGGCGACGAGGCAACACGCCTTGAATCCGCTGTTGAAAAGGTTCTGGCCGACGGTGTTCGCACTGCAGACTTGATGGGTCCAGAAGACGGCACACCAGTGTCTACCACTGAAATGGGTGATGCGATTTTGGCAGCGCTTGACGCGAGCCTCTAAGCTAAAACTATTTTTATTATTTCTCGGCCCGGTGGTTCAACAGAACCACCGGGCCGTTTGCGTTTTGTGGCAGGAACCACCGATAGACCACTTACGCAATACCGACAGGATACCGACGTCGACATTCACCCAAAGAATCTGATTTTTTGAACCCAAGGGCTGATTGCGGCACCCAATAAAACATTCATCGGCTCTCGTTTTCCGAGATAAAACCTGCAGCTTTTAAGTTATAATTTTACAAATTTTCATCGATCACTGTTGTAACTCTCCAAACTACAAGCCATAACCGACACTTCTTCGGGGTAAAGCGTCACCACAAACTGAGTGACCCAAAAAAATAAACTTTTTGCTATAATTTCGCGCAATAGTTTGCCTATGCTGCGGCCTATGAAGCACACCCTCGAAGGTGCGCCGCTAAAAAATATCAATGGGAGATTACCATGAAATTCAAACTACTCGGCGCTTTAGCCGTTGTGTCCACTATTGTAGTGGGAACAATTGCCATCATGTCACCTGACATGTTGCGCAAAACAGCAACCTCAGATTGCGGCACAGTATCCATCACAGAAATGGACTGGGCGTCATCGGCTGTTGTAACCGCTGTTTCAAAATTCCTTATGGAACAGGGCTACGGCTGTGAAGTACAAGTTGTACCATCCTCAACTGTTCCAGCTTTGACATCTTTGGCTGAGACTGGCGAGCCAGATTTATTGACTGAAGTTTGGGCAAACTCAACACCTGCATACGAAGGCCTACTGGCTGAAGGCAAACTTGTTGAGCTTACAAGCGTTCTTTCTGACGGTGGTGTAGAAGCTTGGTGGATCCCAGCGTATTTGGCTGAATCCAACCCAGAGCTCACAACATGGGAAGGCATCATGGCTAACCCTGCTGCAGTTGGCGGCAAGTTCAACGACTGCCCATCTGGCTGGGCGTGTGACATCATCAACAACAACAACCTGATTGCTTTGAAAGCAGAAGAAGGTGGCCTAGAACGCTTCCAGCACGGTTCTGGTGAAACTCTTCAGACTTCCATCGCGGCTGCATACGCAGACAAAGCACCATGGTTCGGCTATTACTGGGCACCAACAGCTGTCTTGGGCAAATACCCAATGGTTGCTGTGACTGTTGGCGAATACAATGCTGAAGCACACACATGTAACGGCTCTGTAGATTGTGCGGACCCATCTTTCTCTGCGTACCCAGCAGCTAAAGTTGTAACTGCAGCGTCTCAAGCATTCGTTGAGCGTGAGCCAGCAATCGCTGAGTTGATGAAGAACGTAACCTTCACAAATGCTCAGATGGGCGAAGTTCTTGCATGGCGTCTAGACAACAATGCTTCTTACGACGAAGCGGCTGTTTACTTCTTGACCAACAACAAAGAACTTTGGGCTAACTGGTTGAACGACGAAGCCAAAGGCAAATTGGCTGCTTTACTTAAATAAACAATAATACGAGCCCGCAGCCTGAAACATGGCTGCGGGCCTTTCTTTTTGGGGGGGACGCAAATGGCGACCTACGATTGGTTTTTTAATGCGCTTGGACTGCGCGACTGGTGCGATGCCGGTACGTCCGAAGCACCAATGTCTATGGCTGACTTATTCGCCGAGACAGGCAATGCGGTCGAAGAACCGTTCTATGCAATTCCGTTCCCGTCATTGGACGCGTTGAACGAAGCGTGTGGTCAAATCACACAGACCCGCGATGTTGTAAAAGGTTTGGAAGAAGGCTTTTTGGCCATCCGTCCTGCTTTGCGCACCATTCTTGATCCTATTACGCAGCCACTGTCATGGATGTTGGACGGTACATTGTACCTGTTCACCCAAGCCCCTTGGTTCCTGATTATGGCGATGCTTTTGCTCGTCACATGGTATGCGACACGTTCCGTTTCAGTGATGCTGTTCAACGCATTTTGCCTAAGCTTCTTTGCGTTCGTTGATCACTTTGGGCCAGCGATGGAGACCCTCGCCGTTATCTTAGTTTGTACGGTGATATCGGCCATATTCGGCATCCCTATCGGCATCGCGATGTCGAAATCAAACAGGCTTCAGCGCATGGTTATTCCTGTTTTGGACTTGCTTCAAACCTTACCGACCTTCGTTTATTTGATCCCTCTCATCTTCTTGTTCCCGATCGGTGAATCACGACTCTATGGAATCGCGATTACGCTTTACGCCATTGTGCCAATCATCCGTTTGACAGACCTAGGCATCCGCCTTGTCGACCAAGATGTGATTGAAGCGGGCAATGCCTTCGGGATGAATGCCCGTCAGAAATTGTCAAAAGTCGAACTACCACTGGCGCTACCGAATATCATGGCAGGTTTGAACCAAACCATCATGATGAGTTTGGCGATGGTTGTGATCGCATCCATGGTTACAGCACCCGGCTTGGGTGTTCTTGTCCTTCGTGGCATTCGTAACTTGGAACTGGGTGTCGGTCTCATGGCTGGGATCTGTATCGTTCTACTTGCTGTTATGTTGGACCGCACATCAAAAGCTGCCTTGTCACGGATTGACCGTGCCAAAAGCAAAACATCGTAAGGGGCCCGCACATGCTAAAGAATACACCAAAAGTTAAACTGCGCGGCCTTTTCAAGATCTTTGGCGCTGATGATAAATCAGTTTTGCCACATGTTCAAAATGGCATGAGCAAAGAGGAACTGCTTGAAAAGCATAAACACGTTCTTGGCCTTCAGGCGATCGATGTGGATATGCAAGCTGGTGAAATCACTGTTGTGATGGGCCTTTCTGGCTCAGGGAAATCTACCCTCATTCGTCACCTGAACCGTCTGATTGAGCCCACTGCTGGTGAGATCGTTGTAGATGGTGAAGACGTTACACAACTGTCCCAAGCCGATCTTCGTACCTTACGCCAAGAGAAGATGTCGATGGTGTTCCAGAAGTTCGCGCTTTTACCACACCGTACAGTTCAGCAGAACGCAGCAATGTCGCTGGAAGTGCGTGGAATGGACAAAGAAACCCAAGACACTGAGGCCCGCAAATGGCTAGAGCGTGTTGGGTTAGGTGGTTATGAAGACCACTATCCATCACAACTGTCAGGCGGAATGCAGCAACGTGTGGGCATCGCCCGTGCGCTGACCGCAAACACAGACATCATGTTGATGGATGAGGCATTTTCTGCCCTCGATCCTTTGATCCGCACAGACATGCAAGACTTGTTGCTTGAGCTACAGCTCGAGCTGAAGAAAACGATCATCTTCATTACGCACGACTTGGACGAAGCGTTGAAATTGGCGGACCATCTCGTGATCCTCAAAGACGGTGCTGTTGTTCAACAGGGCGAGCCGCAAGGTATTTTGCTGAACCCAGCAGATCCGTACATCGAGGACTTTGTAAGCGATATTAACCGCGCTCGCGTTCTACGCATTCGTTCCATTACGAACCCGTTGAAGAGTAAGAAGTTTGCTGGCGACGTTGAGGCCGATGACAACCTTGAATCTTTGATTGCACTGTCAGAGGGCGATACCGCATTGACCTACCGCGTAATGAGCGACGGCGAGCCAATCGGCGAGTTGAACATGCGGGATCTGGTCAAAGCACTGGTTCCACGCATCTCAAGCACTCAAGCGGCTTAGTACATCTAGCAGAGCGGGCTTTGGTTCGCTCTGCACCACTTATCTCTATTTTTGTCCGTTGAAGACAAACAGCGTTTCGCCATTGATTTGATAGTTATTGATCAACGCAGCCGACTTGTCGCTGAGCAACCATTCCTCCAATTTCATCGCCATCTCATACTGCACAGTCGGATGCTTTGCCGGATTGACCGGTAAATATGCGTACTGGTTGAACAGCACTGGATCGCCTGAAAACAGCAGTGCCAAATCGCCCTTGTTCTTGAAGTTTAGCCAGCTCGCCCGATCCGACAGGATGTAGGCATTGAGGGCAGACGCGGTGTTTAAGGCGGCTCCCATCCCTGCCCCGACGTCGTTGTACCAAGAGCCAAATGTAGCTGGCGCTCGTTCAGCGATCTGCCATACTTTCAATTCCGTTTTGTGCGTTCCACTGTCATCACCACGACTGACATATGTAGCCTGAGCATCCGCTATTTTTTGCAGGCTTTCGGCCGCGCCGCTTGTTGCGCCAATCTGAGCCTTGTCCGATTTAGGACCAATCAGCACAAAATCATTGAACATGATTTCGCGGCGGTGCGTGCCGAATCCATCCGATACAAATGCCTCTTCAGAGGCGCGCGAATGAACAAGAATGGCGTCAACATCCCCCGCTTCGCCCAATCGCAATGCTTGGCCCGTGCCTACGACGAGCAACTGTACATCTAATCCCAAGTCGGCTTCGGCCACAGGAAGCAGGACATCAGCCAATCCAGAATTTTCAAAGGACGTTGTTACCGCAAGTTTCAGGATATCCGCCTGCGCTAAATTGGCTGAGAACAGTAAGCTTGCAAAAATAAGGGAGCGGTTCACTCGAGGATATCTCCTTTTAAGAACGCCTGAAGCTCAGGTGTTTGGGGGGTACTAAACACATCGGGTGCCAAACCTTTTTCAGCGATGTGCCCTGACTTCATAAAAATAATGTCAGCGGCAAGGCGTCGTGCCTGTCCCATATCATGGGTGGACATTATAATGCGGGTCCCAGCCTTTGCAGTTTCGAGCAAAAGCGTTTCAATTTCACGAGTCGATTGGCCGTCTAGATTTGAACATGGTTCATCCAAAAACAATACTTCGGGATTGCGGATCAAAGCCCGAGCGATCGCTAACTTTTGACGCTCTCCACCAGACAAACGCGTCGCTGACCGATTTGCAACTTTCCCGAGGCCAATCTGTTCAATCCAATACTCTACAGCGGAATTGATTTCTGGTTTCGCGCGCTTGATCACCCGCAGCGGGTAACTAAGATTTTCAGCAACCGTACGGCGCAAGACGACAGGGGACTGAAATACATAAGCGTGGTTTGCGTGATCAGGTTCGGCCCATTCAGCGGTGCCCTCAGAAATGCGTTCAATCCCATGCATCACACGCAGTAGCGTCGTTTTTCCAGACCCATTCGGGCCAATCACCATTGTAGGGCCGCCTTGATCAATCACCAGATCGATTGGACCAAGAACAGTCTTACCACGGCGTCGAACACTTAATTTTGAGAGGGTCAAAGGAAACATATTACTCACCACCTGCCCTCCCTCTCTGTACGTGACAACCAGTGGATTGAGATATTAACAAAAAGCGCGAGACCAATAAGAACAAAACCAAGGCCCAATGCTAAGGCAAAATCACCCTTTCCCGTTTCCAGCGCAATCGCTGTCGTCAGAACACGCGTGGCATGTTCGATGTTGCCTCCTACGATCATGATCGCACCGACCTCACCAATTGCGCGACCAAACCCGGCAAGTCCCGCAGTCAAAAGGTTGCGTCTTCCATCCCAAATCAATGTTTTGATCCGCTGCCATTTACTGGTGTTAAGCGAAATAAGTAGGTCATGATATTCCGCCCAAAGTTCGCGCATCGCTTGGTGCGAAATAGAAGCGATAATCGGTGTAATAATTACAATCTGGACAATGATCATGGCCCATGGCGTGAACAATAAACCGAAGGCACCAAAGGGGCCTGAGCGGGACAAAAGAATGTAGAAGATCAAACCAACAACGACTGGCGGCAATCCCATCAACGCATTCATTATTGAAATAACAAGCCGTCGGTACTTGAACCGTTGCACCGCAAGGAAAGCGCCAAAAGGCATTGCAACCACTGAAGCGATGATCACTGCCGTCAAACTGACCTGTAGTGATCGCAGGCTGATTTCCCAAAGTTCGGCGTCAAACGCCACAATCAGACGCAGCGCGGCAAGTAATCCTTGGGTTATGTCATTCATCTAGGTCAGCACCTGCCGAGGGGATTTGCCCCTAGGATATAGGGTTCTTAGACACAAGAACAGGCGCGGAATGATCCACGCCTGTTCGATAATTAAATTGTCGTTGGGCTTATTGCCAATCAGCGATCGCAAAAATCTTTTGTGCAACAGGCAGGTTTTTGGCCACAGCGCTTAGATCAACATCATCCGCTTTAAATAGACCCAGTTTCGCAACCGAGTCGCTAAGTCCAACACCGGCTACCGCTGGGTATTCATCGTTACCAGCGGAGAAGTATTTTTGAGCCTGATCTGACGCCAAGTACTCAAGGAACTTGACCGCGTTCTCACGGTTCGGTGCATTCTTGGCCACACCTGCACCAGACAGGTTCATGTGCGCGCCTTCAGCTTCTTGTGAGGGAAACACCCAGCCGATCATATCAATGTCAGCCGTCACACCTTTTACATCGCGGCGCAGTGCGCGGGCGAAATAGTAAGTGTTAGAGATCGAGACCTCACATTCACCGGACACCAAACCACGCAACTGGTCCGTATCACCGCCTTGGGGTTTACGCGCAAAGTTCGCGACAAACCCTTTAGCCCACTCAGTTGCAGCTTCTTCACCGTGATTTTCGATCACAGCAGACAACAGCGTTTGCGAATACACGTTTGTTGAAGAACGATGGCACACCATACCCTCGTATCCTGGATCAGCTAGATCAAGGTAAGATGCTGGCGGGTTGGTCACATCGTTTTTATCAAAGAAGATAATCCGTGCACGCTGTGAGAAACCAAACCATTGGTTGTCTGAATCTTGTAGCTTGCTTGGAATACGCGCCTCTAAGACCGCGCTGTCGGTCGATTGTAAAACACCAGCGTCTTTTGCACGCTCAAGGCGAGAAGTATCCACCGTGATCAAAACATCGGCTGGAGAATTCAATCCTTCGGCCTTCATCCGAGCGATCAGCTCATCCGCTTTACCCTCGATACGGTTGACGGTGATGCCTGTCTGCTCAGTGAACTCAGAATAAAGACGTTCGTCTGTGTCGTAGTGACGTGAGGAATACAGATTAACTTCACCCTCAGCAAAAGCGGCTGAGCAACTGGACGCGACCAAGGCTGTGACAAGTACTGGTAGTTTCAATTTCATGGACATGACGTCCTCCAAGATTAACTTACAGTTTTAGTCAACTAACGAATTTTGGGAGTATTGCAAGGTTCTTTACTAAAATAGTCAGAATTAACTTTATTACTCCAACCGCCCCCTGAAGGTACCCACCGAAATTTTGGATATCTCAAGTTTGTTACGTACTGCATTGGCCATCTGAACTGCAGTGGCCCCGTCCCCATGCAAGCAAATCGTATCTATCGGTGTCGGGATGTGTTTGCCACTTTCAGTAATGATAGCTTGGGCTTGCACCATCTCAAC
The DNA here is from genome assembly GCA_002478745.1 of Rhodobacteraceae bacterium UBA7436. GTDB lineage: Bacteria > Pseudomonadota > Alphaproteobacteria > Rhodobacterales > Rhodobacteraceae > Ascidiaceihabitans. The sequence goes on along the minus strand of DLQI01000047.1, from coordinate 9,079 downwards.
CATGCGTCTTCCGGCCAGTTCCGCATCATGGATCACCGCCCCCGGCTTACTTCGGTCAACAAGTGTCGCGTCGTCGTTATAGGCGCGGTCGGCAAAAATCTCGCAGGCATATGCGCAACTCAGCGACTTTACCGCCTTCACTTGTTCTGTAGCCGCCAAAACCATAATTATTAAATCGGGATCGACTGACAACGCGGCCTCATACAGCGCGGACGCCATTGATTCGTCTTCACACGTCATGTTTGACATCGCGCCATGTAACTTCAAATGACGGACCTTTGTACCGAGCGCACGCGCCATTCCAAGCGATGCCCCCACCTGAACCCGAATTGAATTTTGCAGCGAAGCAATAGGAACATGCATTCTGCGTCGCCCAAAACCCTGCAGATCGGAAAAGCCTGGGTGCGTACCGATCCCAACATCATTGTCACGCGCAAGCGCCATAGTTGCGGCCATCACGTCTGGATCGCCAGCATGGGCACCACAAGCGATGTTGGCTGATGTTACTATATTGAGCAATGCCGCATCGTCACCCATTTTCCACGGACCAAAGCTTTCGCCCATATCAGCGTTTAAATCGACTCGGGTCATTTAGTTTCATCCTTAATCTAATGGAGCGTCTGTTGCAGAAATTGCGCCGCTGATCAGTTGATAGCTTAGCAGGTCTTGGATTGAACTCACATCTCTGACCAAAGGCTTTACAGACTTTCTCAGTCCGCTAAGGACAGCATTTGCGCGCGCCTGTACTGCGGAGCCTTCTTCAAGCGTCAGTAATTCAAATCTAAGGAGACTACCGACCGGTGCTTGTGCAACCTTATTCAGATCACACGGCAGGATCGTCCCTATTCGCGGATAGCCCCCAGTCGTTTGACATTCATGCATTAGGACAAAAGGTGTTCCGTCTCCAGTGATCTGGATATCACCAGCGATAGTCACTTCTGAAACGATATTCAATTGCCCGCCTGATTGGAAACTTTCACCCACAAAGTCCATGCGGATACCCTGGCGATTGCCGCGCGGGTCACGGCGAAACTTTGTCTTAGTGAACCGCGTCATCGTTGCATCGTCAAACTTATTACTTTGCATACTGCGTACGAAACGTATCTTTCCACCGTCCAAACGTTGCTCTGGAACCAAGTGGCAACCAGCATCTTTGCCTTTGTCCTCACCAATCGGCAACTGGTCTCCTGCTTGTATCAAGCGACCAAGCCCCGCAGACAGGTGACAGCCTCGCGTTCCCAGATAGGAAGGCGTGTTAAAACCACCCCCGACATGGAGATAGCCAAAGTTTCCCTGCCTCATGGCACCAATTTTCAAAATACTTCCTGCTGAAACACTGTGGCTGGCATTCCACTGCACAGAAACTCCATCAATCGAAGCATCCATGACAGCACCCGTCAACGCGATTCGTATTTTCGTAGAAGCCTCAAATACTCCACCCATTCCTGCCATTTCTAAGACGGCGCTAGATGGTGCCTGTCTCAGCAATGCAGCCCCTTCATGTAATGCAGTTGGATCAGATGCCCCTCCACGGGTTAGCCCCACTGACATAAAACCAGGGCGACCCAAATCTTGGATTGCGGCCGCTGGCCCAATGCTGCGGACAATCAAATGATCGCTCATCCCAACACCTCGGTTTGCGCGCCACCATTACCTGAATGATCCACACTTTCGATCTGCACGAATTCCGCTTCGCTCACTGGATCAAAGATCATTTCATCACCCGCCGAAAGAGGGAATGGATGCGCTGAATTGGGTCTAAAAGATAAAAAACCTGTGGCACCAACATGCCTCCAGCCCGTTGGCGTGTCATATGGAAAAAGGCAGAATTGACGAACGGCTGTGACCAAAGACCCAGCAGGAACATTCGGGGTGATGTTCGTTTGTCTGGGCAGGTTCCAATGCTCGGGCAGTGTTCCTAGATACGGCTGGCCCGGTGCAAATCCGATGGTTAGAACCCGCATCCTTGTTGTCGACAAGTCTGTGATGGCCTGCTCAACTGTCCGCCCCGCCATTTCCGCAGCCTCAGCCAATTGTGGGGCGCGTCCGGTCCCAAACAGCGTCGGCACGCGCCACAAAGTGCGACCAGTCGGAAGCAGTGCAGATAGCCAATCCTTGCTGTCCACCAATTCCTGCAACCGTTCTATAATTGGTTCCGACTTATGAACGGACAAATCGATCCGTAGGAAGGTTGAGACAAGGGTTGAGTTACTTTCCTCTATCTCGCCCCATTCCATCTCGCCCACCGCTGCACTAAATGCAATTGCTGCACGATTGGCAGGCTCAGACAAAGCACCCGAAAATGTAACAATGATCCCAGCCAAACCAACGGTTTTGATCTGAGGCCATGTTTCTTGTAACTCCAAGTTCTCAGTCATCGGGCCTCTTTGTTTCATTGCTCTCATTTTAGCCTAAGTTGCAGCGCACCCAGCCGCAAGTAACCCTTGGCCTCGCGCAGGCATCCAGTCTAAAAATAAGCGATACAAAAGGAACCCGTATGGCCAACCCACTCTTTGACAAACTGTTCGCACCCCATGTTGGATCAACAGCCACCTTCCTAGTTTTACCAGATGGTGCCCGGGTGAGTTACGGCGATTTTTTGGATCAAACGGCGCAATTCGCCAATTTAATAAAATCTATTGGCCTTGAAGAGGGCGATCGACTTGCTGTCCAAATCGAAAAGTCACCTGCAGCACTCGCTGTCTATGCTGCTTGCGCAATGACCGGCATTGTTTTCTTGCCATTGAATACTACATATGCCCCAGCTGAAGTTTCGTATTTCTTGTCGGATAGCGGAGCCCGCCTGTTTATATGTGATCCTCAGAACCTTGCGTCGCTGGAAACCATCGCGCAAAACGCAGATGCCAAAATCCTAACGTTAGGGTCAAAAGGTGACGGCAGTTTTTTCGATGCAGCCAAGACAAAAGCAAAAACATGTGACGTCGCGCAGCGCAGCTCAAATGACCTTGCAGCGCTCCTGTATACTTCGGGAACAACAGGGCGTTCTAAAGGGGCAATGTTGAGCCAAGGCAACCTACTCTCCAATGCAGAAACCTTGACCGAACTTTGGCAGTTTTCAGCGCAAGACATCTTACTTCATGCCTTGCCAATCTTTCATACCCACGGCTTGTTTGTCGCCACCAATGTGACGCTGTCAGCAGGCGGTGCGATGATGTTTCTGCCAAAATTTGATGTTGAAAAAGCGATCACCGTTATGAGCGACTGCACAACGATGATGGGCGTACCGACATTTTATACTCGATTGCTGGATCAACGAGAATTTGACGCTAACCTAACAAAACATATGAGATTGTTCATTTCAGGATCAGCCCCAATGCTTTCAGAAACCCACGTGCTGTTTGAAGAGCGGACCAGTCACAAAGTGTTAGAACGATACGGCATGACTGAAACGAACATGAGCACGTCCAATCCGTTTGTCGGGGAACGTCGCGCAGGCAGTGTTGGGTTCCCTTTGCCCAGCGTTACGCTGAAGATAGTAGACCCTGATACAAGCGAACCCGTGCAAAAAGGTGACATCGGAGTGATCGAAGTACGGGGCCCAAATGTATTCCACGGATACTGGAACATGCCGGAAAAAACCGCGGAAGAATTGCGACCCAATGGGTTTTTTATCACCGGTGATTTGGCTCGTATGGATGAAGACGGCTACGTCACCATCGTTGGCCGTGGCAAAGATCTAATCATTTCGGGTGGATTCAACATTTATCCCAAAGAGCTTGAAATGATCTTGGACGATCAGGTGGGCGTATTAGAAAGCGCCGTAATTGCAGTACCACACGCAGACATGGGGGAGGCTGCATTGGCCATATTGGTCCGCAAGGAAAGCGGGCCTGATATTGACCAAATCAAAGCCGTGATGAAGCGCGACGTTGCACGTTTCAAACACCCTCGTGACTATATCGTTGTCGATGAATTGCCCCGAAACACAATGGGAAAAGTGCAGAAAAATGTTATGCGCGAAACCTACGGATCATGGTTCAGTTCAAACACCACCTAGTCTAAGCCACCCATCCTCAAAGGTAACTTTTGAGACACCAGCAAGGTCTATCAGGCGATGCAATTCCGCCTCAAACGCGTTTGAGCGCGCGGGCGTCCACTTCACACCCTTCTCTGGCCACAGTGCTTTTACATGCAAGCAATCTTTATCCCTAAATGCCTTCATATCAACACGTGCTACCAAGCGATCTCGTTCAAGCAATGGGAAAACGTAATAGCCGTATTTCCGTTTTGCCTCTGGCACGAACATCTCAACGGTATACTGAAATCCAAAAAGGCGTGTCGCGCGCTTGCGATCGCGCAGGGCAGGATCAAAAGGACTAAGAACACGTAATCGACTTGTTGGTTCAGCATCCAGCCCTGCATCGTCTGGCAACGTGGGGCGCGCGAATGCTGGCTTCATCGAACCATCTGCACTCTCGACTTGGACCTGAATGAGGTCACCACGTGCCAATGCAGCGATGCACCATGCCTTAGCTTCGGCGGTAGTAACATGCGCCCAGAATGCCGCGATTTCTGTGTGTGTCGCAAACCCCAAACGATCCATAGCACCGTTACAACACCAATCAATTGTAGCCTCTACATCAAGAGCGTTAGTGGCATCACTCAACGACTTCTCTAACACCCGTTCGGTTAAATCGTAACGTTTCTTGAAGCCGTCACGACCAACAACAGACAAAGCTCCAGTACGCCAAAGGTATTCCAATGCAGTCTTTGAAGGATGCCAGTCCCACCAGCCACCAGATCCGCGTTTTTCATCTTTGCCTACATCCGAGGAACTTAGTGGACCTTGTTCGCGGATCTGATCCAAAACAACTTGCAACTGAGCTTCAAACCCATCGCGTCGCCAATTCTTCCACTGCTTTTGCAATTTGATAGCATCGCGCTCACGGCGCAATTGCCAATAGGGGTAAAATTCCATCGGAATGACAGCCGCGTCATGCGTCCAATGCTCAAACAACCCGCGATCTTGCTCGTATAACGTTTTCAATACGGTTGGCATGTAGCGGGCTTTGCGCGTGAACAGTATTAGATCATGCGCACGTGCAACCGTGTTGATACTATCAAGTTGAACAAAGCCAAGGCCCCGAATAACCTCAAGCATTTCGTCTGGACCGGCATCACCTTGCGGAGTGTCAGTCAACAAATGACGGTTCATAAAAACTCGGCGTGCTACACGATTGTTAAGTGTGAACTCAGTCACACCAAATCAAACCCTGCGATCACGGCGCAGCGTATCACCATAGCTGATTGTCGGGGACATTGTTCGAAGTACCGGTTCGTCATCTGTGTCTTCTGCATTTCGATCCAAGATAATTTGAGCCGCAGCACGACCGATCTCAAGGCGGCAGGCGTCCATAGTTGCCAATTTACGTGGCAATCCTTGCAACAACTCAACGTCATTGAACCCCGCAAGACCAATTTGCCCCGGCACATCAATACCTTGATCCAAAAGGTAAAGCAGTCCACCCGCACCAATCATATCGTTTGAGAAATACAAGAAATCCAAATCGGGATTGCGCTCCAACATCGACTCGGTCATTTCCCGACCCTTCGCCAAAGCAGAACCGCCAGAATAAAAATCTTGGTCTCTGATTTCGATACCAGCTTTGGCGAGACCTTCAGTAAAGCCTTCGAAACGTTTGCGCGCACGGTGATCAAGCGGCATTTTTGTTCCCATGAAACCAATATTTCTATAGCCTTGCTTTTGAATCGCTTGTGCCATTTCAAGCCCCGCGCGGCGGTGCGAAATGCCAACCATTGAATCGATCGGTAAGCCATCAGCATCCATAACTTCAACAATTGGAATACCAGAATTGCGCATCATAGCGCGCGCAGCGTCCGAGTGCTCAAGCCCCGCCAAAATCACGCCCGATGGACGCCATGATAGCATTTCGTATAAAACACGTTCTTCTTTTTCGGGCATATAGTCGGTTACCCCGACAACAGGCTGCAAAGGCGTATTCTCAAACACCTGATTAATGCCTGTCAAAACTTCGGGAAAAACCATGTTCGAAAGTGACGGGATTATAACGGCGACCAAGTTCACCCGTTGAGATGCTAACGATCCTGCAATTTGGTTCGGGACGTAACCCAACTCTTTCGCTGCTGCTAAGACACGCTTTCGCGTAACCTCGCTTACATCACCACTTTTGCGCAACACACGGCTTACGGTCATTTCGGAAACGCCCGATGCCTCAGAGACATCGCGCAGAGTGAGGGGACGCTTATTACGAGGGGTCACAGCATATTCCTGAAATTGTTAGAGCATTGTTAACGCACCAAGCCCACAAGTATCAAGTTCGCTGAAAACAACATGACATTGTTCGAGTCAGCGATTAGTCAAAACCCAAGGCTCCGTGGCTCAACTGGATAGAGCAGCCCCCTCCTAAGGGGCAGGTTACTTTTCCATTATCGATTATAATAGTTTAAAAACAAGAAGTTACGACTCTTTAATCTTGATGACTTCTGATTAGGTGTAGTGATTTAGGGAGTATTTGTGTAGTGGTTTTTCCTTCTTAGGTATGGCTTGTTCCGCAACTACGTATTTTTCTAGTACTAGATGGACTTAGTTAAACGTCGAATCTCTAAACGCCTGCATAGTGGTAAGTATCACTCCTTTAAGGTTGCAACTAAGATGAGTGATACGAATATTTGAGTAGAAAAATTCTAGTATTACTCTTCTTATTCTTACTCGCCTTATGCATACATAGGTATATTATGGGCTTTAAATAGAGTTATAACTTTACGAGTAATCACCGCCCCACAGGCGGTGCTCCACACTCTAAGTTAAACAGAAGTCTATACTGAACAAGAGTTAACTCCTTGAGCAGTTATAACTAGGTTACTATCACTATTTAAGGGATGCCCGCCTCAAAGACGGGCTGCCACTTAGAAGTACAACACTACCCCCTTGTATTGATCATCACATTATATGCTTTGCATATAGTAAGGCTACCGTTTTCCGTGACTATCCTGCATTGAACTTACCCTGTGTAGCAGAAGCCATTGCGTCTTATACCAACAGGCGTTTGGTACAGACATAGCAGGGCTAACCAGGCCATATAAGCGTGGTGTCGCAGCTATTGGCGATATTGGTCAGTGTAGGGTGCCTAGCCAGAGTGAACCTCCTGAGGCCACAACCTTTGCTTAAGCGAAGGTTATAGTGAGATATTACCGAGTAAGGAGTCCCTAGCTACAAAACTCAGGAATTACGGCACTATAATCGCCACAGTAATCAGGGCTAGCGAACCAGACGTCTGTTGCTCCAACCGAAAAATGCACCGCAACCCAAGTATTTCTTAGCTTCCGATATAGAACAGATACAGACGTACCGTCCATGTAATCAGGTTCAATCTCTCCTCGCAAAAAACCAGGCGTGGAATAAAGCTCAATTATGCCTCCACCTGGCCGCTGTGGGGCTAACGATGCATATGCCACATTTCCAGAGACTCTAAGTTGATCAATGACAAACTCGACTGGAGCGCCAAGTTCCCATTCGATATGTGGTCGAATAGCATCCATCAGTTCCGATCTATCAGCGGTGCCTCGTGATGGCTCTTCCCAAGCGTAAGAAGCAGAAGCGAACACACTTAACAATCCAACACCAAAAATATTACCAATCAAAGCCTTAAGCATTTTATCTCTCCTCATATCTGATCCAAAACAATACGACATAAGATCAATCTGGCAAATCGTTCTTTTTGTCTTCGATAAAACCTGCTGACAGAGGGGCTGATTCACTTCGTGTAGGGTGAGTGCCGATGGCTTCTCTAGCAAGGATCAAGTGCTGTAAGTACACACCTTTACAACAGCTTATACGTAGTATTCCCGTTCACGCCAAAGCTCTTGCATACAATTCTCTGGCGGACATTATGGATGATTTTTTGGCTGGCGGAATGCTGATCTCAACCTAGCTGGAGCTGACCTTAATGGGGCTTATCTGAGTGGAGCCTTCATGACTGACTCAATCCTCTGCAACACGACCATGCCAAACGGTTCAGTCATCTACAGCGGCCACTAAGTGATAAGGCATAATGTTTAGTTTTTGCTCTAGCTAGTCTCCACCTCTAAAACCCTGTGCGTGTATCTCTGCATATATACAAGCAGTACACCACCTAATTGAATCTCATAGTGATCCAACATCAAAGCTTTGACGTATCTGTTATGTATTCTCATTCCCTAAGAGTACCACTTGTGGCTGGGCCTTTATGGCCTGGCCCTTTTTTTGTTCAGTATCTGAACACTTAAAGCCGTTGCATTAATGGCATAGGCGCAGATCTTAATGATACTGTTGTTACTGAGCAGGTCACAGAAGTTTATCTTTCCTCCATGACATCCTCATGTTGGCAAACTTGATCTTACCATCCCAAAGAAGAGTGTGATCTGCTCGTTTTTTTTGCATCAAGTGTGGAGCCTGTAAACATCATACTCTTCTAGAGGTATTAAACCTGGTAGCTGTTGACGGCATTGCACTTAAGCGCTGTAACACTGTGTACCTTGATTAGAAGGTATTAAGGATATCATAACTATACAGACATAAGGAGAAAGCTATGAAGACGATTACAGCATCTCTGTTTACTCTGTTACTGGCCCTCATAAATGGTGGCGCTATGGCTGATAACATAATTAAAACAGGTCAATGGTCTTATTTCGCAGATACCGTAATGGGAGGGGTTTCCGAGGGAACCGCAAAGTTTGAAGATCAAGGATTAGACCAAGTCATACAGTTGATCGGTGAAGTTTCTACAGCTAATAATGGTGGTTTCATTCAAGTTAGGTCACCAGTACTGTGGGAGGCGGCTAAGGGGAAAACGGGCATAAAATTGACGATTAAAGGTAACGGCGATCAGTATTATCTGCACATCAGGACTGCCAACACTCGCCTACCTTGGCACTATTATCAGCAAAGTTTTCAAACGAACGGATCATGGCGTGAGATAAGGCTTCCGTTTGATGCTTTTGTAAAGTCGTCATCGCTCATGAAAGCCAAGCTAAACCAGAGCAAGATCAAAACTATCGGTATTGTTGCATACGGTAAGGATTACTCTGCTGATGTATC
>DLQI01000079.1 GCA_002478745.1 Rhodobacteraceae bacterium UBA7436 | reverse complement strand
CGATACTGAGCCAAGGAAAGTTTCACCGGACCAGCAACCGAAGACATAGCTTTGGTTTGAGCAGATGAACCAACACGAGACACAGATAGACCTGTGTTCACAGCAGGACGGATACCTTGGTAGAACAATTCTGTTTCCAAGAAAATCTGACCGTCAGTGATCGAAATCACGTTAGTCGGAATAAAGGCAGAAACGTCACCGCCCTGAGTTTCAATGATCGGCAAAGCTGTCAATGAACCGTTACCGGATGCATCGCCCAATTTCGCAGAACGCTCAAGCAATCTGGAGTGAAGATAGAAAACGTCACCAGGATACGCTTCACGTCCTGGAGGACGACGAAGTAGCAAGGACATTTGACGGTAAGACACAGCTTGCTTTGACAAATCATCATAGATGATCAAAGCGTGACGACCGTTGTCGCGGAAGTGCTCAGCCATTGTAGTCGCAGCATATGGTGCCAAGAACTGCATAGGTGCAGGATCGGACGCCGTTGCAGCAACAACGATAGAGTATTCCATCGCGCCAGTTTCTTCGAGCTTCTTAACCAACTGCGCAACAGTAGAACGCTTTTGGCCAATCGCAACGTATACACAGTACAATTTTTTGTACTCGTCGTCGCCAGCAGCTTCGTTGTATGATTTTTGGTTCAGGATCGCATCCAAAGCCACAGCTGTTTTACCAGTTTGGCGGTCACCAATGATCAATTCCCGTTGGCCACGGCCAATTGGGATCATCGCGTCAACAGACTTCAGACCAGTCGCCATCGGTTCGTGAACCGATTTACGTGGAATGATGCCCGGTGCTTTAACTTCAGCCAAACCGCGTTTCGCAGTCTTGATCGGACCTTTGCCGTCGATTGGGTTACCCAAACCGTCAACAACGCGACCTAGCAGCTCGTCACCGACTGGTACGTCCACAATAGAGTTCGTACGCTTAACAACGTCGCCCTCTTTAATGTCTTGGTCGGACCCGAAAATAACAACACCTACGTTGTCAGATTCAAGGTTCAAGGCCATGCCTTGGATTCCACCCGGGAATTCAACCATTTCACCAGCTTGAACACTGTCCAAACCATATACACGCGCGATACCGTCACCGACGGACAGAACGCGGCCAACTTCGGCTACTTCTGCTTCTTGACCAAAGTTCTCGATCTGGTCTTTCAGGATCGCAGAAATTTCTGCAGCTTGGATACCCATTTATCCGACCTCTTTCATTACGTTCTGGAGGGAATTGAGCTTCGAGCGGATCGACGTATCGATCATTTTCGAACCCACTTTAACGACAAGACCGCCGATGAGAGACTCATCCACGGTCGCATTGATAGTCACAGTCTTACCAAGTTTCGCTTTGAGCGTTTTGGCAAGCTTGTCTGATTGCGCCTTAGTCAGCGCCGAAGCACTGGTGACGTCCGCTGTAACTTCACCGTTGTCTTCAGCAATAGCTTCGCGCAGGGCGACAACCAACTGAGGCAATACAAACAAACGACGCTTTGAAGCCATCAAGGCCAGCGTGTTGCTCATAACTGGTGAAAGTTTCATCTTCTTCGCGAGGCCAGCAATTGCTGCACCCTGTTCTTCGCGCGAATAGATAGGAGAATGGATCAGCGCATTAAAGTCGCTGCTGTCTGCCATTGCATCGGACAAAACGCCCAAATCTGTTTCAATGGCTTTGACCTTCTTGCCGTCTTTGGCAAGGTCGTACACGGCCGTTGCGTAACGGCTCGCAATACTTGTGGCAATCGAAGCTGGTTCTGACACGTCCACCCTTCCGATGTCATGGCCCTACGTTTCCACCTGATGGTTTGACGTAGGGGGTTGGATCGCTCCAATACATACCGGAGCGATGAAATCACGGCGTACGTAACAGAGGTAATCGCGCCTCGCAACATATCTGTGACATCACGTCCTGATCGGCTTATTCAACGAATTCAATGCACTAACCGAGGTGCGACCCTTTGTGGCAGTATTTTTGTTAGGGTTTTTGTAATTATTTCACCAAATTGGACGTCGAATCCTTAAAATCCGCTAGATATTTGGCTCCTTACACGCGCCACAAGACCGATACCCCAACCCACTGCAATACGAGCACACCAGTTAAAGTCGCCCAATTTGACTAGGTCCGCCAACGCCGATCGCGTGAACCACTATTTTTCAAAATCCGTGGTTTAACGATGATCTCTTTTTTATTGCTCGCCCTTTTGGGCACAGGGCTCGCGGCATACGCAGTTGAATTTTTCGATGACGACGGTGGGGAAACGGGCGAACCAGCGGCCGAAACAGACATTGCACAAGGAACCAACCAATCCGACATTTTGAAAGCGATGGAAAACCAAACCGTCAATGGCTTTGCGGGCGATGACACGATCGAGGCCGTTGGCGACGGCGCCGTAGTGTACGGCGGCCCGGGCGACGACAGGCTGTTTTCCTTTGTCGGTGAAGATGTAACCCTGAACGGCGGTGGCGGCAGTGACTACATTGTTTTCCAAAGCAATGGATCTGAGGATAGCGATCTGGGCTTTGTTCAGGGCGGTTCTGGGGATGACACCATTGATGCCTTTGGCGAAGACGGCGTGATCAATGGCGGCGCAGGAAATGACATCATCAGCATACAAGGGACGCTACTCAGTGCGTCTGGTGGTGCTGGCAACGATACGATCAGTGGCGACTCAGCTGACTTTGGAGGCGGAACATCACTATATGGCGATGCTGGTGACGACTTTCTCATTCTGGAAAACCCGCCAGGCTATCAAATAGGTGCCATTGCCGATGGTGGGGCAGGAAACGATACGATCGAGACAAGCACCTATCTTCACAGCGCAGACTTATTTGACACCTTAACGGGCGGCGACGGTGAAGACCGATTTGAATTGATTTTCACGGGTATCGAATTTGACAGCGACGCTACGAATAGAGGTGTCGTGACGACGATCACCGATTTTATCCCTAACGAAGACGTGCTTGTTCTGCCGCTCGACATCCAAAGCAGTAACGGTTCTGTCGATGTGCCTATTACCTTCCAAATCGCTCAAGCAGATGATGACACCTACACTGACGTTATTTTTTCAGCCGCAGACCCCGCGGCGACAGCAACAACCATTACGACGACCGCAACAATACGCTTGTTGGGCACCACCAATTTGACGGATGACAATGTTGTTCAAGCCGATCTTGAGCGCACAAACATTAGCCCAATTTAACAAAATCGCTAAAGAGGGGCGTGTTAATTAACACTTTTTTCTGATGCTAGGATTGGCAAACTGTAAACTGTACAAAACAGCAGGCAATCTGCACAGTCTTGCGCAAAACCTATGGTCTTGGGCAAAACCACCCCCACACAACTGCACAGTCTAGCGCGCAATTTGTACAGTTCGGGCCATTTTCTAGTAAAATAAGTACAGCATTCCTCAGGTTAACACAGCACACTTAGGTCGGTTCGACCACCGGCGAACCCAAGCCTTCAAGCACGTTAATCGCCCGTCTTTGGCGCGCAACTGTGCCCTTTGGCGGATAGACTTGTTTGGTCGCTTCAACCATCACCGCACCACCGGCAACCATAGCTGGCATATGCACCCCAATCCGCTCAAACATGGGCGCAGACTTCATCCAAACGCGCTTACCTGACGGCAATTGATACAAAGCACCCATATGCCGTTCTGGCACGAACTGGTGCCGCCGCAGCTCAGCCTCTAACTGCCCCACAGAATAAGGCCGCCCATAGCCAAAAGGTGTACCATCGCGCCGTGCCCAAACCCCTGCCCGATTGGGCACGATGAACAGCACTTTGCCCCCCGGCCCCAAGACACGCCAGCATTCCTCCAAAAGATCAAAAGGGTGCTGCGAAGTTTCAAGACCATGTAAAACAACAAGTTTATCAACATGCCCTGTTTCAATCGGCCAACGTGTTTCCTCGGTCAACACCGACACATTAGGTTCATTGGCTGGCCACGGCATCACGCCTTGGGGTCCTGGCATAAGCGCAATAACCCGTCGTGCATCCTCAAGATATGGGCGCAATAGAGGGGCTGCAAAACCATAACCCACAACGGTTTGCCCCTTTGCCTCGGGCCAGATGTTCAACATCTGTGTGCGCAAAGATTTCTGCGCCGCACGCCCAAGCGTGCTGCGATAATAGAAGTTCCTCAAGTCTTGTACATCAAGGTGCATTGCAGACACCTCCCCGATAGGTCAAATTAGGTTCAAATCACATTGCAGTGTAACAACCATCAGGTAAATGGCCATGCCCCTTGAGATCGTCACAATCCCCTGTCTTCAAGACAACTATGCCTATTTGATCCATGATGCTGCGAGTGGCCAAACCGCCCTTGTCGATGTGCCAGAAGCATCACCCATCTTGGCCGAATTAAGCCAACGAGGATGGGCACTTAGTGAAGTATGGATTACGCACCACCACCCAGATCACGTGGACGGGCTACCAGAAATTCTGGCGCAATATCCGGCAAAAATTGTGGGATCAAAGGGGGACGCCCACCGCCTACCCCCACTGGATATGGCCGTGGCGGATGCCGACAATTTCAGCTTTGGTGGCGAAACCGTTCAGGTGTTGGACATGTCTGGCCACACCATCGATCACATCGCATTCTATCTACCAGCATCTGATGCGTTTTTCACGGCTGACAGCCTAATGGTGATGGGCTGCGGGCGCCTGTTTGAAGGCACACCTGCACAGATGTATGCGAGCCTACAAAAAACTGCAGAGATGCCCCCCCAAACTCGTATTTATTCAGGCCACGAATACACCGCCAGCAATGCCTCTTTTGCTACAACGGTTGATCCTGCTAATCCGGCACTTATATTGCGTATCAAGGACATTGAAGACAAACACGCAAACGGACTGCCAACCATCCCTTCAACTTTGGAATTAGAACGTGAAACCAACCCATTCTTGCGGGCAGACAACCCTGAAATCCAAGAACACCTAAACCTAACCGGCGCATCCCCCGTTAAAGTCTTCACCGAAATTCGCGCCCGTAAAGATAGGTTTTGACGCAAACTTGATAGCAGGTTGATCAATTATATCGGCTTTTCAGCCCCTTTTGTAAAAAAAAACACTTGAAGCTGGCCACCGATCAACCAAACTCTAACTATATAATGCCACGGATGGTTCAGCCGCGAGATCGCTCGCCCCCCTAAACCGCCCCGATCGACAGGAGCACAACGTGCCTTCATTTTCGACCACACTAGAAAAAGCCATCCACGCAGCACTTGCGCTGGCAAATGATCGTCATCACGAGTTCGCAACGCTCGAGCATTTATTGCTGACGTTGCTGGATGAACCAGATGCGAAAAAAGTGATGCAGGCCTGTTCTGTTGACGCTGACGAACTGCGCGGTGCGCTTGTCAAATTCATCGACGAAGAATTGGCAAATCTGATCACCGATATTGATGGTTCTGAGGCAGTGCCAACAGCCGCGTTCCAACGTGTTATTCAACGCGCCGCCATCCATGTTCAGTCATCTGGCCGAACAGAGGTCACAGGTGCCAATGTCATCGTTGCCATCTTTGCCGAACGTGAATCAAACGCAGCCTTCTTCCTGCAAGAGCAGGACATGACACGTTATGACGCTGTCAATTTTATCGCCCACGGCGTGGCCAAAGATCCGGAGTACGGAGAAGAACGTGCCGTTTCAGGAACCCCTGATGGTCTGGACGATGATCTGGGTGTCACGGACGGCGAAAAGAAAGAAAGCGCACTCGAAAAATACTGCGTAGACTTGAACGTAAAATCGCGCGAAGGCGACATTGATCCGTTGATCGGCCGCGACAGCGAAGTTGAACGCTGTATCCAAGTGCTTTGCCGTCGTCGTAAAAATAACCCGCTTTTGGTTGGTGATCCAGGTGTAGGTAAAACCGCTATTGCAGAGGGTCTTGCCCGTAAGATCGTTGCGGGAGAGACACCTGAAGTACTGTCTGAAACCACCATCTTCTCGCTCGATATGGGCGCATTGCTTGCAGGTACCCGTTACCGCGGTGACTTTGAAGAGCGTCTAAAAGCAGTTGTGACTGAGCTAGAAGCACATGACGACGCGGTGCTATTTATCGATGAAATCCACACGGTTATCGGCGCTGGTGCCACATCGGGTGGGGCAATGGACGCCTCTAATTTGCTCAAGCCTGCTCTTGCCGGTGGGAAACTACGCACGATGGGTTCAACGACTTATCAAGAGTTCCGCCAGCACTTTGAGAAGGATCGCGCCTTAAGCCGTCGTTTCCAAAAGATCGACGTGAATGAGCCATCCGTTGAGGATGCCGTGAAAATTCTGCGTGGTATCAAGTCGTATTTTGAGGACCATCACTCGGTCAAATACACTGCTGATGCGATTAAATCTTCTGTTGAATTAGCTTCCCGCTACATCATTGATCGCAAATTACCAGACAGCGCTATTGATGTGATCGACGAGGCAGGTGCAGCACAGCATCTGATCCCCGCCGCAAAGCGCCGCAAGACAATTGGTATCAAAGAGGTCGAAGCCGTTGTGGCCAAGATCGCGCGCATCCCGCCAAAAAGCGTTTCCAAAGACGATGCCGTTGTATTGCGCGATCTAGAGGCGTCGTTGAAGCGCGTTGTATTCGGTCAAGACAAAGCGATCGAAGCACTGTCAAGCGCCATCAAACTTGCACGCGCCGGCCTGCGTGAACCAGAAAAGCCAATCGGCAATTACCTGTTCGCTGGCCCTACAGGCGTTGGCAAAACTGAAGTCGCCAAACAGCTTGCAGATACGCTTGGCGTTGAACTTCTGCGCTTTGACATGTCGGAATATATGGAAAAGCACGCCGTTTCACGCCTGATCGGTGCCCCTCCCGGCTATGTCGGCTTTGACCAAGGCGGCATGTTGACGGACGGTATCGATCAACATCCGCATTGTGTGCTGTTGCTTGATGAAATGGAAAAAGCGCACCCCGATGTTTATAATATCCTGCTCCAAGTTATGGACCACGGTAAGCTGACGGATCACAACGGCCGAACCGTTGATTTCCGTAATGTGGTGTTGATCATGACATCAAATGCCGGTGCTGCTGAGCAGGCGAAAGAAGCCATCGGCTTTGGTCGCGACAGCCGCGTTGGCGAAGACACTGCAGCTATTGAGCGCACATTTACGCCGGAGTTCCGCAACCGCCTGGATGCAGTCATCAGCTTCTCCCGTCTTCCGAAGGAAGTCATCAATCAGGTTGTTGAAAAATTTGTTCTGCAACTTGAAGCGCAGTTGATGGATCGCAACGTGACGATTGAGCTGACCAAAGCAGCCGCTGCTTGGTTGGGTGATCGCGGCTATGATGAGAAAATGGGTGCCCGGCCACTGGGGCGCGTCATTCAAGAGCACATCAAAAAACCACTGGCCGAGGAGCTATTGTTCGGCAAATTGACCAAAGGTGGCGTTGTCAAAGTTGGCGTTAAAGGCGGAGAGTTGGACATCAAGACCGAAGGTTTGGCCAAACCGCGCATTACCGGTGACAAGCCACCTTTGCTTACTGCAGAATGATCCGCGCCAGCCTAACAGCCGTCGTAGCCCTTTGTGCCGCGACCGCGTATGTTGGTGCACAAGAGTTGGTTCTATCGTCCCCCATTGATTGTTCACTGGGGGACGATTGCTACATCCAGCAATATGTTGATCACACAGATGGTGAAGGTGTATCAGATTTTCGCTGCTCCAGCCTCAGCTATGACGGCCATAAAGGCACCGATTTCGCGCTCCGTACATTGGAGCAAATGCGTGCTGGAGTAGACGTGATTGCATCCGCTAAGGGGACCGTAATGGGAACCCGCAATAGTGTTGATGACGTCCTTTACACAGCTGCGAATGCTGCCAATGTAAAAGGAAAAGAATGTGGAAACGGCTTAGTTCTCCGTCACGGCGATGGCTGGGAAACCCAATACTGCCATATGAAAAAGGGATCGGTGCAGGTCAAAACCGGTGAGGTTGTAGAGGCGGGCACAGTACTGGGGCAAATTGGTCTAAGTGGTCGCACACAGTTCCCGCATGTTCACCTTTCTGTCCGCAAAGACGGTAAAGTGGTTGATCCGTTCGATCCTGATGGCAGCGTTACATGCGGCGAACCTGACGAAGACACCCTTTGGAGCGAACCACTGCCGTACCGCGCGGGTGCAGTTCTATATGCCGCGTTTGCCGATCATGTCCCAGCATTTGAAGATGTAAAATCAGGGCGCGCCGCCGCACAAAGCCTGCCTGTTGACGCGCCCGCGATCGTTGTTTTTGGCTTTGGTTTTGGTGCTAAGAAAGGCGATCAAATGCGCCTTATCTTAGAAGGGCCGACTGGGATCTTGTTGGACAAAACGGTTCTCATCAAAAAGAACAAGGCGCAATTATTTCGCGCTATTGGTAGGAAGCTGCCAAAAGACGGCTGGCCAGTAGGCACTTATTTCGGGTCTGTGTCTTTACTGCGTGATGGCAAAGCCATCAGCACAGAAAAGACCAAAATCTCAGTCGAATAGCCCAGTTATTTTTCAGTAAACTTCAACTCAATTCGGCGATTTTGCGCGCGCGCTTCAGGCGTGTCTGCTCGATTGATCGGTTGATACTGACCAAAACCATTTGCAGCCAATCGGCTGGGCGGGATTGCCAAGAAATTCGCCATGTATTTCACGACAGATAATGCACGTGCTTGGCTAAGTTCCCAGTTGTCTGCAAACTCTCCTAACCCGGACAAGGGAACATTGTCGGTGTGTCCATCAACGCGGATGACCCAATCGATTTCAGGAGGAATTTCATCTGCGATACCGCGCAAAATTGCCGCTATTTTTGCGATTTCTCCCTCACCCAATGCGGAGAGCTGTGCACCGCCTGGTGGAAACAATACTTCGGATGAGAACACGAACCGGTCCCCTTCGATCCGTATGCCTTCCTGAGTTCCCAACAGATCACGTAAACGTCCAAAAAATTCAGACCGGTACTGGGCTAAGTCTTTTGTTTCCGCCTCGAGCCGCTTGCGTTCTTCTTCTTCGAGTACACGACGCCGGCGCTCCTCTGCGACCGCACGTGCCAGCGCTGTGTTCAGATCTGAGCCCAGTGATTGCAACTGAACCTGCGCCTCTTGATCGCGTTCCTCTGCCAAATTGAGAAGACCACTGAGTTCTTTGAGCTGCGTGCGTAATGCTGCCACTTGCTGGTTCAACAGTTCTGTTTGGCGCTGTGCCGCCGCGCTGATCACACGCTCCTGAGATAGGGTGGTTTGAGCATTCTCAAGCAGCAGTGCCTGTTGTTCTGTGGCAGACAGCAGATCGCGCGATGTTTGCTCGGACTGCAATTTGGCAGCCAACGCCGCGGTTAACTGCTTGCGTACCTCATCCTCATTTATGGCCGCAGTATTCAGCGACTGTTCCGCAACTAGTCTGGCAGCCAAAGCAGCAGATAAGCGCGCCTGAACCTCCTCAGAGGTTTCATCCCGTAACGCCACTTGTGCTTGCAAATCCGCAATTTCCTGACCAGCTGCTGCCAGTTGGACCTTAAGCGCTGCTGCACTTTGGTCTGTTAGGCCAAGTTGGGTCCGCAGATTATCAGCATCACTTTGCGCCGCGCGCAACTCAGCTTGTAGGGTTTGACTTTGTGATGTGCCCGCCTCAACTTGGGACAGCAAAGCAACCAACTGGGCGTTAAGATCGCCTTCGGCAGCGCGAGCAGCAGCAAGTAGTGTCAGGGTTTCCTCAGCTTCGCGGCGCTTGGCTTCAAGCGACAGTGTCATTGCTGTCAATTCAGCATCCGCATTTTCCAGGCGATTTCGCAATGCTTCGGCGGCGGCGGCCTCAACCAACTTAGCAGCTTCTTCTTCGCTCAGTGCGTCTGCAGCCGTCGCAAGTTTTTGTTCAAGCGCAATCACGCGATCTCCAGCTTGTGCACTTTGCAATTGAAGGTCTGCAATCAATGCCTCTAAAGCTTCACGTTTACTTGCCGCCAATCTTGCCGCTTCACTTTGAGCGTCGATTTCGCTTCGGTTTGAGGCCAAAGCGAGGTTTAGCGCCTCTTGCTCAGATAGAAGGCGGGTTTGTTCCGTTTCGAGTGCGGCAATAGTACCAAGCGCGTCGTCGCGTTGTGCCAGTAAACCCGATACCTGCGCTTCAAATGCGGTAATCTGATTGCTAGCTTCAGCTAGTTTTTGAGCTTGAGTGTCACGCTCGGCCGTCAGCGTCGCAATAACATTTGCCTGTGCATTGGCTTGGTCGCGTGCTTCATTGAGCGTCGCATTAAGCGCATTCACACGCGCGTCCAATTGATTGCCGCGCCGTTCTTCCAATCCTAAGGCTTGTGCCAATGCGGCGACTTCGCCAGCAAGGTCATTCAGTTCAACTTCTTGGCCTGAAATAGTCTCACGCAGAACAAATTGAACAACCATGAAAATGGTCAAAACGAACATCAGAACCAACAAAAGGCCTGTCATTGCATCCACAAAGCCCGGCCAAATCGACGCCTGGAACCGTGCGCCCGTGCGTCGTGATAAGGCCATTACTCAGCCTCGTCTTGTGATCTAGATCTTGCCGATCTACGTGCTTGTCCGCGCGGTTGTGAAAGCGCTTGGGCCAGTGCAGAAATATCAGTACGCAACTCTGCCATGCTTTCCTGACGACCTGCGGAAATTTCTTCGAGAATACGCAACATTTGGACATCGATAGACCGAAGACGCATCCGACTTTCCGCGTCCATACCACCTTCGCCTCCACCTTGGCTTTCAAAGTGTGCGATAAGGCGTTCTTGACCAGCAGCTACACGTTCAAGTGCTGAATTCTCAGCATCGCCATGTTGCATCTGGTATGTCATCCGTTCGATTGAATCGCTTAGTTGACCAAGGCGTTCATCCACCATTGAGCGGCTGACATCAGACTGAACGAACATCTGCTGCATTGCTTCCATCTGTTCTGCCATGTGATCAAGAACACTTGTCATCGCTGCTTGTTCAGAGGATGCATCTTCACCAGATGAGAAACCAACTCGTGTGATTGAGCTAAGCCATTCTTCAAGTTCACGATAGAAACGGTTCTGACCGTGCCCTGCAAACAGCTCTAAGATACCGACAACCAAAGACCCAGCCAAGCCAAGCAGTGATGAGGCAAAGGCAACGCCCATGCCGCTAAGTTGCGATTCCAGCCCAGTCATCAAGCGGCCAAACACCGCAACACTGGCCTCGCCATCCTTCGGGGCTAAGCTGCGGATAGTATCGACCAATGCCGGCACCGTCGTCGCCAAGCCATAAAAGGTTCCAAGCAGCCCCAAGAAGATTAGCGTATTGACGATATAGCGCGTAATTTCGCGGGCTTCATCAATCCGCGTTGCAACGGAATCCAAGATAGAGCGCGTTGACGATGTATTGATCTGCATCCTCGCACCACGTGTGCGTAATAGCGATGCCAAAGGGGCGAGCAATTGAGGTGCTTTTGAATTCACTTCTGAAGTATCAGAGGCAAACCGCTTAAGCCAAATGACCGACCCAATCAGTTGGAACACCTGCCAAAAACAGGCGACGACACCGATCATAAATACTAAAAATATAAAGCTGTTAAGCTGCGGATTGGCTTCGAACACAGGCAACACCTGTGGAAGCGCAACTACCGCGCCAAATGTGGTCAAGCCAATCACCGTCAACATCAGCACGATCTGGCGTACTGGTTGCGTGAAATGTGGCTGTGCCTCGTTGTCTGCCTGCGCCATGCGCCATGCTCCGGGCTTTGTGTCTGCTCTGGCTTACAACTTAGACAAAAATCACCTAAAGAGCCAAGGAATTATGCAACCAACTCGCGGACCCGTGCTGTAAGCCACTCTAAATCAGGGTCATGCAGGTCAATATCGCGTAAATGATTGGCTGTGTTGTACAAATATTCCCAATTCGGCCCACGCCCACCGACCGCATTGGCGATAATTTGCGCTTGCTCTTCCAGTGGCAGATCACTGCAATATTGTTCATGGCTTTCATCAATGACGTAGGTCACGGCTTCAACTCTACGCCCATCAGCCAAATTTAGCGTTAGTATTCTCTCTAAATACGCAGAGGATACCAATTCGCGCTCACGCAAATATTGAAGTGTTTCGTCTTCTTTCCCCTCAGCAACGGCAAAAGCGACACCGGCACATTGCGCACCCTTGCGTTCATCGAGTGCCAGAACCAAACCAGGATCGTCGACCGTCCCGCGATGGTGAATTGAACGCATGCAAAAGGAACGCGCGTAGTTTGGCAATGTTGCAACGGCCCGCTCTGCAATCTCAAAACCAGGGTTCCACAAAAGGCTGCCATAGCCAAACACCCACATCGTCATTCTCATCACCACTCTGGTTCTTTTCACTGACCTTGGATAAACCCGATTTCGAACCAAAGCGAAAGGGTCTGTTATGCGCTGGCTATTGTGGATCATCTTACTTGTGACGGTGGTGTGGTGTGCGTGGTGGGCTATTTTTGGGTTCGGTATGAAAACCGCACTTGATACATGGTTCGAAGACCGCCGCGTGGATGGATGGCAAGCAGACTATGCGTCACTTAATCTGCGTGGTTTCCCTGCCCGTGTTGACGCCGATATGACGGATATTGTGTTGGCTGATACAGACGGCGGCGTTGTGATCAATTTACCAGCGCTCCAGATTGGTGCACCGACCTATTGGCCTGGTGATCTAACTCTAGTGCTTCCCAGCGACCCAATTTCGTTTGTCACCGCTGAGGGGAGTTCATCCCTAGAGTTCGCCCAAGGCGCTGCCGATCTAAAGTTGCACCCAGGTTCTGCACTGGAGCTTGAACAAATAGCAGCACTGACAGGCCCATGGTCACTGAATACAAACGAACAAACCGTGTTAAGTGCGGACAATTTACGTTTGACGATGGACCAAAATCAAACCACGCCCGCGCGGTACAAGATTGACGCTGAGGCCACGAATTTACGACCTGGCGATACGCCGCGGGCCGCCCTTCGCCTGCCAGACGATTGGCCCTTAACCTTTGATTCTTTCACGCTTGATGCCGACATCATTTTCGACAAACCGTGGGATATCAGCGCAGTTGAAGCCGCGCGACCTCAGCCACGTCAGATCAAACTAAAGCTAGCCGAAGCCGTGTGGGCTGATCTACGATTGTTTTTCGCGGCTGACTTGGAGGTCGACACAACAGGCACACCTACAGGCACGTTAAATATTCAGGCCGAAAATTGGCAGGTGATGTTAGATTTGGCTGAGCGATCTGGTGCCCTTAGCAGCAATTTACGCCAACAAGCTGAAAGCGGGTTAAGTACCCTTGCCCGCTTTTCAGGTGATCCCAATGCTTTAGATATTCAACTGAATTTGCGAGGTGGCATGATGTTAATTGGCTTTATACCAATCGGTCCGGCCCCTAAGATCGTCTTGCGTTAACCGCAATATGGGCCACTGCGGTAGCGGGCCGTATCAAAATGGAAATGGTCCTGATGATCGCGATCAGCAGTAGGGCCAAGGACAGTTCCAAACGGCCCACATGCTTTTTTATGCGCACTGGACATCGTTTTGCTATCCGCGTTGTGCCAGCCCTTGAGGACCCTGTTGGTACGGTCATCATTCAAAACCCTACCAAAATATCAATAGCGCGGCCTTTTCCATGTTCTGAAATCTTCGCACCCGCTTTATTCTTCCGGGTGCGGTAAGAATAGTGTGCGGCAACTTTGCGACCAGACAACCCGCAACCATTAAGCTTGCCTGGAACACGACCGACCATCTCACTTTGAATATCTGGGTCCCCATAAACGGCCCCTTTGAGGCGCTTGTTCTTTTGCACCATCACCTGAGTGACAATTCCATTTGGGCGTAGCGTTGGGCGTCACGAAGAACTGGTGCCGATTGATGCAGCAGCCACCAGATGCAACCGGGCTTAAAGTGGTCGTTTGACCAACGCTTCGACATTGCGGGCCCATGTCCCAGCACGTCCAACAGGACGCAACGAGAGATCCAGCCCAGCCTAAGCTACATCGGCCATTTACATTGCTGCAATGAAAATGTGTCGGATCACTCGCCGTCCTTTGCCCCACGGCCAAAGTTTGGTGCAGCAGTGTCTTGCCCCGCTTCAATGATACCACGCCGAATGGCACGCGTGCGGGTGAAGTAATCAAACAAGTGGTCGCCGTCACCTGTTCTAATAGCACGCTGCAACGCAAACAGCTCCTCGGTGAAACGCCCAAGAATTTCCAAGGTCGCTTCTTTGTTACTCAGGAATACATCGCGCCACATCGTTGGGTCGCTTGCTGCAATCCGGGTAAAGTCGCGGAATCCAGCAGCTGAGTACTTGATAACTTCGCCATCCGTCACTCGGCCTAAGTCATCTGCGACACCAACCATTGTGTAGGCGATGAGATGGGGCGCGTGGCTGGTGACCGCAAGAACAAGATCATGGTGTTCTGCGTCCATCTCCTCAACATTTGAACCCATACCTTCCCAAAGCGCACGCAACTGAGCCACCGCATCGGTTGATGTGTTTTCCGCTGGAACCAATAGACACCAACGGTTGTCAAACAGTTCTGCGAATCCGGCTTCGGGGCCTGAGTGTTCAGTACCGGCAAGCGGATGCGCAGGGATGAAATGCACGTTGTCAGGCAGATGTGGTCCAACAGATTGGATAACATCCTGCTTAACTGAACCAACATCAGAAACCGTGGCCCCTACTTTCAATGACCCTGCGATTTCTGCGGCAACCGCCCCCATCACGCCTACGGGTACGCACAACACAACCAAATCGGCGTCTTTTACCGCGTCTTTCACATCATCATATACGTGATCGCACAGCCCGATTTTGCGGGCCGTGTCACGTGTTTGCGCACTCCGTGCAAAGCCAACGACTTCGCCTGCTAACCCAGAACGTTTCATCGCCCAAAACATGGAGGATGCAATCAGCCCAAGGCCAATCAAAGCGACGCGATCATATACTTTGGTCATTTTTTGCCTGCTTTAAAATTTTGAATGGCCCCAAGAACAAGGCGACATGCGCTTTCGTCACCAACTGTGATACGAAGTGCGTTGGGCAACTTGTAACCGGCAACACGGCGTACAACCAAACCTTGGAATTGCAGATATGTATCGCAGTTCTCTGCCTCTGCCTGATTGGCGAAACGTGCCAAAATAAAGTTGGCTTGGCTCACATCCGATGGGACGCCGATCTCGGACAATCCATTCGCCAACCACGTGCGCCATTTTTCGTTCTCATGGCGACAATGGTTTGTGTAATTCAAGTCACGCATTGCGGCCTCTGCTGCGTCCAATGCTGATTGGCTAAGGTTGAACGGTCCACGGATGCGGTTCAAGACATTGACCAATGCAGCAGGGCCATATCCCCAACCAACACGAAGGCTGCCCAATCCATACAGCTTGGAAAATGTGCGCGTCATAAAGACATTTTCACGCTGATCAACCAAAGCGGCACCACCGTCATACCCCTCAACGAATTCCGCGTAGGCACCATCAAGAACAAGGATCGCTTGGGGCGGCAAAGCATCAGCCAGACGGGCAATCTCGGCCTCGTCGATCATCGTTCCAGTTGGGTTGTTGGGATTGGCGATAAACACCAGCTTGGTTTTTGATGTACAAGCTTCAAGAATGGCATCCACGTCAGTCACGCGTTCGTTCTCGCGCACCTCAACAGGTGTCGCGCCCGCAGACAAAGCTGAAATGCGATACATCGCAAAGCCGTGTTCGGTGTGGATGACCTCATCACCCGGCCCCGCGAAGGCCTGGCACAAAAATGCGATGATTTCATCGGAGCCTGCGCCACAAATAATGCGATCAGCATCAAGTGATAAAACCTCACCAATCGCGCTGCGTAACCCAATCTGATCTGAGGATGGGTAACGGTGCAGGTTGTTGGCCGCTCGCTGATACGCCTCGATTGCTTTAGGGCTTGGGCCTAATGGATTTTCATTCGAGCTAAGTTTGATGACATTATCCACGCCTTCAATATGGGCTGCACCACTTTGGTACAGCTCAATATCCATAATGCCTGGTTGCGCCTTGATAGATGTCATTTCATCAGCCCTTATTTGTCAGGACAGACATATCGTTCTGAACGCCACAATAAAAGCTGGATTTCTGACGCACCCAAATTTCCGCTGGAAGTGTCACAAACGAAAAAGGCCGCCCAAGTTGGACGGCCTCAATACTATTCGAATTTCGGCGAAGATTAGTTCTTCGCGTAGAATTCAACAACCAAGTTTGGCTCCATAACAACTGGGTACGGAACGTCGCCCAATGTTGGTGTGCGCACAAATGTTGCAGTCATTTTTGAGTGGTCAACGTCCATGTAATCAGGAACGTCGCGCTCAGCCAATTGTGTGGCTTCTAGCAAAACGGCCAATTGCTTGGAACGATCACGTACTTCAATCACATCACCCTCTTTAACGCGGTATGATGGAATGTTTACTTTTTTACCATTCACTTTGACGTGGCCGTGGTTCACGAACTGACGCGCAGCAAATACAGTTGCTACGAATTTAGCGCGGTACACAACAGCGTCCAAGCGGCGTTCTAGTAGGCCGATCAAGTTTTCACCTGTATCGCCACCAACACGAACCGCTTCGCCATAGATGCGACGGAATTGTTTTTCTGTAAGATCGCCGTAGTAACCTTTTAGCTTTTGCTTTGCGCGAAGCTGGATACCGAAGTCGGACAATTTGCCCTTACGACGTTGACCGTGCTGGCCTGGGCCATATTCACGACGGTTTACTGGGGATTTAGCGCGGCCCCAGATGTTTTCGCCCATGCGGCGGTCAATTTTATGTTTGGCAGACGTACGTTTAGTCACGACTGATCTCCTTCTAAGGGTGCCATTTCTGGCTGTGAAGGGCGTTGTCCTTTGGGCGAACCCCGACAGGCATCCCCTTGCAGGGGCCACCAACACCAATGAAGTCGCGCTTATACGGGGCGCAGGCACAGAGTCAACGGCGTTTTAGCGGATTAGTTTGGCAACTTCTGCATGACGTGGACAGGTGACGATGTGATCGTTGACCATCCCCACCGCTTCCATGAATGCATAGACGATTGTTGGCCCGCAAAAACGGAAACCTTCCTTCTTCAAATCCTTCGAAATTTGTGTCGACAATTCGGTAAAGGGAGGAACATCTGCTTGGGTCGCCCAATGATTTTGAAGAGGTGCCCCACCCACATAATTCCACAAAAACGTATCAAATCCTTCACGCTGCTCAATCTTTTGCCAGACCCGCGCATTGCCAATGGTAGCTTCAATCTTGCCACGGTGACGAATAATGCCGGCGTCTTGCAAAAGGCGTTCGACGTCATCTTCACCCCAAGTCGCAATGATATTGGGGTCGAACCCTGCAAACGCTGCGCGGAAATTCTCTCTCTTTTTCAATATCGTGAGCCAACTCAAACCAGCTTGAAACCCATCAAGAACCAGCTTTTCCCACAGTGCGCGGCTATCGTATTCCGGAACGCCCCAGTCGGCATCATGATAATCAACGTAAATTTGTTCGAGCCCAACCCAGCCGCAGCGTTCCATGATAAATAACTTTCTAATTTAAGTGTCCGTCAATTAGCACAAAAAGCGCCACGTAAGTCGTTATTAGATCACCCAGCCACGTGATAAAAACGTTTTGCAAAGAGGTGGCACAAAATGAATCAGCGACACACACAAAAGCAAGATGCTGCAGGCGTAATGCAAAACCCACTCAACATCGCGATTGCCAAACGTGACAGCCAAACGATTCAAATGGTGGATACTGCAATTCAGCATAAACAAACACTGCTCGCGTACCAGCCCGTCATGATGTCCTGTGACCCACGGCAGGTTGGGTTTTATGAGGGGTTGATCCGCGTCATGGACGCGACTGGTCGCATTATCCCAGCTAAGGATTTCATCCACGTTATTGAAGATACCGAGTTGGGGCGGCGGATTGACGCCTTGTCGCTCAACATGGGTATGCAAAGCTTATTCAAAAAACCCGATCTGCGGCTGTCTATTAATATGTCCGCACACAGCATTGGATTTGGGCCATGGAAACGCAATTTTTACCGTTGGCTTGAGCGTGACGAAACCATAGCAGAGCGGCTGATCCTTGAGAAAACAGAGAGTTCGGCCATGAACGAACCACATAAAGTAGTGAAGTTCATGGACGAGCTTCAACTTTTGGGTGTCAGCTTTGCCCTTGATGATTTCGGATCAGGTCATACAGCACTTCGCTATTTCAAGGACTTTATGTTTGATGTCCTCAAAATTGATGGCCAATTCATCAAGTCCATCGATAGCGATCCAGACAATCAAGCGTTGGTGCGTGCGATGATAGATATCGCCAAACATTTTGACATGCTCACTGTCGCGGAATTTGTTGAAACACGAGCGGAGGCCGAAACACTAATTGCACTAGGTGCCGATTGCCTGCAGGGCTTTTATTTCAGTGCCCCATCGGTTCGGCCACGGTGGGCCGAAAACAGTGCGGTGCAAGCTGCGTCATAACGGCATCTCGCTCTGCAGCCAGTTGTCGCACCCAAATAAATGATATTAGTATCATTTTTGTAGAGCGTTGGTCCACTTTTAGATCAACGGAACTACCTAGCACTTAAACAAATTAGAGGATTTATTTTCATGACCAACATCGTCATTGCGTCCGCGGCGCGCACAGCAGTGGGCAGCTTCGGCGGCGCATTCGCCAACACACCAGCCCATGATTTGGGTACATCCGTATTGGAAGCAATCGTCGAACGGGCCGGAATTGAAAAAGGCGAAGTCTCTGAAACTATCCTCGGCCAAGTCTTAACCGCAGCACAGGGCCAAAACCCTGCGCGCCAAGCGCACATCAACGCAGGCCTTCCCCAAGAAGCATCAGCTTGGTCAATCAACCAGGTCTGTGGTTCGGGCCTTCGCGCGGTTGCACTGGCCGCCCAGCACATCCAACTAGGTGACGCGGAAATCGTTGCCGCCGGTGGTCAAGAAAACATGACCCTTAGCCCCCATGCCGCGCATCTACGTGCAGGCCATAAAATGGGCGACATGAAATACATCGATACGATGATCCGTGATGGGTTGTGGGATGCCTTTAACGGATACCACATGGGCCAAACGGCGGAAAATGTTGCTGAGAAATGGAAAATCACTCGTGACATGCAAGACGAATTTGCAGTTGCATCCCAGAATAAAGCCGAAGCTGCACAGCTTGCCGGACGGTTCGCGGATGAGATTGCAGCCTTCACGGTTAAGACCCGTAAAGGCGATATTATTGTCGACGCTGACGAATATATTCGTCATGGCGCAACTATGGCTGCGATGCAGAAATTACGTCCAGCCTTCGCAAAGGAAGGATCTGTGACGGCAGCAAATGCCTCTGGCCTGAACGACGGTGCAGCTGCCGCCCTATTGATGACAGCAGATGATGCAGAAAAGCGTGGCATTGAGCCACTTGCACGGATTGCGTCCTATGCAACCGCAGGTCTGGACCCGGCAATCATGGGCGTTGGCCCCATTCACGCAAGTCGCAAGGCATTGGAAAAGGCCGGCTGGAAAGCCGAAGATTTAGACCTTGTTGAAGCAAATGAAGCGTTCGCGGCCCAGGCCTGTGCCGTAAACAAGGAAATGGAGTGGAACCCAGATGTCGTAAACGTCAACGGTGGTGCAATCGCGATTGGACATCCAATTGGGGCATCTGGCGCACGAATCTTGAACACCTTGTTGTTTGAGATGAAGCGCCGTGGGGCGAAAAAAGGGCTCGCCACCCTATGTATTGGCGGTGGAATGGGCGTCGCAATGTGTCTTGAGCGAGCATAAGCACTTTAAAATTCACAGGAAAGGCGGGCCAATGTCCCGCCTTTTTTGTTTTTAAACAATATCTTAATAAATCAATAAATTTCAACACGTAATTATATTGCTAATATGAATTTTATTTTGTAATTAGATTGCGAGATGGATTTAGGAGATTTATAATGTCACGTGTTGCCCTAGTTACAGGCGGCTCCCGAGGAATCGGCGCTGCGATTTCAATTGCGCTAAAAGATGCTGGCTACACTGTAGCCGCCACGTACGCCGGCAACGATGACGCTGCCGCCAAGTTCACTGACGAAACAGGCATCAAAAGCTATAAGTGGAATGTGGCAGACTATAATGAAAGCGCTGCAGGTACTGCACAAGTCGAAGCAGACCTAGGTCCAATTGATGTTGTCGTCGCAAACGCAGGCATCACCCGCGATGCTCCATTTCATAAAATGACACCCCAACAGTGGCATGAGGTTGTCGACACGAATCTAAATGGCGTCTTCAACACCGTTCATCCGCTGTGGAATGGGATGCGTGAACGTAAATTCGGCCGTGTAATCGTTATTAGCTCGATTAACGGTCAGAAGGGCCAGTTTGCTCAAGTTAATTACGCGGCGACCAAAGCAGGTGATTTAGGGATTGTTAAGTCATTGGCACAGGAAGGCGCGCGCGCGGGCATAACGGCAAATGCGATTTGCCCCGGTTACATCGCAACTGATATGGTGAAGGCCGTGCCGGAGAAAGTACGTGATAGTATCGTCGCACAAATTCCAACTGGACGATTGGGCGAACCCGAAGAGATTGCGCGATGCGTTGCGTTTCTTGCATCCGACGATGCCAGTTTTATCAATGGTTCTACTATTACGGCCAACGGCGGCCAGTTCTTCGTCTGACCGGCATTTCAAATAGAATAAGGCCGATCCGTTTCCACAGATCGGCCTTTGCTTATCCCGTAAGAAGGTAGCGATCTTTCAGCGGGAAGATTTCTTGCCAAACAACCAATTCCATGCCGCCTCTACAGCCAGCGCGCGGCTTGCATGTGCCGCTTTGATTCCTTGTTGAACATCCGCGTGTGAAGATACTTCAAACATTTTTATAATCCTTTTCATCAGTTTTTCTGATCTGACACCAGTATGCTCCCTAAAAAACATGCTGACAAACGAGACTTTTCATCCATTCAGTTAAGCTGTATTAAACTGAATTATGGTAGAACGTCTCCCTCCCCTCACAGCACTCCGCGCATTCGATGCCGCCGCGCGCCACATGTCCTTTGCCAAGGCTGCGGATGAATTGCACGTCACACCTGCCGCGCTCAGCTATCAAATCAAAGCATTAGAGGAACACTTGGGCAGCCCCCTTTTCCGTCGACTCAATCGCGCCGTTGAATTGACCGAAGCTGGCAAAGTCTTGGCACCCGGCGTCAAAGACGGGTTTCAAACCTTGGCAGCAGCCTGGCGATCAACAGAACGTCTGCAAGACAACGAAACGCTTAACGTAACAGCAGGCCCTGCATTCACGGCCAAATGGCTTGCTCCAAGATTGTTCAAATTCGCGCAGGCACACCCCGAAATCGAACTCAGGTTTTCGGCATCACTTCGCATGATGGACTTTAGCCGTGACGGAATCGACGTGGCCGTGCGTTTTGGTTACGGCACCGACGACGGACTATTTTCTATGCCCTTAGCTGAGGAATGGGTTGCGCCGGTCATGACGCCCGAATTGGCGATGCAATTTCCAACACCACAGAGCCTCGCAAAAGCACCACTTATCATCGATCATAGTGTCGACTTCTTAGACCCACCTGCAGGCTGGTCTGAGTGGTTCGCGGCAATGAACGTAAATATCGGCGAGATTCACGGCGTGCAATTTTCACAGGGCGACCATGCCGTTGATGCGGCACTTGCAGGTGCCGGCATAGTACTAGGCAGACGTGCATTCGTTGTGAAGGAAATTTCTGAAGGCAGATTGGTTATGCCCTTTAAAACTGCATTGGGCACGGGGGCACGCTTTAGGTTCTTATGCACTGATGGCGTCGAGGATCAGCCAAAAATCAAAGCATTCCGTGAATGGATGATTGCGGAAATAAGTAAGACCGCTGACATAACTGCCGGGCTAAAAATTATCCCCGTTGGCAAAAAACGTTAGAAAAGTGGCGCAATCGCCTATGCAACCGCGCCAAACTTAGATTAGCTTGATAATCGCGAAATTTGTTCTTTAAGTCGAAGCTTTTGTTTCTTCATACTCGCCACTTCGATGTCATCGCTGGCGGGCGCGCGCTGCGCTAATTCTACCGCGTGACTGAGAGTGGAGTGCTTTCTTTTCAGTTCTTCCAGATGCGAGTTTAAGCTCATTCAATCCTCCTTGCTGATAAAGTGCGTGATTTGAGTGAACCACGAAAAATCCATTCTGTCACGCTGCAGCTACAGTATGAGCATATTCGCGCTTAACGACCGGTTAAAACCTTAACCCAGCACCATCACGCAAAACCGATTTGATTTCAGGCATGTAGCTGTCCCCATCGCGCTCATGCTTTTCGCCACGGTGTAAAATGCACGGCGAAAGTAATTCAAATGCAGCGCGTCCATCTTTTTTGGCACGCAATATGATCAATTCAGCCTTGCGCCCAATCCGCGGAGTAAGAGGTAAAACCTGCACACTCCCTACGTCCGACGGGAGGGCCGCCAATAAATCAACTAATCGCTCTGCGCGATGGATCACGTGAACGAACCCTTTTGGCTTGAGGCGTTTTGCAGCCGCCTTCATCCAGGTAGACAGCGGTGTATCTTCGCCCAACGCTTCTTCGCGGCCAATATTACGCGCTGCAACGCTCGCGTTGCGATCATAGTAAGGTGGGTTGGCAAGTACGTGGTGAAATTGTTGTTGGCGGATCTCGTCAGGAAGATTAGCGATATCGGCACAAACGGTTTCAAGGCCATTTCTTCGCGCCAGCTCGGCATATTCTGGTTGGCGCTCAACACCTGTCAATTTTAAGTTTGGAATTCGCGCCCCAAGACATAATGCCGCAGCGCCTACCCCGCACCCCAGATCCAGAACGGTTTCCCCCTCATGGGCCGTAACGGTTGCGGCCAAAAAAACAGGATCAACGCCGGCTCTGTATCCCAATTTTGGTTGCAATAACTGAACTTTACCACCTAAAAAGGCGTCTTTTGTCAGATCATCAGATTCAATCATATACCCAGCGGAATTTCATTGTCAGACATAATTGTGACTGCCAACTCATGATCATCGGGACGGACCATCAGTCGACGCGGGAAGATTCCAATCCCACCTTCCAGAACGCTCATATTTACGTCCATTTGAAAGC
This sequence comes from Rhodobacteraceae bacterium UBA7436, assembly GCA_002478745.1. GTDB lineage: Bacteria > Pseudomonadota > Alphaproteobacteria > Rhodobacterales > Rhodobacteraceae > Ascidiaceihabitans. Next base: position 12,073 of record DLQI01000079.1, on the reverse strand, counting down.
AAGCTATATCCTCCCCAGACAGAAGGGCCGTGGCAAAGGCAATAATCGTTGGGTCGGTGCTGCGTAATAATTCCTTCATGAAATACTATGTAATGACATGCTGCTCTACAGTCGAGGGGCCGCGCGGGGATATCAGATGGCCAATACAAGTTCACAGCAAAAACCACACGACCAAATGGCTGCTTATTTGGCTGACGACTTGGTTGCAGTGAACACATTGATCCGGGCGCGCATGGCATCAGAGCACGCGCCTCGCATTCCAGAAGTAACGGCGCATTTGGTTGAAGCGGGTGGTAAGCGCTTGCGCCCCATGCTCACGTTGGCTGCAGCCAAGATGTGCGGATATGACGGCCCGTTTCACATCCATTTGGCCGCTACTGTAGAGTTCATTCACACTGCCACATTGCTGCACGACGATGTTGTTGACGAAAGCGCACAACGCCGTGGTCGCCCAACCGCAAACCTTTTGTGGGACAACCAATCTTCTGTTTTGGTTGGCGACTACCTATTTTCGCGTTCATTCCAGTTAATGGTGGAAACAGGATCGATGCGCGTCTTGGATATCTTGGCCAATGCATCCGCAACAATTGCAGAGGGCGAGGTGCTACAACTCACAGCGGCCCGCGACATCGCAACGACAGAGGCCACTTACTTACAAATCGTACGTGGCAAAACGGCAGCCTTGTTTTCAGCGGCTACCGAAGTTGGTGGCGTGATTGCTGGCGCTGATGAAAAATTGGTAAAAGCACTGTTTGACTATGGCGACGCTTTGGGCATCGCCTTCCAAATCGTTGACGACCTCCTAGATTATCAAGGACAATCTGCCGCAACTGGCAAAAATATCGGCGACGATTTCCGTGAGCGCAAACTGACGTTGCCTGTGATCAAGGCAATCTCAAAAGCTGATCCTGAAGAACATGCCTTTTGGAAGCGGACAATCGAAAGAGGCCAGCAAGAACAGGGCGACCTCGAAACTGCGCTTTCATTGTTGAACAAACATGGCGCGTTGACCGACACGCGTGATGAGGCAATTGAATGGGCTGCGAAAAGTACGGCTGCAATCGCGTCATTGCCTGACCACCCAGTCAAACAGATGCTGATTGATTTGGCCGACTACGTTGTAGAACGCATCAACTAAGTTTCTAAAACTTTAGCGTCAGTGACCCACCACTCGGGATGGGCCCGTTGAATACGTTGTGCAGCCGTTACTGCATCTTTCGCTGATGAATACAGCCCGAAACACGTCGCTCCTGAACCCGACATGCCCGAGGCTGCACCATCAGACAATGCAGCGAGCGCATCACCAATAATGGGCCGGAGCGCAATTGCAGGAGATTGAAGATCGTTGCGCTGACTGACCAGCCACTGACAAAATGCACCAAAGTCCGCCCAGCTAGGAATAACATCTTCCATTGCCGAGTTTGATTTTGTTTCAAGCGCAGAGAAAACGATTGGGGTTGGAACATCAACGCGGGGGTTCACTAAGACCATCCACATCTCAGGCAAGCCAATGACATCCGCGAGAACCTCTCCGATCCCTTGCATCCGCTGAGGCGCATTAGACAGACATACTGGTACATCTGCACCCAACGAAGCAGCGTCCAGATCGACCTGATAGCCAAGCTCTATTGCACCGCGCAACACCGCCGCAGCATCCGCTGATCCGCCCCCGATGCCGGCGGCATTGGGTAGGTTTTTCTCCAAAGCAATATCAGCTGTTAAACCACAGGATGAGGCCGCCTTCCAAACGAGATTGCTTTCATCAGTTGGAACACCCGCAGCATAAGGTCCACTGACCTCGAGTGACGTTTCGCTAGCCTGTGAAATGGTCAGTCTGTCCCCGACATCCGCGAAAACCACAAGTGAGTCCAACAGATGGTACCCGTCACTGCGCTGGCCGGTCACGTGCAGCGTAAGATTAATCTTCGCGGGTGCGAAGGCTTCAATCATCGTTTGCAACTTTCAGCGGTTCTGCACCTTCTTCAAGCAATACGGCATCCAACCCAATTTCTAATTTACGGCGCATACGATCTGGATCGGCTTCGCCATCAACTTCAGTTGGGTCCACAAAGGACAAGGCGCGGCTCCATTGAAACTCAGCTTCGCGTTTACGGCCAACAGCCCAATACACATCGCCCAGGTGATCGTTCACAACTGGATCAACTGCCATCAACTCAACTGCCCGTTCCATGTGCGCGACGGCTTCATCGTAACGACCCAATCGGTATAAAACCCATCCAAGCGAATCCACAATAAATCCGCTGTCGGGACGCGCTGCCACGGCCCGTTCAATCATATCTAACGCTTCAGCCAAATTAATCTGTTTCTCGACCATGGAATACCCGAGGTAATTTAGAACCTGAGGATGATCAGGGTTCAAATCCAATGCTGCCCGGAAGTCGGCTTCGGCCTGCTCCCAGTTGTCCAAACGCTCATGCGCAATTGCGCGTGCATAATGGATGAACCAACGCCCCCTTGACCCCTCAGGGACCAGTTCAAGCGCTCTATCATAGGACGCCACAGCATCCACAAACTCGTCTTGGTTACGTAACGCATCCCCAAGTGTAGAATGAACAATGGCCATACCCGGAAAACGGCGTGCAATTTGCGCCAAAACTTCGATCGCGGCGTCAGGTTTACCGGAACTGCGCAAGGCCGCAGCGCGTCCCAATTCAGCGGCATGTGATGCGGTGTCAGTTCTTGGAACTTTTTTATAGGCATCGATTGCCAGATCAAATTGACCAAGCTCTTCCAGCAATTCGGCGCTTAACAGCAATGCATCGATGTGGTCAGTGCGCAATGAATAAGCCAAGCGTGCATACAGTAAGGTGTAGTCAGCATCTGCTTCGCCGCGTAGAGCCCCCGCAAGGGAGTAAAACACTTCGGCAATACCATCGCTTGCTGATGTTGCATGCGTGAATGGAACCATCGTACCCGCTTCGAGCGCTTCCAGCAGTGCATCCAGCTCTGGGTCAGTTGCATCCCCGAACGCTAGGCGCAGCGATTGCACCGCATCTGCGTTGCGATCAAGCTGTGACAACACTTCGGCACGCGCCATGGCACCACGACGCGTTGCAGATGCACCATCAGCATTGCTGCTTGAGAAAAGGTTGTTGGCCCCTTCAAAATCACCAACCACAGCAAAAGCCATCGCTTTGTGATATGTCGCAAAGCCAGACATCCCTGGCTGTTCGGCAACAACATCAAATTCTTCAAAGGCAGCAGCTGCTTTGCCTTGTCCCAATTTGGCCCACGCAGATACCAACGTGTCGACCAACGGACCAATTCCGCCATTGTCGTCTGCGCGTGCAATCACACCATCAAAGTTCTTGTTCATCACCAAATCAGCGATCAGAACCATGCTTGCAGTTTGGCTACGTAATTCCAGTTGTTCGATTGCCTTTGCGATTGGAACCGCTTTTTGAATTTCACCTAGCGCCAAAAGCGACGAAACGGCACCCTCCATCAGCTCTGGATTGGTGCGGTCGCGCGCAAGCGCTTTAACAAAATAGGTCGAAGCGTTGCTGAAATCGTTCTGCGACGTTGCCTGACGCCCGGCCAAATACGCTCCAGATACACTTTGCGCAAACGCTTGAGGCGCGCCGACGCTGACGGAAAAAGTCATTGCCACAGCAGTAGACATCAAAAATCGGATCACAGCATCGCCTCATGTTTTGGTTAAGTCCAAAGCTAGCACGTCAGCAAAAAGGTGCAATGGCTGGGGACCTTTACAGGCCACATTCGGCGCACAGATACGTGATCTAAAATGCAAAAAGGCGGACCTTCGTCCGCCTTTTTGTTTCGTCAATTTTTTACCCGCTTACATGTTAGGATAATTGGGGCCATCACCACCCTGTGGGGTCGTCCAGTTGATGTTCTGGCTTGGGTCTTTGATATCGCATGTTTTGCAGTGCACACAGTTTTGGAAATTGATGACAAACTTGGTGTCTTTGTCCGCTTCCTCAACAAATTCATACACACCCGCTGGGCAATAACGGGCCGATGGCCCCGCGTATTTTTCAAGGTTCACACCGACCGGAACACTTGGATCCATCAAATGCAAGTGAGCAGGTTGGGACTCTTCATGGTTGGTGAAAGAGTATGCAACGTTTGTAAGGCGATCAAACGACAGCTTGCCGTCCGGCTTTGGATAATTGATAGGCTTGTGCTTACTGGCTTCTTCAGTGCTGTCAGCATCGTTTTTACCGTGCTTGAGCGTGCCCAGAAGCGAGAAGCCCAATGTGTTACACCACATATCAAAGCCACCAACGACCAAGGACGTCATCAGGCCAAATTTTGACCAAAGCGGCTTTACGTTACGCACTTTTTTAAGGTCTTTGCCAATCGCACCCTCACGAACCTCAGCCTCATAGGCTGTCAATTCATCACCAGAACGATCTGCTTTGATTGCGGCTATTGCTGCCTCAGCAGCGGCTTTGCCTGACAACATCGCATTATGGTTGCCCTTGATGCGCGGCACGTTGACCATACCCACAGAACAACCAAGCAAAGCAACGCCTGGCGCAACCATCTTAGGCATGGATTGATATCCACCTTCAGAAATCGCGCGCGCACCGTAAGCGACACGTTTGCCGCCTTCCAAAAGGTCCTTCATCATAGGATGATGTTTGAAACGCTGGAACTCCATGTATGGAAACATGTGCGGGTTTTTGTAGTTCAGGTGGACGACAAAACCGACGTACACTTGGTTGTTCTCAAGGTGATAAACGAACGAACCACCACCAGCGTTAGAGTTTAGCGGCCAACCCATCGTGTGGGTGACTGTGCCCTCTTTGTGTTTGGCTGGATCAATCTCCCAGATTTCTTTCATGCCAAGGCCAAACTTTTGTGGCTCGTGTCCGTCAGACAAGTTGTATTTGGCAATGACTTCTTTGGACAATGACCCACGCACACCCTCAGACAGGAAGACGTATTTGCCGTGCAACTCCATACCGACTTCGGTGTTTTCACCGATAGATCCGTCAGCTTCTAGACCGAAAACACCAGCGACTACGCCCTTAACTTCACCGTTGTCACCGTAAACCAGTTCGGAACAGGCCATACCTGGGAAAATTTCGACACCCAATTCTTCAGCTTGTTCTGCCATCCAACGACAAACATTGCCCATAGAAACGATATAGTTGTGGTGGTTGTTCATCAGCGGTGGCATCGGCGCGTTCGGGATACGCAACTGGCCGGCTTCGCCAAGCATGTAAAAATTATCTTCTCTGACTGGTGTGTTCAAAGGCGCGCCTTTAGCTTGCCAGTCAGGGATCAATGCATCCAGTCCACATGGGTCTAGCACAGCACCAGATAGGATATGCGCCCCAACTTCGGACCCTTTCTCAAGGACCACAACGTTGCAATCTGCATCAAGCTGCTTCAAGCGAATGGCGGCCGACAGACCGGCGGGTCCAGCGCCAACGATGACAACGTCATATTCCATTGTTTCGCGTTCAATTTGAGCCATTCTGTGAGTCCTTTTTCATAGGCGTCGAACATCAAGATTCGAACGAAATATTCTTTCACATTTTGCTACCCTAGCAGGCAGGTCAATGCAATCTCGACACAACGTAAATCAAATGCGCTTTTGCTGTATGCCTTAGAACCGTCAAATCGCTGACCCCGTGCGTCAGATCCTTGTGCACGTGAGTGACGATCGCATTGAGGACCGGCCAAAGAAGACGTCAAGCTGACGCACGCAATGCAACACAACAGCCAAGAACAGCCCAACATGTTTAGAACACTTGCATTTACATGCCCCTTTGGGTCATTTGGAACGTAACCTTTAACAGCGGCCCATTTGGGCCGCTTTTCACAGTTGGACCAATGTTATGGAAAAGATCCCAATGACCCGCAAAGGGCACACTGATTTGGAAGTAGAGCTAAAGCACCTGAAAACGGTCGAACGTCCTACCATCATCAGAGCCATTGCAGATGCACGTGAACACGGCGATTTGTCCGAGAACGCAGAATATCATTCAGCTAAAGAAAAACAGTCCTTCATCGAGGGACGTGTGAAAGAGCTAGAGGGCGTTATTTCATTGGCAGATGTCATCGATCCTGCAAAAATGTCAGGTACGATCAAGTTCGGCGCAAAAGTCACTTTGGTCGACGAAGACACTGACGAGGAAAAGACCTATCAGATCGTTGGCGAATATGAGGCCAGCATTGAAGCAGGTCTGCTTAACATCAAATCCCCAATCGCTCGTGCTCTTATTGGCAAGGACGAAGGCGACAGTGTTGAGGTACGCACACCCGGCGGTGTGAAATCTTACGAAGTTCTCTCCATCGTTTTCGCCTGATAGGATCGCAAAAAAATGTCCAATCAACCCTCAAAATCTCGCCCGACCCCTTTGGGTATATACGACCGCCCAGTTTATAGCGCAGTCAGTGGGATCGAGACCATCGCAATTGTCTTAAGTGTGATTTGGTTGATTGGCGCAGCCATTTTTTTCCTAACCTTGCCGGACCAACCTAATGCACCTGTCGATCGTGGCGGATTGCGTTTTCTTATGACGATGCTCGCAATCTTTATGCCTGTTGCAATGATTTGGGTTGCCGCCACCGCAGCTCGTGCCAGCCGTGTTATGCGTGAAGAAAGCCAACGTTTGCAGACGGCAATCGATGCTATTCGTCAAGCATATATCGCGCAATCACAAGGTCGCGACTTGTCTAACGAGCCCTCGGTTAGCCCCAAGTTAGATGAAATCGCAGCCGCCGCACGCAAGACGGAAACAACATTGGCAACATTCACAACACGTCGGGATGCTGCCAGTGAACCAAGCCGCTCTACCACACCAGTTGTTGTCGAAACGGATGATCAACCTGCCCTCGCATTGGGAACAACTGCCGAAGACATCACTCCGCCATTGGCAACAGAAGACTTTATTAGGGCAATGAATTTCCCAGAAACCGCAGAAGACGAAGTTGGTTTTGCCGCATTGCGCCGCGCCCTAAAGGATCGCGAAGCAAGCCAACTGATCCAAGCGGCTCAAGACGTTTTGACTCTGCTAAGCCAAGACGGCATTTATATGGATGATTTGCGCCCCGACCGTGCACGCCCGGAAATTTGGCGTCAGTTCGCGGGTGGAACACGTGGTCGTTCTGTTGCTGCACTTGGTGGCGTTCGGGATCGCTCTTCATTGGTTTTGACTTCGGGTCGTATGAAACAAGACCCGATTTTTCGCGATGCTGCGCACCACTTTTTACGCCGGTTTGATAAGGTATTTGCTGAATTTGAACCGCGTGCCAATGACAGCGAGATCTCTGCGCTCTCGGACACACGCACGGCACGGGCATTTATGTTGTTGGGCCGTGTCGCTGGTACGTTTGACTAAGTCTTGTCAGCACAACCTATATCGATCACCGCTAGATTCTTCGCATTAAAAACCGCAGAATAGCTGTGTTCATCAATCGTTAACGTCACGACGGTGCCTTGTATTTCAGACCCTGACACCCTGATTTGCCCCAAGTCAGATGCTGTTAGGCGATCATCCACATCAATGGTAAAGCTAATTGATGCGCCTGCTTCCAACCCGCCCAGTGGCATGCGCAAGCCTTCGGCACCATCCGCGACGTCCAGATTTGCAGCTGTACTTTGGAAGGGTTGGTACACCTCGACGCCAGAGCCACCACTTTGCGTATCAAAAATCAGCTTCCCAGCGGATGGGCGTAAATCAAATTGAACATCTGCCTGAATAATACCACGATCTGATCCGTTGGTCAGAACAAACCGATCAACTGGAGCACCCTCTAAAAATCGAACATCCAAGCTCACGTCGCAATTGGGTTCACCAGCAAAAGCCGCAATTGGGCCCGCTAAGAATAATGTACAAAGCGTCAGGATATTTTTCATTGCCGTCTCCAATTGATTGCTCAACAGCGAGACGTGATTAGTAAAAAGGCAAACCGGAGATAGGGTTTCACCCGCCAGCCAACTTGCTAGCGGATGAAATCAATTCTCTTAGGATGGCATGTTTGGGAAGTAATCTTCGCAATCGCCTTCGCGGTACACATCCGCGGTACAGCAGTGCAGACCGCCACCAAATGCATAAGCATCGCGCAATTCTACTTCGATCACGTTCATACCTAACTTATCCATTTGCTCGGCCTGATAGACCTCAGATTTCTCTACACAAACCGTTTTCGGGTCTAGTACCAAAACGTTCATAGACAACCATGTTGATGAATAGCAAAGCGCTGGTGGGGCGTTGTGCGCAGGCTGCGCTGCATCCACGATTTCCCAACCGTTGTCATTGTACATCTTACGCTGCTCTTCTGGTAGGCGGCGCTGCGGGTTGTTCAGGATCAAACCAGGGCGCAAAGGCGTAAAGGTCGCATCGATGTGGATTGGATACGGGTCACCCGGGAAGTTCACAGTATGAACGCGGTGATCAGGGAAGTGACGGCGCAACCATTCGATCCCTTTAAGGTTCGTGGTAAACCCATGCTGCACGACCAAGTCACGGCCAAAACGCAAAACGTCAGCGGCATCAAACAATGGTTCTTCTTCGGTTGTCACAAAGAACTTTTCTTCAGCCCACTTCAAGCGCTGCGTATCGCCAATTTTATCGCTTAGATAATCTGGGTGATAGTCTTCGTTAGTCAGGCGCGGCTTTGGCGCAGCTTCGTGACGGAATTTTGGATCGTCTTCAAAATACTGCTTTAGCAATGGGCGATAGTTTAGGTATTCGAACCAACGGCAACGATAAGACATTGTCGCTTCCAGCATTTCAGAACCGACAGTCAACAATACATCACGCGGTGGCATGCAGCCAAACTGGCTTTCGGTGTGAAAGTCAGGTGTCGTTACACTTTGGGAATGATCGATGCTGTTTGGGCGATCAACGCGTACGCCGCGCTTGGTCAACATGTCAGCAAAGTTATCGAGCAACTCATTCGCACGATCGATGGTTTCTTGTGGGCGGCGGCCCCATTGGCCACGCATGTCACTGTCTTCGGGAACCTTCGCGTCTAACGCAGGTTCTTCTGGTGGAATGTGGCAATCGTCAGCGCGACCTACGATCACGTGATGTAATGGATCCCATTCGTTCCAGCTGTTAACGACGGTTTTTTTGGCGGGGTTTTGCGATGTATCTGTCATCCAAACTTCGTAGACAGACTACTGCGATCAAGCAAGGCTGCAAACGACCCTCTGGCGACCTAAAAGCGACCCATATTACAGGCCAAAGCTCCCAAAGGGAACGTACCGCACAAGGTCGCCCTTGTTGATTGTCTGCGCATCCTCTGCCAATTCGACAAAGCCATCAGCCCAACTTAAGCCACTTATGCGACCTGAGCCCTCAGACCCGAACACTTCGACTTGTCCATCGCACATTCGCGCCCGCAAATATTCGCGCCGCCCCGCCTTTTTCGATTTTGTGAAGTTTGCGGGCACATCGTAGCCAACTGGGGCCACCCATCCTGCGCCAGCCAATTGAGCCATTGCTGGGTTGGCGAATACCAAAGTACAAACCATTGCCGCCACAGGGTTACCAGGCAAACCAAATACAGGTGTATTGTTCCAAAGACCCAAGGCCAAAGGACGCCCTGGCTTAATCGCGATCCGCCACATCTGCATCGCGCCAGCCTCTGTCATCAACGATGAAACATGATCCTCATCCCCGGCTGATGCACCACCACTGGTGATAACAACGTCAGCATTGCTGGCCGCATCGTCCAAAATGCGGCTTAAGGCGGCACGATCGTCGGCACAGCGTCCCATGTCCACAGGCACATGGCCCATGGCCATAATCATAGATAACAACATCGGACGGTTCGCATCATAAATCTGATCTTGTTTAGCTGATTGACCAGCTTCAACCAGTTCATCACCGGTTGAAATAACCGCCACGCGCAATGGCACACGTACAGCAACGTGATCTGCCCCAGTCGCGGCTAATATCGCCATATCTGCAGCAGTCACACGACGACCCGCCGTTAGGATAACATCGCCCTTATGAACGTCTTCACCGACACAGCGGGTATTGGCCCCCGTTTTAATTGGGCCGTTGAAAGCAATCTGACCATCAGCAACCGTCACATCTTCTTGAAGAACCACAGTGTCCACACCAGCTGGCAATGCCGCGCCCGTTAGAATCCGAACGCCCTGCCCTTCTGGAACAACAGTGGTCAATCGCGGGCCCGCAGCAGCGCGTTCATCCAAAAGCACCAAGACATGTGGACCCTCTGGACGGCCTCCGGCAAACCCATACCCATCGACAGCAGTGTTAGGCAAAGGTGGGTTAGCACGCGTCGCAAACACGTCATCAGCCAAGACCCGCCCCATTGCCCGAGATACAGGTACGGTTTCGCGCCCCGTTACAGGCGTCAGGCGTTCACGCAGCAGCGCCAATGCTTCATCAACGGGTGTCCAATGCACGCCAGCAGGCAATGCAAAACAGTCGTTACGCAGTGGTGGGGGCGTGATTGGGCCGCTCATTTGACTAGCCCCACTTCACTCAGAATAAAGTCGGCAACCGCGACAGTGTCGTCCAGATCAAAGACAGGACGATCAAGTGGCATCGATGTGTCAGATGCTACAGCGCGAATGGTCAGATCTTCCGTCGCGATCAAAGGGTTGTTCGTTTCAGCGCGAAACGCTTCGATCTTTGAGTGCGCGTCGCGTTTATACCCCTCTATCAGAATCAAGTCGACAGGTGCCAACTTGCTCAACAACTCGTTCAAGGTCGGTTCATCATCGCCACGCATCTCGTGCATCAACGCAAACCGGTTGCGCGAGGCTAACAACACTTCACGGGCACCTGCGATGCGGTGGCGATAGCTGTCCTTGCCCTCGTGATCCACATCAAAGGTATGGTGGGCATGTTTAACAGTGGAAACGCTGAAACCACGTCCAGATATCTCTGTAACCAGCCGTTCCATCAATCCTGTTTTGCCAGCATTCTTCCAGCCGACCACGCCATAGACTCTCATAACATCGCCTCTGCCTGTGCCAAATCTTCGGGTGTGTTTACGTTAAAGAAGGGATCCACCTGTTCGACAGGGAACATGGCCAACCGCCCATCATGACTGTCAGTCCATTGCACAACTTTACGCACTCCACCCAATAGGGCCGCACGCAAATCTTCACGCAATGCGACGGGCCAAAGTCCAAAAGTGGGATGGCGTGAGGTGCCGCGTTTAGGATCAGGCGTCGCTGCTATCACCAAAGGATGCGCCATCCCTCCACCCTCACGGTGTAGCCGTGCAGCCAAATCAGACGGGAAAAACGGCGTGTCTGCCGCTGCGGTCACAATACTATTCGCGCCTTGCTCAGCCGCCCAATCAAGTCCGGCAAGTACACCAGCTAATGGGCCTGCAAACCCGTCAATACTGTCGGCGATAACTGGGAACCCCAAATGGGCAAACCGCGAACCATCGCCGTTCGCGTTCAACGCAATACCATCCACTTGAGGCGTCAATCGATCGATCACGTGGCTGAGCAATGTGGATGACCCAAGCGGCAATAAGCCCTTGTCGCCGCCGCCCATACGCGTAGCTAACCCCCCTGCAAGAATGACACCCAATGAACTGCTCATGTCTTCCCACCTTTACGCCCAGATTTGCGTGGTTCGTCTTTGACGGCGTTTGGATCAGCGTCCCAGATCAAGCGTTCCTTGCCACTTAGACACATGAAACGTTGCCCCCGCATTCGACCAATCAAAGTCAGCCCAACTTGCTGTGCAATCTCGACACCCCAAGCGGTAAAGCCCGAACGCGACGCCAGAACAGGTATGCCCATCATCGCCGTTTTGATTACCATTTCCGAGGTTAGACGCCCTGTCGTGTAGAGGATTTTATCTTCAGCACTTGCGCCTTCTTGCAGCATCCAGCCTGCGATCTTGTCGACCGCGTTATGACGGCCAACGTCTTCCATATAGACCAAAGGGCGATTTTCTTGGCACAAGACAGTTCCGTGAATGGCACCCGCTTCTAGATACAGGCTGGGCGTTCGGTTAATCTTGGCCGCCAAGGAATAAAGCCATGAGGTACGAACACTGGTCTGCGCCAGTTCAAGTCCCTCAAGACCTTCCATCATATCGCCAAATACAGTCCCGACAGCGCACCC
>DLQI01000145.1 GCA_002478745.1 Rhodobacteraceae bacterium UBA7436 | reverse complement strand
TTTTGGTAGCTCCACCAAAACCGAACCAATTCATGGCTGATATCGATGCCCTGCTCATGAAGAAGGTCATCCACATTACGAAGCGAAAGCGGGAAACAAACATACAGCATTACAGCAAATAGGATGATCTACGGGCTGGTTTTGAAGTAGCAAAATTGGGAATGTTTTGTCACTCGGCATGGTTGCAAATTAGCCCTGCCCGTTTCAAGCAAGTCTTCTCTGACAGAGTCCAATTGGCAGTTCATCTGCCGTGCAAGCGTGTGCAATGCCAGCTTGTGCTCTGGAACAAAACCAGTATTATTTTCGAAGATATGTATGATTAAAGAAAAGGACTTCAGATGAATTGTCTCTTTGTTCAGGTACAGTGCCGACCTGGCACTGCTTATCACGTTGCTAACCAAATTATGCTGCGGGAAATTCATTCAGAACTCTATTCTACCAGCGGTGACTATGATCTATTGATGAAGCTTTATGTTCCAGACGGAAAAGATATTGGTATGTTCATCAACGATAACCTCCTCAACATTGAAGGAATAGAGCGCACTTACACGACACAAACGTTCAAGGCATTTTAACAGGAAATACTTATTTATTCTAGTTTTTTATAGGAAATTATAAAATGCCCCTGAGGTTCCAGACTTCTGGAAACAGTTCCACCTCCAACATTTTTCGCAGATATTTCACACCTGATGTGCCCCCAGTGCCACGTTTGAACCCAATGATCCGCTCTACTGTAGTTACATGATTAAAGCGCCAGCGGCGAAAGTAATCTTCGAGATCCACTAGCTTTTCTGCAAGCGCGTAAAGCGCCCAGTACTGCTTCGGGTTTTTGTAAACTTTGACCCAAGCACACATAACGGCTTCATTGGCCAGATGGGGCGTATTTGAGGTATAAACTACAGAAGGAAATATTGTGCCTGTGGCTTCTGCAAGCAGATCAAGAACGACGTGGTACAATGACTTTGTCTGCAGCTCTTGGCCTAACATGCGATGCAATTCTGGCCGATGTTCATGAATTTTCATCATAGCCGGATTTCGGTTTCCAAGCATAAATTCAATCAAACGATACTGATGTGATTGGAAGCCAGACGAGGTTCCTAGATTGTCGCGAAATTGGGTATATTCGCTGGGTGTCATGGTTCGTAACACGTCCCATGCACTGTTGAGTTGTTCAAATATCCGCGCAACACGCGCCAACATTTTCATAGCGGGATCAATCTCTTGTTTAATAAGATGAGTACGAGCTGTGGACAGTTCATGTAGGCAAAGCCGCATCCACAATTCAGAGGTCTGATGCTGGATAATAAATAGCATCTCGTCATGAGCTGCGGATTGAAGTTTCTGTGCACCCAAAATTGGGTCTAGTGACAAGTAAACACTATAAGACATGTCTTTCGATAACGACATAATTTCGCCGTCTTTTTCAGGATCTAAAACAGTCATATTATGTACTCCTTCTTAAAAATAATGCCTGAGTTGTGAGGCAATCTCGAAATAAAAGTGACATGTTCACCGAACTTCGCGATGTTGACAGAAAAATATCGCCACATGCGACTGTCTGAAAATTGCCATAAATTGATCTATTACCCACAAGGTTCTTTAAGTCAATATATTTTATATCTAAAACTTTATACTTGAAGTAAATGGTTTTCTAAGTCATGATTCTTTCAAGAATCGAACTGGAGCCGACGAATAATGAAAATTGCATGCCTTGGTGGTGGACCTGCTGGTCTATACTTTGCTATTTCTATGAAGCTGCGTGATCCCAATTCTGATGTTGTTGTTCTGGAACGAAACAGAGCCGATGACACTTTTGGGTGGGGTGTAGTTCTATCGGACGAGACACTCGAAAATCTGCATGCAAACGATCCAGTTAGTGCTGCAGCAATTCGTGAACATTTCGCCTATTGGGACGACATCGCCTTGCATTTTCGCGGCGAACGTATCGTGTCCACAGGTCATGGGTTTTGCGGAATTGGCCGCAAGAAACTGTTGTTGTTATTACAAGAACGAGCCCACGCATTAGGCGTCGATCTGCGATATGAGACCCAAGTGGACAGCGCCGATAGTTACCGCGTCGAATACGATGTTGTGGTGGCATGTGACGGGCTGAATTCGCAGACTCGGACGTTGTATCAAGACACGTTCAAACCTGCAGTGGATGAAAGGTTGTGTCAGTTCGTCTGGCTCGGCACCCAGCAAACTTTCAAGGATGCGTTCACCTTTATCTTTGAGGAGACCAAACACGGTTGGGTCTGGGTCCACGCGTATCAATTCGATGAAAGTACTGCGACCTTCATCGTTGAATGTACACAAGAAACGTTTGACGCATGGGGCTTTGGTGACATGTCTCAGCAAGAAAGCATCGCCATCTGCGAAGACATTTTCAAAGACCACTTGGGTGGTCATCCCTTAATGACAAACGCCAATCATATCCGTGGGTCCGCTTGGATCCGCTTTCCTCGTGTTTTGTGCGAAAAATGGAGCTACGAAAATGTTGTGTTGCTTGGTGACGCCGCGGCGACCGCCCATTTCTCAATCGGGTCAGGAACCAAACTCGCCCTTGAGAGTGCAGCAGCACTTGCAAACCTGATCCATGAGAAGCCAACCCTCCAAGAAGCACTTTCAACGTATGAAGATGATCGTCGGCTTGAAGTATTGCGCCTTCAATCTGCTGCACGCAATTCACTTGAATGGTTCGAGCAAGTAGAGCGATATCTTGAATTGGATCCTGTTCAATTGAATTATTCCATGCTGACCCGCAGTCAAAGGATTAGCCATGAAAACCTACGTGAGCGCGATCCAGAGTGGCTTGGGTCAGCGGAACGCTGGTTTATGGATCAAGCTGGATTGCCAGCCGAAGCCCCACTGCGCGCACCAATGTTCACACCTTTCAAGATGCGGGATATGCAACTTAAGAACCGCATCGTTGTCTCCCCTATGGCGCAGTACAAGGCAACCGACGGCATACCTGATGATTGGCACCTGATCCATTACGGTGAACGTGCAAAGGGTGGCGCAGGATTGGTCTATACCGAAATGACCTGTGTCAGTGCTGAGGGGCGGATCACGCCGGGTTGTCCGGGGCTTTATGCCTCCGAACACGAAGCGGGTTGGTTGCGGCTGACAAAGTTTGTTCACACCCAGACAGATGCAAAAATTTGCTGTCAAATTGGTCATTCGGGACGCAAAGGCTCTACCAACATTGGTTGGGAAGGCATGGACGCGCCGCTCGCCTCGGGAAATTGGGGGACTATGTCTGCCTCCGCGATTGCGTGGTCCAAAGACAACGCGACTCCGCGTGAGATATCTCAGGCGGAAATGGACCAAGTGAAGGCAGAATTTGTCACGGCAACCCAAATGGCCGATCGCGCGGGTTTCGACATGATCGAGTTGCATGCCGCCCACGGCTATTTAGTGTCGTCATTCATTTCGCCTGTTTCGAACACCCGCACAGATGCCTATGGCGGCAGCCTTGAAAACCGAATGCGTTGGCCGCTGGAAGTCTTCGCAGCTATGCGCGACGCATGGCCTGCCAACAAACCTATGTCAGTACGGATATCGGCAAATGATTGGGTCGGGGAGGATGGCGTGACACCGCATGAGGCTATCCTGATCGCCAAAATGTTTGCGAACGCAGGTGCCGATCTTATCGATGTCTCTGCGGGTCAAACAACGGTTGACGGACAACCGGTTTATGGCCGAATGTTCCAGACCCCGTTTTCTGATTTGATCCGCAACGAGGCGGGCCTGCGCACTATGGCTGTGGGTAATATTTATGAAGCAGATCACGCCAATTCAATCCTTATGGCGGGCCGCGCAGATCTGGTGGCCGTTGGTCGCCCGCATCTTGCAAATCCCAATTGGACGCTGCACGAGGCTGCAAAAATCGGGGACCGTGCGGCCACGGATTGGGCAAAACCTTACGAGGCTGGCCGCGATCAGCTTTGGCGGCTTGCTGACCGCGCAGCAGAAATGGCTGAGAAACTATGAACATTTCTGGAAAACACGTTGTCGTAACGGGCGGCGGCACTGGTGTAGGCGCACAAACTGCTCGCCAATTTTCCGAGGCTGGGGCACGGGTTACAATCATGGGCCGCACCGCAGAAAGCTTAATTGAGCAGGGCCTGCCCTATCAGGTTTGTGACGTCACCGACCCGGAAGCGGTCAAGGTTGCTTTTGATGCAGCACGAGCTGTCCACGGGCCTGTCGCGGTTATGGTGGCCAACGCCGGGGCTGCATCAAGTGTCCCATTTGCGAAACTCACGCCTGATGCCCTAAACGACATGATGTCTGTCAACTTGGGCGGGGTCGTCAATTGCTGGCAAGCGGCATTGCCTGATATGAAATCGCAGGGTTGGGGTCGTATGATTGCAATCGCTTCGACCGCGAGTTTGCGTGGGTATCCTTATGTCAGCGCCTATTGTGCTGCAAAACACGCTGTTGTTGGGCTCACGCGGTCCTTGGCGCGGGAATTGGCACGCACAGGCATCACTGTAAATGCGATCTGCCCGGGATTTATAGAAACCCCGCTGCTGGAACGCTCCATTTCGAATATCACCAAGGCAACGGGCATGAGTGCAGAAGATGCCGCACAAACCTTGAAAGCGGACAACCCACAAGGGCGATATATTCAAACTGATGAAGTCGCGGGTTCTGCCCTTTGGCTTTGCTCGGACGCGGCACGTTCCGTAAATGGGCACGCCCTTACGCTTTCGGGAGGAGAGATATGATCCCACAATCGGAACCCCCAACCGAACCAATGTCGAAAACCCGCCTGCGGCTGTGGTTAAAACTTCTTAAAACCAGCGGTCGGATCGAAGCAGAATTGCGGCGTCGTCTTCGCGATGAATATGCGACCACGCTTCCTCGCTTTGACGTTATGGCAGCGCTGTCGCGTTTTCCAAATGGTCTAAAAATGAGCGAACTGTCCGATCTTTTGCGTGTTTCAAATGGCAACGTCACAGGCATCGTAGATCGCCTAACGAATAATGGACACGCATTGCGCGTCGCTGTTCCCGGTGATCGTCGCGCGCAATTGGCGCGGCTGACACCGGCAGGGCAAGTTGCCTTTACCAAATTGGCCCAAGCGCACGAAGCTTGGCTTGATGAACTGTTGCAGGGATTGGACGCCGATGATGCGGCCATCCTTCATACTTTACTTGGAAAAACAGAAAGAGAAACCAATGCGCAGTGACGTAACACATTTCCAATGCCGGATTTCTGGCGGGATCGCGTTTGTAAATCTCGATCGACCTGACCGAAAAAACCCGCTGACTTTTGACAGCTATGCAGAGCTGCGCGATTGGTTTCGCGATCTTGTATATGCCGACGATGTCCATGCCGTGGTTTTCGGGTCAAACGGTGGGAATTTCAGCTCGGGTGGTGACGTGCATGAGATCATCGGGCCGTTGACCAAGATGTCGATGAAAGAACTTTTGCAATTCACACGTATGACCGGTGATCTGGTCAAGGCGATGATACATTGTGGAAAACCCATTATCGCAGCGATTGACGGAATTTGCGTTGGTGCAGGTGCAATTATTGCAATGGCCTCTGACCTTCGCATCGCAACGCCATCTGCCAAGGTTGCGTTTCTGTTCAACCGTGTTGGTCTGGCGGGTTGTGACATGGGGGCCTGCGCCATTCTGCCCCGCATAATTGGACAAGGTCGAGCGGCAGAGTTGCTTTATCTTGGTCGCTCGATGAGTGCAGATGAAGGCGAACGTTGGGGGTTCTTCAACACTGTTGTCGAAGCCGATGCGTTAGAAACAGCCGCAGCGGATATGGCGAAACGAATTGTTGCAGGTCCAACATTTGCCAATTCGATCACCAAAACGATGTTGGCCCAAGAATGGTCTATGACCATCGATCAGGCCATTGAAGCCGAGGCCCAAGCCCAAGCGCTTTGTATGCAAGGCAATGATTTCACACGTGCCTATGATGCGTTTGTCGCGAAAGAAAAACCAACGTTTGGAGGTGACTGATGGCCGATCGTTCCTTTCTAACATGGCCCTTCTTTGAAGACCGTCACCGTGTTTTGGCCGACAGGCTAGACAGCTGGGCCCAAGCCAATTTATCGCAGCTGAATCACACAGATACAGACGCGACCTGTCGCAAGCTGGTACGTATGATGGGCGATGCTGGTTGGTTGGAATACTCAGCATCAGAGGCCGGAACGCTTGACGTCCGCACGCTATGCTTGATCCGCGAAACATTGGCGCGTCATGACGGTTTGGCCGATTTCGCTTTCGCAATGCAGGGCCTAGGAACGGGTGCAATTACTCTGTTCGGAACGCACAAACAAAAGGCCACTTGGCTCACGCAAACCCGCGCAGGCAGTGCTATATCAGCTTTTGCGTTGACCGAACCGCAGTCCGGATCTGACGTTGCCAATTCGACGATGACAGCAACCCGCGATGGTGATTTCTACGTTCTAAATGGTGAGAAAACGTGGATTTCCAACGGCGGTATCGCTGATGTGTACACAGTTTTTGCCCGCACAGGCGAAGCACCCGGAGCCAAAGGCCTTTCAGCTTTTATTGTGCCCGCAAACACCGCCGGATTAAACGTCAAAGAGCGACTTGAAACCATTGCTCCACACCCCGTAGCAACACTAGAATTCAAAGATTGCCGCATCCCAGCCGCAGATATGATTGGGAATCCGGGGCAAGGGTTCGCGATAGCAATGTCGGTTTTGGATGTGTTCCGTTCTACGGTTGCGGCAGCCGCCCTTGGATTTGCGCGACGCGCTCTTGATGAGACTTTAACCCGTGTGACCAAACGACAAGTACAAGGGCAAGCCTTGGCAGAACTACAGTTGGTGCAAGGTCATATTGCGGACATGGCACTGGACATCGATGCCGCTGCCCTTTTGATTTATCGCGCAGGCTGGACCAAAGACAGCGGTGCGCCGCGCATCACCCGCGAGGCGGCAATGGCCAAGCTATTTGCGACCGAACAGGCACAGGTGATCATTGATAAAGCTGTACAGCTTCATGGTGGTGACGGCGTCCGCACAGGTCAAACTGTCGAAAGACTTTATCGCGAAATACGTGCTTTGCGTATCTACGAGGGTGCCTCGGATGTGCAAAAAATCATTATCGCAAGACAAACCTTAGGCACCCATAAGGAGGGTCCATAATTATGGCGCATGCGTCAGCCCATACCGATACCTTTGCCCACGATAACCTGCCACCAATCGATACGTGGCCAGAATTGTTGCTGGACGGGTTCGAATATCCTGACCATCTGAATGTCGGGACAGAATTGACTGATGCGATGGTTACAAAGGGTTTCGGCGATCACACCGCATTGATCGGAAATGGCCGCCGACGCACCTACAAAGAACTGACCGATTGGACCAACCGGATTGCCCACGTCCTTGTGGATGACCTAGGGGTGCAGCCCGGCAATCGCGTTTTAATAAGATCTGCGAACAACCCTGCGATGGTTGCCTGCTGGCTTGCCGCAACCAAGGTTGGCGCAGTTGTGGTGAACACGATGCCTATGTTGCGCGCCAGTGAACTTAGTAAATACGTAGACAAAGCACAGATCGCCTTTGCCCTATGCGACACACGGTTGATGGAAGAGCTAGAGGCGTGCGCTGCCAGAAATCCAACGCTGAAAAGGGTGATGGGCTTTGATGGCACATCCAATCATGAGGCAGAATTGGACAGATTGGCATTGGAAAAACCGGTAAGGTTTGACGCAATACCAACCACCCAAGATGATGTAGCCTTGCTTGGGTTCACTTCTGGCTCCACCGGTGACCCCAAGGCGACAATGCATTTTCACCGCGACTTATTGATTATCGCAGATGGGTACGCCAAAGAAGTTCTAGGTGTGACGTCAGATGACATATTCATCGGATCACCCCCACTTGCGTTTACCTTCGGCCTTGGCGGGCTTGCCATCTTCCCACTTCGGTTTGGCGCAGCAGCGACGCTTCTAGAAAACGCATCCCCACCCAACATGATCGAAATTATCGAGAAATATCGCGCAACCGTCTGCTTTACCGCCCCAACAGCGTATCGCGCAATGCTGCGCGCGATGGATGAAGGGGCAGACCTGTCATCTCTTAGGGCTGCTGTGTCTGCGGGAGAGACGCTGCCTGCTCCTGTTTATGATGAATGGATCGCCAAGACGGGCAAACCGATGCTGGACGGTATTGGCGCAACTGAAATGTTGCATATTTTCATCTCAAACCGGTTTGATGATCACCGCCCCGCCTGTACGGGAAAACCGATCACTGGATATTTAGCCAAAGTCATCGCAGAAGATGGAACCGAGCAACCACGCGGAACCCCTGGACGGCTTGCCCTCAAAGGCCCCACAGGATGTCGATACTTGGGAGGTCACCGACAGGAAGAATATGTGAAAGACGGGTGGAACATCTCTGGTGACACATTCATCCAAGACGACAATGGGTATTTCCATTTCTCGGCACGTAACGACGATATGATCGTCTCATCAGGCTATAATATCGCGGGGCCCGAGGTAGAAGCCTCTTTGCTTGCTCATGACACAGTATCAGAATGTGCAGTCATAGGCGCGCCCGATCCAGAACGGGGCTTTATCGTTGAAGCACATGTCGTATTGGTGGATGACGCAGCGCCCAACACAGCGCAGGTAAAAGCGCTACAAGAACATGTGAAATCCATGATAGCACCCTACAAATATCCACGAAACATTGTCTTCACACCTTCGTTGCCGAAGACCGCAACTGGGAAAATCCAACGGTTTTTGCTAAAACCCGGAGGCGACGATCAAATACAACACTAATCATCGCGTCATTTTTCTGATGCGGTGTTTCTAAAAATAAGGGCAAAATGCCTAAGACGACAAATCTTTCCAACAGAGGATCTTACTATGAAACTGAAATCACTTATTCTTTCGACAGCCCTTGCAGCGCTCGCTAGCGGCGCATCAGCTGAAGGCGTCAAGGTTGGCATGATCACCACGCTTTCGGGCGGTGGTGCTGGATTGGGCATTGATGTCCGTGACGGATTTATGCTGGCCATTGGTCAATCGGATCGCACCGATATCGAGGTCGTCATAGAGGACGATCTGCGCAAGCCTGATGTTGCCGTTCAGCTTGCCGATAAAATGATCCAGTCTGAAAAAGTCGACGTCATGACAGGGATCATTTGGTCCAACCTTGCGATGGCTGTGATCCCAAGCGCGACGGCCCAAGGTAAGTTTTATCTATCGCCAAATGCCGGACCGTCAGCACTTGCCGGCAAAGGGTGTCACAAGAACTATTTCAACGTCGCTTGGCAGAACGACAACCTACATGAAGCCGCTGGTGCTTATGCAAAGGGCACAGGATACAAAAACAGCTTCATTTTGGCTCCCAATTACCCAGCAGGCCAAGACGCGTTGACCGGTTACAAGCGGATGTATGATGGGGAGCTGGCTGGCGAAATTTTTACTAAACTTGGCCAAACAGATTACGCCGCAGAAATTGCACAAATCCGCGCGTCTGGCGCTGACAGCGTGTTCTTCTTCTTGCCCGGTGGCATGGGGATTTCATTCTTGAAGCAATATGCTGACAGTGGCGTAGATTTGCCTGTTGTAGGCCCAGCGTTTTCCTTTGATCAGGGTATCTTGCAAGCCGTCGGTGACGCGGCCCTTGGTGTCGTGAACACGAGCCAATGGAACAAAGACATCGACAACGCGACCAATGCCGCATTTGTCGAAACCTTTCAGGCTGAATATGGCCGCCTCCCATCGCTTTACGCCAGCCAGGGATTTGACACAGCAAACTTACTCATCTCTGCGTTGGAAATTGCACATCCTGATGATGCGGATGCGTTCCGTACCGCTTTAGAGGCGGCTAACTTTGACAGCACACGTGGCGATTTTGAATTCGGACCAAACCACCATCCGATCCAAGACATCTATGCGCGTGAAGTGATCAAAGAAGGTGACGTTTACACCAACAAAATTATTGGTGTTGCACTTGAAAATCACAGCGATGCCTATGCAGTTGATTGCTCATTCTAAGCTGAAATTGGTTCGGGGGGCATGCCTTCCCGAACCGCAAAGGGTTCACAGTATATATGTCCACAATCCTAATCATTGAGCAAATTCTAAACGGTCTGCAATCCGGCATTATGCTGTTTTTAATGGCGGCTGGTCTGACACTAATTTTTGGTGTCATGGGGTTAATCAATCTCGCTCACGGGTCGCTTTACATGATTGGCGCATTTGCGGCGGCGGCAGTAGCTGGACTTACAGGATCATTTGTATTGGCCTTGATCGCTGCAATGGCCGCTGCTGCCATCGCTGGTGTTCTAGTCGAAATGTTGGTGATCCGCAGGCTTTACGCGACTGATCACCTTGATCAAGTGCTTGCCACTTTCGCTCTGATCTTGATCTTTTCCGAGGGGACACGCTGGGTCTTTGGCTCCTTCCCGCTGTTCCTAGACATCCCTGATTACCTTTCTGGCCCCGTAACTTTACCCGGCGGCATACAATATCCTTTTTATCGTTTGGTTCTCATCTGTGTAGGCCTGCTAGTCGCCGCTGGTTTGGGCCTTTTGATTACCCGCACCCGAATTGGCATCCAAATCCGCGCAGGTGAAAATGATCGTGAGATGATTGCTGCCCTTGGCGTGGATATTTCGAAATTATACACACTGGTCTTTGCCCTTGGGGCTGCCCTAGCTGGCTTAGCTGGCGCACTGGTGGGGGCGATTCAGTCGGTTCAGGTTGGGATGGGTGAACCTGTGTTGATCCTAGCCTTTGTGGTCATTGTGATTGGCGGTATCGGATCGATCAAGGGGGCACTCATTGGCGCACTTTTGGTAGGGTTAACCGATACGTTGGGCGGCGTCTTCCTCCCCCAATTGTTCAAGTTATTCATGGAACCATCCGCGGCGCAATCCTCAGGTTCGGCACTGGCGTCGATGGCGATTTATATCTTGATGGGGGCTGTCTTGATATGGCGACCGACGGGTTTGTTTGGAGCACGCCCATGATACGCGAACGCACATTGAATGGGCTCGTCTTGGTGCTTTTACTTGCTGTGCCACTATGGGCCATGTTCAACGATCAACCGTTTACGATCACGCTGGCGACACGTGCAGTGATCTTTGCATTGGCTGCCGTTGGCTTGAACATTGCCCTTGGGTTAGGTGGTTTGGTTAGCTTGGGGCATGCAGCATTCTTTGGTATTGGCGGATACGCGATGGGTATTCTTGCCCATCACGCACAAACTTACACGCCAGTGATGGAACTGCCCTTTTTGATTGAGGGCACAAAATCGATGCCAGTGATTTGGCTGGTGGCGATGGTCACATCGGGCATTGCAGCCTTTCTTATCGGGATTTTGTCCTTACGCACGGCAGGCGTTTATTTCATTATGATCACGCTGGCATTCGGACAAATGTTCTATTTTTTCTCTATCAGCTGGGCTGCTTATGGCGGTGAAGATGGGTTGTTGATTTACGTTCGTAACGACTTTCCCGGGCTGAATACGTTGGTTCCGATTAACTTTTTCGCCATCTGTTTCACGATCCTATGTTTGGTCCTCCTCCTAAACGGGTTGCTTGCGCGATCCCCTTTTGGTTTGGCCCTAAACGCGGCACGTCAGGCGCCCCAACGTGTGCAGACCGTCGGGTTGGACCCGCAACGCCTAAAGCTCGTCGCCTTTGTTATATCAGGTGTGATAACCGGACTGGCGGGTGCGTTGTTTGCTGATCTCAACCGCTTTGTCAGCCCCACAATGTTCAGTTGGCAAATGTCGGGTGAGATCATGATATTTATCATCCTCGGCGGTAACGCACGTTTGTGTGGCCCCGTGGTGGGGGCAGTCGTCTTTGTGATGCTCGAACACTTCCTTGGCGGGCTCAGCGAATACTGGCACATCTATCTTGGTGCGTTGTTGTTGCTTGTCGTGTTTTTTGCCCGCGGCGGTCTGGTTGGCCTTATTGCTGGTCGGGAGGTGGCACATGACTGAACCAATCCTCGCCACGCACAGCTTGCAAAAATCTTTCGGGGCATTAATGGCGACTGACGATATTTCCATCGACCTATACCCAGGGGAAATACACGCTGTCATTGGTCCAAATGGTGCCGGTAAATCCACATTGATTGCCCAAATTTGCGGTGGGTTAAAACCCGATGCAGGACGTGTCGAATTGTTAGGTAAAGACGTTACCCTGACCAACACCCTGACACGCGCAAAGGCAGGTATTGGCCGCACATTCCAGATCTCGGCATTGGCGATGGAAGATACGGTTCTGCAAAACGTCCTGCTGGGTGCAGTGGGTGACATTGGGTCACCGTGGCGGTTTTTACGACCAGTGCTCAACGATGGATCATTACGTTCAAAAGCCGCCGACGCTTTGAAGCGCGTAGGTCTGCAAGACCACGCTGCAACACGCACCTCTGACTTAAGTCATGGACAGCGCCGTCAGTTAGAAGTCGCGGTCGCTCTGACACTCAAACCAAAAGCCTTTGTCATGGATGAACCAATGGCTGGACTGGGTGCTGAAGGCTCAAAAACACTAACAGGTTTTCTGGACGGTTTACGCGAAGAAGCCCCAATCCTTCTGGTCGAACATGATATGGACGCTGTCTTTGCATTGGCCGATCGGATCAGTGTGTTAGTTTACGGTAAAATCATCGAAACCGGCACAGTTGATCAAATCAAATCCAGCAAAGCTGTGCGCGAAGCCTATCTAGGAGGTGACGCATGAGCCTTCTAACTCTGCAAAATGTTAAGGCCAGCTATGGGTCGTCCAAAGCGTTGTTTGACGTCAATTTAACCGTGTCAGAGGGAGAAGTTGTCGCCTTGATGGGGCGTAATGGCATGGGGAAAAGCACAACCGTCAAAACAATATGTCGGATGATCCCTGCGTCTGGCAAACTCATCTTTGACGGCCAAGACCTTAGCAGCCTTGGGAGCCATCAAGCCGCCCGTTTGGGCATAGGGCTTGTCCCAGAAGGACGTCGTTGTTTTGCGGATCTCACGGTCACCGAAAACTTGGTAGCTGCATCTCGACACGGCCCATGGGATTTGGCCCGTGTCGCCGCACTATTTCCGCGCTTGGACGAACGCAAACACCAGCGCGCAAACACATTGTCGGGCGGCGAGCAGCAGATGGTCGCCGTTGGACGCGCACTGATGACCAACCCTCGTTTGTTGATCCTTGATGAAGCAACAGAAGGACTAGCGCCGATTATCCGACAGGAAATTTGGGAGGCTATAGCCCAACTTAAAAATGAGACTGGCATGGCCATTATCGTCATCGACAAATCTTTGGCCGAATTGGGACAAGTCTGTGACCGCGCCACAATTCTTGAACGTGGCAAAACTGTTTGGGACGGTGCGATGACAGATTTGACCTCTGATATCTCTGAACGTCTGATCGGAGTGTAGGCGATGTTTGAAGTCCAACAAAAAGTACTTTTCAGGCACTGCGACCCCGCGGGGATTGTGTTCTTCCCGCGATATTTCGAAATGATGAATGATTGTATTGAGGCCTTTTTTGACCATGGTCTAGAATACCGGTTTGAACAGTTTCTCCAAACGGCTGGCATCCCCACAGCAACCATCACCACAACTTTCAATAGGCCAAGTCGCCATGGTGATCTTTTGGACCTACGGCTAAATGTGACACGGGTTGGTAGGACCAGTTTTGATTACGAAATGAGGTGTCATTGCGGGGACGAACAACGTTTTGTTACGAACACAACCCTTGTCCACATCGACTTGGACGGCAAACCAACACCGCTACCTGATAGCATCAAGCAGCGATTAACTGACTTCACTAAGATATCATCATGACACACAAAACAATTCAACCAGACGGCTGGGCACCAGCGTTAGGGTACGCAAACGGTATTCTCACCAAAGATGGCACTTTGCATATCGGTGGACAAATCGGCTGGAACAAAGACAAGGTCTTTGAGTCAAAGGAATTTGTACCGCAGATGCACCAAGCCCTGCAGAATATCTCTGACATCGTGGTTGCGGCGGGTGGAAAGCCATCCGATGTTGTTAGACTGACTTGGTTTGTCACCGACAA
This sequence comes from Rhodobacteraceae bacterium UBA7436, assembly GCA_002478745.1. Lineage (GTDB taxonomy): Bacteria > Pseudomonadota > Alphaproteobacteria > Rhodobacterales > Rhodobacteraceae > Ascidiaceihabitans. The sequence continues at coordinate 268 of DLQI01000145.1, read as the reverse complement.
AGCGACTTATGTCGCCAATCAACGCGCAGTGGGGGCCGCCTATCGTACGGTATTTGGCAAACACTTTCCTGCAATGTCGATGTTGGTAGTTGCAGGTTTGATAGAAGATGACGCATTGGTCGAAATCGAAGCAACGGCCCAACTGACTTAGTTATGGAAAGCAAGAACCCTTGGGAATGTACTTTGCCAAATCTAACGATATTGATGATGTGACGGAGAACATATACGCATTCCTGCGCTGCCGCAGCAGGCCAATGCCGCCCGATCC
>DLQI01000094.1 GCA_002478745.1 Rhodobacteraceae bacterium UBA7436 | reverse complement strand
GTCTACAAATCTAGGGGCACCTCACTAGAGCTTGGGAAATATGATGCACGTCGCATAATGTTTGTTGGTTTTAGTGATGGTGATGGAGCGGCAACCGCTAATCGTGAAATCGCTCTGCGCCGTGCAGACGCAGTGCGCCGCGCAGTAAGCAAAGCCGCTGAGACTGCTAATTTAGACCGTGTTCAGCTCGACGTTGACGCTTTTGGCGAGGCGTTGCCAATGGCGTGTGACGATAGTGAATGGGGACGCCAAGCCAATCGACGGGTCGAGGTCTGGGTGCGCTAAATCAACCCTTCAGATCGGAAGCTAAGTTCCTTTGATTTACCTATTATGAGATGATCGTGAAGTGTGAGCCCCAGCGCGTCACAAGCGCGTTGTATTTGGTGTGTCATGCTAATGTCAGATCGTGATGGGGTTGGATCACCAGACGGATGATTGTGCACAAGTATGATGGCGCTGGCGTTCAGCTCTAAGGAGCGTTTTGCAACCTCCCGGGGGTAAACGGGCACGTGATCTACGGTGCCTTTGGCTTGCTCTTCATCAGCGATCAGTACATTTTTGGGGTCGAGAAAGAGAACTCTAAATTTTTCCGTTTCTCCGTGTGACATAGCGGTATGGCAATAATCCAGCAACGCGTCCCAAGATGATAACACAGGGCGGCGCATGATTTTGGATCGCGCAAGGCGATGCGCCGCTGCCTCGATTATTTTGAACTCTAGCGCCACGGCCTTTGTAAGCCCCGTGTACTGGCGCAAGCGATCAATGGGAGCTGTGACGACACGGTTGAAATCACCAAAGGCCTCCAGCAGTTCTTTGGCCAATGGTTTTACGTCTTTGCGGGGCATTGCCCGAAACAAAATCAATTCCAGTATTTCTTGATCAGGAAGGGATGTTGGTCCGGCCTCAGAGAACCTATCGCGCAGGGCCTTGCGTTCGTGTGCGATGAGCACCGCAGGCCGGCTGCACGGCCAGTCAATGGGCGTGGCTTCGTCCAGATCGAAAAGGTTGCTGGCTTCTGCAAATGCGGGATGTGAGTCGTTCATGAGGTAAGGTTCGCAAAACCTGATTGCTGGATGGTTAATCAGCTGCGAAGTTGGTGGTTTAGGACAGGGATAACCCTGCCCTAAACCTTAGCTTTTCATCGCATCCCAGAAGGATTTGACAGAAGAGAAGAAGCTACTGCTTTCTGGATTGTTCTCTGAGGAGAGCTCATCGAACTCCTTAAGGAGTTCTTTTTGACGCGCTGTCAGATTGACAGGTGTTTCCACGGCCATTTCGATGAACATGTCACCAGAGTTGTTTCCACGTATCGCTGGCATACCTTTGCCGCGAAGGCGCATCTGACGGCCCGCTTGACTGCCTGCTGGGATCTGCACGCGACCACGGCCACCATCGATGGTTGGCACTTCGATGCTCCCACCCAAGGCTGCCGTGCTCATTGATACAGGGACGCGGCAGAACAGGCTTAGGCCATCACGCTCAAACAACTTGTGATCAGAGACTTCGATAAAGATATAGAGATCACCAGACGGTCCGCCACGCATGCCGGCTTCGCCTTCGCCTGACAGGCGAATACGTGTGCCTGTTTCGACTCCAGCAGGGATGTTAACAGAAAGTGAACGGTCTTTTTCGACACGGCCTGCACCAGAACAAGACTTGCATGGGTTATTAATAATCTGGCCCATGCCGGAACACGTTGGGCAAGAGCGCTCAACAGTAAAGAACCCTTGCTGAGCACGCACCTTGCCCATGCCAGAACATGTTGGACATGTAGATGGTTCAGCACCACCTTCAGCGCCGGTACCTTCGCAGCCGTCACAGGCCAGCGCGGTTGGAACGTTGATGGTTTTTTGCATACCTGCAAATGCGTCTTCGAGCGAGATACGCAAGTTGTAGCGCAAGTCAGCGCCACGCGCTGCCCGCCGCCCGCCGCCGCCACGTTGGCCGCCCATAAAATCGCCAAATAGGTCATCGAATACGTCGGAGAATGCGCTGCCAAAGTCGCCTTGACCACCGCCGCCTTGGCGACCGCCGCCGCCGCCGCCCATTCCGCCCTCAAAGGCAGCATGTCCGTAACGATCATATGCAGCTTTCTTATCGCCGTCCTTTAGGACCTCGTAAGCTTCATTCGCTTCTTTAAATTGGTCTTCGGCTTTTGGGTTGTCGGAATTGTGGTCGGGATGCAATTCGCGGGCTTTCTTGCGATAGCCTTTTTTGATCTCGTCCGCAGACGCGCCTTTGGCAATGCCAAGCACATCATAATAGTCACGTTTAGCCATGGATCAGGGTCCCCTTTGGAACATCAAAGGCCGGTCCATAAATCGGACCGGCCCTGTCGTTGTTCAGAGTGGCGCTTATGTGCGCTTGTCGTCGTCCAAATCTTCGAATTCAGCGTCGAGGATGTCGTCGTCCGCGCCTTCATCTGCACCAGCTGGCTCAGACATGTCGTCGCCGCTTTCTTCCGCAGCCGCAGCTTTGTAGATCGCTTCGCCCAGTTTCATGGCCGCTTCGGTCACGTTCTGGATGCCTGATTTGATCTTGTCAGCATTGTCTGTTTCAAGATCGTCGTTCAGCGCAGCAATCGCCAACTCAATCGCCTCGATAGTAGTCGGGTCGACTTTGTCTTTGTGCTCTTCCATTGCTTTCTCAGTCGAGTGAACAAGGCTCTCTGCTTGGTTCTTCGCTTCGATCAGCTCTTTGCGCTCTTTATCGGACTCAGCATTGTCTTCTGCATCTTGAACCATTTGCTCGATATCGGCGTCTGACAGACCACCAGATGCTTGGATTGTGATCTGTTGCTCTTTGCCGGTGCCTTTGTCTTTGGCACCTACGGACACGATGCCGTTGGCGTCGATGTCAAAGGTCACTTCGATTTGTGGCAGACCGCGTGGTGCTGGTGGGATGTTTTCAAGGTTGAAAGCCCCCAACATTTTGTTGTCCGAAGCCATTTCGCGTTCGCCTTGGAAGCAGCGAATGGTCACAGCATTTTGGTTGTCTTCTGCAGTTGAGAAGATTTGTGATTTCTTCGTTGGGATCGTCGTGTTGCGATCGATCAAACGGGTGAATACGCCGCCCAAAGTTTCGATGCCCAAGGACAATGGTGTTACGTCCAAAAGAACAACGTCTTTTACGTCACCTTGTAGAACGCCCGCTTGAATTGCTGCGCCCATGGCAACAACTTCATCCGGGTTCACGCCTTTATGTGGCTCTTTACCGAAGAACTTAGTCACTTCTTCGATAACGCGTGGCATACGTGTCATACCACCAACCAATACGACTTCGTCGATGTCAGAAGCTGAGATACCCGCGTCTTTAAGCGCAGCAGCACATGGCTTCATTGATGCTTTAATTAAATCACCAACAAGGCTTTCCAATTTCGCACGTGTCAGTTTCATCACCATGTGAAGTGGCTGGCCTGTAGAACCCATTGAGATAAACGGTTGGTTGATCTCTGTTTGGTTTGCAGAAGATAATTCGATCTTGGCTTTTTCAGCGGCTTCTTTCAGACGCTGCAATGCCATCTTGTCTTGTGTCAGATCGACGGAGTGCTCTTTTTTGAACTCTTCGGCAAGGTAGTTGACGATGCGCATGTCAAAGTCTTCGCCGCCCAAAAAGGTGTCGCCGTTTGTTGATTTAACTTCGAATAGGCCATCGTCGATTTCGAGGATGGTTACGTCAAATGTACCACCGCCAAGGTCATAGACCGCGATGGTCTGTGTTTCTTTTTTGTCCAAGCCGTATGCCAACGCAGCAGCTGTTGGCTCGTTAATGATACGCAGAACTTCAAGGCCAGCAATTTTGCCAGCGTCTTTGGTTGCTTGACGCTGTGCGTCGTTGAAATACGCAGGAACAGTAATGACCGCTTGGGTCACTTCTTCGCCCAAGTATGATTCAGCTGTTTCTTTCATCTTGCCTAGAATGAAGGCAGAGATTTGGGAAGGTGAATATTTTTCGCCTTTGGCTTCAACCCATGCATCACCGTTGCCGCCATCGATGACATTGAACGGAAGGTTCTTTTTGTCTTTGGCCAAGTGCGCGTCGTCATTGCGACGACCGACTAGGCGTTTGACACCAAAGATTGTGTTTTCAGGGTTTGTTACCGCTTGGCGTTTTGCAGGCTGACCTACAAGGCGTTCATTGTCGGTGAAGGCCACGATAGAGGGCGTGGTGCGTGCGCCTTCAGCGTTTTCGATAACGCGAGGCTGACTGCCGTCCATAATTGCAATACAGGAGTTGGTCGTTCCGAGGTCAATACCAATAACTTTGGCCATGTTTTCGATCCCTTTTCATATCATAAGGCGATGTGGCGAGGCGTTGACCCTTTTTGGCGTCATTGCCCCGATAATGATGTCACGCAAAACTAGTCGCTCTGCGCGGTTCGGAGGTTATATAAGGAGGGTAAATGCCCCCTGCAACCATTGTGGCGTAGGTATTTGCGTGAATCTTTACCTAATGAGGTACTTATGTCGGTTCTTAAGCTACGTGGGTTCGAAATTCACAAAGAATTGCTCGGTTCAGTGGAGCAATTAACATTGCTGGAAGCTGTGCGGGATATTGCAAAAGTGGCTCCCGTTTTCTCTCCGATGACCCCATATGGCAAGCCGATGAGTGTTAAGATGACTTCGGCTGGCATGTTTGGTTGGTACTCTGACTCTCATGGCTATGAATACCGAAGGTTTCACCCGAATGGCATGCCTTGGCCCGTGATCCCTGCGGAAGTTTTGGGTATTTGGGAAAAAGTTTCAGGTGTCGACCGGTCACCCGAATGCTGCCTCGTCAACTTTTATGGCCAGGATGCGAGGATGGGGATGCATCAGGATAGGGATGAGGCCAGTTTTGAATACCCAGTGGTTTCGGTATCTTTGGGTGATGAAGGGCTTTTGCGGGTGGGTGGCACAGAACGTGGCGGTAAGACGGATTCTATCTGGTTGCAATCGGGCGATGTCGTCGTGATGGGTGGAGAGGCCAGATTGGCCTATCACGGTGTTGATCGGATTCGCTTTGGGTCGTCAAATTTGTTGCCAAATAGTGGGCGGATCAATCTGACTCTAAGGGTTGTAAACTGATTGCCAACTTTGCGCCTTCAAAATGCTAGGTTATCTGCGCGCATCCCAACTTACTGAAGCATGTCTACGAGTGTAAAATTCACCCATTAGCCCCAGCATGAGCAACGCAATGGTGACATAAATTGCATATTCCCAATTGCTGTTACGAGGGAAGTAATTGATAAACGCAAATCCGCGAGCTTGGTCGATCAAGTGGAACAATGGATTCCAATCGAACATTGCCAACATAAAGCTGGGCAATGAGTTGGCGACGAACATCTTGCCTGACGCAATCATGTTTGCACGCATGTAAAGTACAGACATAACAGAAACGCCAGTGGGGAACCATGGTTTCAAGGCGAGCAAGGCCAGACCTAAAGCAACACCAGATACCCATGCAATCATTAGCATTGCGAACGCTGAGGCTGGATCGTCAATTTCGACTGGTATCACAATAACGTGGTAGCCATACAAAATAATGAACAGAGAAAATATTTGGACGTACAGCGCGCCCAAAGCTGCTGCCATTATTGAAATAATGGTATTCATTGGGGCGTGCTGCATCATTGCGCTTGCGGGACCTTCCGATGCAATAACTGCTGTGAGCGTTTTTGTGTGTGTCATGAAAAGAAAGATTCCGGTCATGATGTATACAAGGAAATCGCCACGTATGGCAGCGCCACGCAGGCCCAGAATAGTGAACATAATGTAGAAGACGCCTACAAAAATTGCGACTTGGAGCATGTTAACTGCAAGGGCTAGGAACGCGTTGTTGTGCTGCTTTCTGACGCTTCGAACGATAGAGTGATAGACCAATTCAGCGATCGCGATTGCCGACGAAAAACCACCGGTTGGTTTGCGAGCGGATTGGAACTGCACCATTTTCGATTTACCTCAAGTAAATATTGGAGCTGCACGGAATTCTTGCCGTTCCGTTCAGCTCATATCATAAGAGACATAAGTAGGCATATCAACAAATGCTATCACTCAATACGTGAGCAGGAGAATGCACGTGAACTATGACGATTTGATCCCGGTTATCCGTAAGTTGGCGCTTGAAGCTGGCGACAAGATCATGGAAATTTACCAAGCCGATGATTTTGATGTGAAACTGAAGTCAGACGAAAGCCCTGTGACGGCAGCGGACGAAGCAGCAGATGCCATTATTTCTGCTGGTTTGCGCACAGCATTCCCTAGTGTGATGCTGGTGACGGAAGAGCAATCAGACACCCACACCATTAAGGGTGATACATTTTTGATCGTTGATCCACTTGATGGAACTAAAGAATTCATCCACCGCCGCGGCGATTTTACAGTTAACATTGCGATGGTCGAAGGTGGCGTTCCAACTCGGGGAGTCGTTTATGCTCCTGCAAAGAACCGCATGTTCTTTACCCTAGCTGATGGTCAAACAGTTGAAGAAGTTGGGGCTTTGGACAAAGATGCAATGGGAACTTTAATTCCTATATCAGTGTCTAAGGCGGACAATACGGCGTTGATGGTGGTGGCGTCGAAATCTCACCGTGATCAAGCAACTGATGACTACATCAACAAATACGCAGTCAATGATATGAAAAGTGCGGGCTCGTCTTTGAAATTTTGCTTGATCGCGACGGGTGAGGCAGATGTATATCCTCGCCTAGGACGTACGATGGAATGGGACACGGCTGCCGGCCATGCTGTTTTGCTCGGTGCTGGTGGTGATGTGGTTCGCTTCGACGACCAAACACCGCTTAAGTATGGCAAAGCAGATTTTGCCAACCCATTCTTTATAGCCTTTGCACCTTCCGTTGAATTGAAACCAGCATAATGACCGTACTGATTGTCATCCCCGCACGCTACGCATCGACGCGATATCCTGCGAAACCCCTCGCTATGCTGAAGGGCGCGTCGGGTCAGTCGCGCTCATTGATTGAGCGTTCTTGGCGTGCTGCTTGTGAGGTTGGAGGTGTTGACCGTGTTGTAGTTGCAACGGACGATAATCGGATCAAGAACACAGCGGAAGCGTTTGGTGCTGAGGTTGTGATGACACCCGAGGCCTGTGCAAACGGAACGGAGCGATGTGCTGCGGCGCATACTGCGCTGGGGGGAGGTTATGACATCGTTGTAAACTTACAAGGCGATGCGCCGCTTACTCCGCATTGGTTTGTCGAGGATCTTATTGCTGATCTAAAGATCGACCCTAACGCTGAGATTTCGACACCAGTGTTACGCTGTGACGGCGCAACGCTGAATAGTTTTTTAGCTGATCGAAAAGCGGGTCGAGTGGGTGGAACAACATCCGTTTTTGATGTGAATAAGCGGGCGCTGTATTTCTCAAAAGAAGTTATCCCCTTCACGTCTGAAGTGTTCGGGGAGGATACTGTTACACCTGTGTTTCACCACGTCGGTGTCTATGCTTATCGCCCAGACGCTCTCGCTGATTATCCTTCTTGGCCTGTTGGTCCTTTAGAGCAACTTGAGGGACTTGAGCAGTTGCGGTTTATGGAGAATGGGCGTTCAGTCCGTTGCACCGAAGTTCAGGCAAACGGACGTCAGTTCTGGGAGCTGAACAATCCAGAAGATGTCCCATTGATTGAGGATATGATGGCTGAAATGGGGTTGGATTAGTGCCCTGTTCGGTCAGTGTTGTGGTTGTCAGCCGCGACCGGCCAGACGCGTTGTATCTGTGTGTTGGGCCTTTCTCAGGTCCAGTACGATGACTTTGAAATTGTGGTTGTTGCAAATGCAAAAGGGCTTGCCGCGCTTGATGGCTTTAAGGGGAAAATTAAAACCGTTCAATTCGACGACGCCAACATTTCTATGGCTCGCAATATTGGCATTGCACACTCTGCAGGAGAAATCGTTGCGTTTATTGATGATGATGCGGTTCCAGAACCTACTTGGTTAACTTATCTAATCACCCCATTTTCTAGAGATAAGGTCAGCGCTGTGGGCGGTTTTGTGATAGGGCGAAATGGAATTAGTTTTCAATGGAAGGCGCGGGTACTTGATCGTTTTGGATTTGCATCAAAAATTGATGTTGATGAAGAAAACCCTACCATCCTAACACCGCCAGTAGGCCACGCGGTGAAAACTGAAGGCACCAATATGGCCGTTCGCCGAAGTGTTCTGGTGGACCTTGAGGGATTTGATCCCGCGTACCATTTTTATCTCGATGAAACCGATTGGAACATGCGCTTGGCAGCAGCCAATCATTTGACTGCTATCGCACCGCTAGCTCAAGTGCACCATGGATTTGCCCAAAGTATCCGCCGTCGTGGCGACCGTGTGCCCAGCGACCTGTTTGATATTGGTGCCAGCTGGGCCGTTTTTCAACGCAAGTTTATTGAGGAAGAGACCCGCAAAGATCACTGGGCTTCGATCATCAAAGTCGAGCGTAAGAGATTGATCGGGCATATGATAAGTGGGGGATTGGAGCCTCGTTCGATCCGTCGGCTTCTAGGGCGGTTGATGGATGGCTATAAGGTAGGATTAATACGGGAAATTGGCGTTGGCTCAGATCTTGAGGTACCAGTGACAACATACAGACCATTTCCGTTTAGATTGCGGAAGATTGAGCAAGTGATGTGCAGTTAT
>DLQI01000016.1 GCA_002478745.1 Rhodobacteraceae bacterium UBA7436 | reverse complement strand
CATGAAAGATCCGTGAAATTATACAACTTAATTTCACGGTGATGCCGAATTGCGTGAAAAATCAAGTAATTTCTTCACGGACCCTCAATTTAAGGTACGTTTGCTAACCTAAACGTGTCCGCCAATATGGCTGTCATTGCATCAGCATCTGTTTGGGTAAATGCATCAGGTTGATCGCTATCAAGGTCAAAAACCCCCAATAACAACCCATTTCCATTCACCACGGGCAAAACCAGTTCGGACCGCGTTGAACTGGCACACGCGATATGACCGGGAAAGGCATCAACGTCTGCCACAAGCTGCACTTCACGGCTGCGTGCAGCTGCGCCGCAAACACCACGTGAAAAAGGAATCACCAGACATCCATGCCCCCCCTGATAAGGGCCAATTTTCATCAACTCGGGTTCGGTCACCCGGTAGAACCCCGTCCAATCAAAACGGTCGTCACTTTGGTGCACTTCGCAGGCAACCGTCGCCATCAACGCAACGGTGTCAGTTTCGCCCTCAGCCAACGACGCGATGGATTGGCTAAGGGACTTGTAATCTACGTTCATGGTTTGGCTTTCAAATAGGTCAGGTTAAGGGCGCTCAATCGCAATGGCCGTACCCTCGCCACCACCAATACAAATCGCTGCGATACCACGTTTAAGGCCACGTTTTTCCAGCGCGTTTAGCAAGGTCACGATGATCCGCGCCCCAGATGCACCAATAGGATGGCCCAGCGCACAAGCGCCGCCATTTACGTTGACGATGTCATGGCTGATCCCCATCTCGTGCATGAAGGCAAGTGGAACGACAGCAAAAGCCTCGTTCACTTCCCAAAGGTCCACGTCATCCTTGGACCAGCCAATTTGCTCAAGCAGTTTTTGCGCCGCTGGTACTGGGGCCGTGGTGAACAGGCCTGGGGCCTGAGCATGGCTGGCGTGCCCTTTGATGTGTGCACGAATGGTCATACCTTTGGCTTGTGCGACGTCTTGCGCGGCCAGAACCAATGCGGCAGCCCCATCAGAAATGGAAGATGAATTGGCAGCTGTTACAGTGCCACCCTCACGAAACGCAGGTTTAAGCTGTGGGATTTTGTCCGGGCGCGCTTTGGCAGGTTGTTCATCTGTGCTGATGGTCACCATGCCTTTACGGCTTTTCATCTCAACCGGTGCTATCTCTTGATCGAAGGCGTCATTGACCTGCGCTTCAATCGCGCGCGATAGGGACGCCAACGCATAATCATCTTGGATCTCGCGGGTAAATTGGAAAGCTTCGGCGCAATCCTCTGCAAAGCTGCCCATCAGGCGGCCTTTGTCATAGGCATCTTCGAGACCATCAAGGAACATGTGGTCGATGACGCTGCCATGCCCAAGTCGCGCACCGCCGCGCATTTTCTCTAGCAAGTACGGCGCGTTTGTCATGCTTTCCATGCCGCCCGCGATCATCACGTCCGTGTTGCCCAACGCAATCTGGTCATAGGCGATCATCGCAGCCTTCATACCAGATCCGCACATCTTGTTCAGTGTAGCGGCAGGAACCTCTTCGCCCAAACCACCCTCAAATCCAGCTTGGCGCGCAGGTGCTTGACCCTGCCCCGCTGGCAAAACACAGCCCATCAGAACCTCATCCACCGTATCGGTTTGCGCCCCAGCAAGGGCCGCTTTGATAGCAGCACCACCCAATTGCGCGGCTGTCATTGGTGCAAAGTCACCTTGAAACCCACCCATTGGCGTGCGCGCAGCACCTGCAATAACGACATTTTTCATAGTAAGTGCTCCGAATTTTTATGTGCCATGGACACGAGTTGGTAAGACTTAAGGCTTAGTTGTGGCCGCGTTGGTGACGATCATAGGTGCATATAATGGAATTATCGACCAAAACTGTAGACCCCGTTCTGATCGTGTCTGTGAATGAAGACCGAATTGATGCAGCTGTTGCAATCGAATTCAAAGATGCGATGCGCGCAGAAACTTTGGATGGGCCCAAAATTGTGGTCCTCGATTTGAGTACAGTTAACTTTATCGACTCCAGCGGGTTGGGGGCCATTGTTGCCTCAATGAAGCATATGGGACAAGATCGAACATTGGCTTTGGCAGGGTTAACGCCAACTGTTGATAAGGTGTTTCGCCTGACCCGAATGGATACCGTTTTCAGTCTGTTCGCGACTTTGGAAGGTGCATTGGAGGCACTATGCAATCGCCCTGCATGATGTTTAGGAGTGTGTTATAATGTCCTCACAGCCCGTATCCTTTTGCGTAACGTTCAGCGTGACCAGCGGCGTATTTGCAGCGCGCAAGGCTCTCGCCAAACTGTTGGAAGGCTTAGCCCCTTTGCAATTAGACTCTGAGGATCCCGATAGTATCAAGATGGTATTGGCTGAGGTGCTGAATAACATCGTGGAGCACGGGTACCCTAACCCCCAAAAACCAGGACCTATTGGGGTTCAATGCACTTTGGTGGGAAGTGGATTGGACATTGCGTTGACGGATACAGGCGAACCAATGCCAAATGGCGAACCACCAATTGGCAACGCCCCCAACACCAACGTTCAGTTTGCGGATTTGCCCGAGGGCGAGTTTGGATGGTTTCTAATAAAGATAAAATCGACTTTTCCCAAAAGGGCCACAGGTGAAACACAATTACGCCCTGAATCGAGGTCATACAGTTACCTGTAGCTGCATAAAGCTTCCCTCGGCGTCACGAATTCACGGCCCCCACCCAGTTCGCAACGTCGAGGCACTACCCACTATTCCTACTGTTGGTGGACTTCCCCCTCACCGTCGCTAAGTTGCTAATCAAATGATTGGCAAAGGTTTCGATATGCGTGATTTCCAACTCCCCGGACGATCCCCTGTTTTTGCAAGCAATGGAATGTGTGCCACGTCGCACCCCCTTGCCGCACAAGAAGCAATTAATATCCTAAAGGCGGGCGGCAACGCGATGGACGCCGCAATCGCAGGTGCCGTCTTATTGGGCATCTGCGAACCACAGATGACTGGGATCGGTGGTGATTGTTTCGTCCTATATTCCCCTGCTGGCAGCGATGAAGTTCACGCCATAAACGGATCAGGCCGCGCACCAGCTGCATTGGACAGCGCAACCTTGCGCAATGAGGGCCAAGCAACTGTTCCTTTGAAAAGCGCCCATGCCGTAACTGTGCCAACCGCAATCGATGCGTTTTGCAATCTTTCTGAACATGTCGGCAAGCTGGGCCTTGATCGCATTTTGGCACCTGCCATTCATTACGCAGATGCCGGGGTTCCGGTGGCACCACGCGTCGCATTTGACTGGGCCAATGATGCGGGCACTTTGCAGGGCTCTGCACGCGACCAATACTTGTTTGAAGGAAACGCACCAAGAGTCGGGCAAATCTTCCGCTCACCTGGTCAAGCAGAGGTATTGCGGCGCATCGCCAAAGATGGCCGAGATGCGTTTTACACAGGCGAAATCGCAGAGGACATGGTGTCCAGCCTTACCGCAGCGGGGGGCGTCCACACGGCCGCAGATTTCGCAAATACTGCGAGTGATGAGACAACGCCTATCGGTGGCAATTACAAAGACATCGAAGTGGTTGAGCATCCACCAAACGGCCAAGGTGCCACGGCGCTGTTGATGCTAAATATCTTGTCGCACTTTGACATTGCATCAATGGACCCCTTAGGTTCACAGCGCGCCCATATTGAGGCCGAGGCATCCAAGCTGGCCTATGACGCGCGCAATCGCTTCTTGGCCGATCCAGAACACACCACGCGCGTCGACCATATGCTGTCTGCAGATACGGCATCCAAGTTGGCAACGTTGATTGATCCCAAACGCGCGATGCAAGCTGCGGCACCGCTAACTGAATCCGTTCACAAGGATACCATTTACATCACTGTGGTGGATCGCGATGGCATGGCGGTTTCATTGATCTATTCCATCTTCCACGGTTTCGGATCGGGCATCGCCTCTGAGAAATTCGGTATACTAATGCAGAATCGTGGCGCTGGCTTTACGCTTGAAGAGGGTCACGCGAATGAACTGAAGGGCGGCAAACGTCCGATGCACACCATCATTCCCGGAATGGTCCGCCAGAACGGCAAACCGATCATGCCGTTTGGTGTAATGGGGGGGGCATATCAACCCAATGGTCACGCACGCTTTGCCAGTAATCTAACCGATTTCGGGATGGACCCACAAAGCGCAATCGACGCGCCACGTGCCTTTAGCGATGCAGGTAATATGAAGGTCGAACGCGGTTATTCAGATGCTATGCGCCAAGAACTAAGTGACCTAGGCCACAACGTCAGCATTCCAGACACAGCAATCGGCGGTGCCCAAGCGATTTTGATCAGCGAAGATGGCGTTCTTGAGGGAGCTAGTGATGCGCGTAAAGATGGCTGTGCATTAGGATACTAAACGAACGGTGGGCCATTGGCCCGCCGAAAACTTTAGTTCATTTGGAAATGCAGAGGGTATGAACCGTCTTGGAACGGGCCAAACAAATCCGGGATATCAGGGTGATCCACCGGTTCACCAGAATAGTCAGCCAATAGGTTCTGCTCGGACACGTAAGCCACGTAATAGCTTTGGTCGTTTTCAGCCAAAAGGTGGTAGTATGGCTGTTCCTTGATCGGGCGGCTTTCCTCTGGAATCGCCTCGTACCAATCATCCGTATTTGCAAATTGAGGATCGACGTCAAATATCACACCCCGAAAGGGATGCTTCTTGTGCCGGACAACTTGGCCCAAATGATATTTTGCACGAATTCTTAGCATAACGTTGCAGCCCCTATCGCTCGTTAGTAGACGTTGCAAGGGACCTTTGTCCAATTTTTGAAGCCTTTTTTTAGGAAACAGTCTGTGGCCCTTATCTTAACAGTCCTCGAGATCGTCGCTCCGGTTTTCCTTTTGGCAACCGTTGGTTTTACTTGGGTCAAGCTGGGCTTTGAATATCGCATTCAGTTTGTAACCCAATTGGCGATGACCCTTTCAGTGCCCTGTCTGATTTTTGTCTCTCTAATGCAGGCAGAAATGGACCCAAGCGCGTTAACTGCACTTACCCTTGCATCCTTCGCGGCCTATCTTGGCGTGACACTAGTGGTGTGGCTGTGCTGCAAGATTGGCCGCCTGAACACGCGCACTTACATGGCCCCGCTCATTTTTGGAAATACCGGAAATTTGGGCCTACCCCTCGCGCTGTTCGCATTTGGCGAAGCAGGATTAAGCAACGCAATTGTTGTTTTCGCTGTTATGGCGATCTTGTCTTTTACCTTCGGTATCTGGCTGGTTTCTGGGGAAGGTGCTTTGGGAAAAGTGGTGCGTGAACCCTTGGTGGGGGCCACTTTACTGGGTGCATTGTTCCTTTGGCAGGGCTGGGAAACACCCCTGTTCCTGACCAACACACTGTCCTTGATCGGCCAAATTGCCATACCAATCATGTTGATCACATTGGGCGTTGCCGTTGCGCGCCTCAGCCCGCGAGGTCTGGGCAAAGCGGCGTTTCTGTCGCTGATCAAGCTGATTATTTGCACCGCCGTTGCTTGGATTGTTGCCGACTACTTCGCGCTGGGCCACATCGCCTTTGGTGTGTTGGTCATTCAAATCGCAACACCCGTCGCAGTAACCTCATATTTGCTAGCTGAGAAATACGGGGCCGATTCTGATGCGGTTGCCGGGTTGGTCGTGACATCTACGCTGATGGCGGTCGGCGCTTTGCCGCTAATCTTGGCCGTGCTTTTGTAGAAACCTGATTTCCCAAATTCGAAAAATCAGCTAGAGTGACCAAAACGAATATAAAAAACGGCAGGCATATGAAAAAATCTATTGGCGCAATGATATTAATTCTAGCGGTTGCTTCGTGCGGCGGTGGCAGCGGTGGTGGTGGTTCCTCGAACGCGCCACGTAATTTGGACAACGCATGTTCTATCGTCCAAGAAAAGCCTCAGTACTTGCGCGCATTTCGCGCAGCTGAACGCAAATGGAACGTACCGGTTCACGTCCTCATGGCCGTGATCTATCAAGAGAGCAAATTCAAAAGCAACGCACGTCCACCATTCCGGTATTCCGCTGGCGTTATCCCAGTGGGCCGACAATCTAGTGCACTTGGATATTCCCAAGCTTTGGACGCCACTTGGAAAGAATATCAAGTCGCAACAGGCAGCCGGTCTGCACGCAGAACAAACATCAAAGATGCCGCCGATTTTATGGGTTGGTATATGAATATCACGCGCAAACGTAACGGCGTGTCCCTAAATGATGCCCGCAACCAGTACTTTGCTTACCATGATGGGCACACTGGCTTTTCTCGTGGGACATACAAAAATAAAGCTTGGCTGGTTCGTATCGCGGGCGAGGTTGCATCGCGCGCAAACACTTACAGAAGCCAGCTCGCCAATTGCGGAAGAAACTGGCGAGCCTAATCTTTTATTGCGGATCGATTTCGAACAATTGGTTCGCCAGCACCCCACCTTTGACTAACTCGCCTAGAATGACTGTAGAACGACCACCATTGGAGTCGTTTACAACCCATTGGCGCAGCTCAACTGGACTGCTAGTGAACTTCAATTCGATACTACCGTACTCAGGATTCTTTGGATCTTGCGCCCGTACAATCGTTGCCGTGCCATCATAGTCGTGACCGACAACCATTTTCGCCTGACCCAGATCAACATTACGCGCCAAGATCAACGAAAGTGGCGTACGTCTTAGAGCGTAGGACTCAGGTGGCAGGTTAGATTTCTTATCGATTATTTTGATAGACCCGCTGCTGGCCAGAACTAGTGCATCATCGTACTCAAACCGCATACGGCCTGGCCGCTTTATAAAAATCTTACCAACCGAAATCGTGCCATCCTCATTGATCTGTGTGAAGTCGCCAGAGGCCGTCTTCAACGCGTTAAGATAGCCAGAGATCTCGCTAAGCGATAGTTTTTCGGCGCTCGCGACTGTTGCCAAACTCATAAACGTGGCTGCGATGATGGATTTAAAAACGTACGACATATTTTCGGGTCCTGCTTATTCTTGTTATGAAACAATATATAAGTAATCCAACCATGTTATGCGATATCAAAGGCGAAAAATCGCGCAAACGCTTTAGTTTCCGACTGTTGACGTAGCCCCATAAAAGTTCGGTATCGCCTGCGAAACAGCCCTATCCCACCGCGTGATCGGCTGCTCAGCAACAAAAATTATGTCTTTTGGGCGCAGCTGAAATTCTGCAGCAACCACAAAATTTACCGCATTAAGTGCGTTCAAGTGCCAAGCGGTGACGCCTCTGAACTCTTGGGTTTTGGTTGGCCCACGCAGGACATATATTTGTGAAACGTCACCTGTTCCTGGGGCAATTCCACCCCCTTCAAACAGCGCGTCAGCAAGGACTGCCTGCTCTGCGAAAGGCAGCGCAAAACGAGATTGCACCCCCACTTCGCCGCTGAGGTACACATAATCAGGCCTGTTTGCGCCTAGCGATTGTGCCTTTAGAAAATTTTCACGCTGATCGTTCTGGCGGCCGGGCAATTAGTCTTTAGCCATGTTCTGGGATCAAGATTTCGCGTTTACCAACATGATTAGCAGCAGACACCAGACCCTGATCTTCCATCTGTTCCACAAGCCTCGCCGCCTTGTTGTACCCAATCGCAAGCTTACGTTGGATATAGCTGGTGGAACACTTGCGATCCTTTGCAACGATGGCAACAGCTGTGTCATACAGCGCATCTTCACCGTCAGTATTCCCACCTAAACCAAGGACAGCATCAATGCTGTTTTCTTTGTCTTCATCAGGCCCTTCGACGACACCAGTGATATAGTCGGGCGCACCAAATGCTTTCAGATGGTTCACGATTTCTTCGACTTCTTCATCGCTCACAAACGGGCCGTGGCAACGCGTAATCTTTGCACCACCAGCCATGTACAACATGTCACCCATACCCAAAAGTTGTTCAGCACCCATTTCACCAAGGATGGTACGGCTGTCGATTTTCGAGGTCACTTGGAACGAAATTCGCGTTGGGAAGTTGGCTTTAATCGTACCTGTAATTACATCCACAGACGGACGCTGTGTTGCCATAATCAAGTGAATGCCAGAAGCACGCGCCATCTGCGCAAGGCGCTGAATGCAGGCTTCGATCTCTTTACCAGCAACCATCATAAGGTCGGCCATTTCGTCTACAATCACGACGATATATGGCAGTGTCTCTGGTGTGTTCTCTTCTGTTTCAAAGATCGGCTCGCCGGTGTCTTCGTCAAAACCCGTTTGAACTGTACGGCTAAACAACTCACCTTTGGCCAATGCTTCACGCACACGACCATTATAACCTTCGATGTTACGAACGCCCATTTTAGACATCTTGCGATAGCGTTCTTCCATCTCACCAACAGTCCACTTTAGAGCCACAACAGCCTTTTTAGGATCTGTTACAACTGGGGACAGTAGATGCGGGATGCCGTCATAAACGGACAATTCCAGCATTTTTGGATCGATCATAATCATACGACATTCTTCAGGTGTCAGCTTGTATAGCAGTGACAAGATCATCGTGTTGATCGCAACTGATTTACCCGAACCTGTCGTACCCGCGATTAGCAGGTGAGGCATCTTGGCAAGGTTTGCCACCATGCTGTCGCCACCAATGTCTTTACCCAAAGCAAGGGGAAGACGCATGTTGCTGTCCCCAAAATCACGGCTCGACAAAATCTCGCGCAATACAACTTTTTCGCGGTGCTCATTCGGCAATTCGATACCGATCACAGAACGACCTGGAACCGTAGAAACACGCGCCGAAAGGGCGGCCATTGAGCGGGCGATATCATCGGCCAAACCAATAACACGGCTGGCTTTCAAACCGGGTGCAGGCTCAAGCTCATACATGGTAACAACAGGACCAGGGCGCACAGAAACGATCTCGCCTTTAACGCCGTAATCATCCAACACGTTCTCTAGCATACGTGCGTTTTCTTCCAACGCTTCATCACTCAGATGCTGGTGCTGAACATCATCAGCACTTTCCAACAAGCTCAGCGGCGGCAATTCGAATGCTGGGCGTTTGTCTTCAAACGACAGACTAGGTTGCGCTTCGGCTTTCGCACGAGCACTGGGCTGAACGGCTTTGCGGATAGGTTGTTGTACCACTTTACGTGGTTCCGGCACTGGGATCGACATCGGTTGCGCTGCCACTTGTGGAGTTGGAGCAGCCGCTTGTGTTCTTGCAGCGGTTTCAATTCCGGGAGCAACGGGCGCAGGAGCGACCAATGGTGGTTCAAGACGCAGCGAAGAAATCGCAGCAGCAGGTGTTGTCATTGGTGGCTCTGCTGGCAAATCAAATTGATCAACAAATATATTTTGTTCTGGCGCAGGCTGGTCCGGCGCTGGCTCAGTGTTCAAAACCAATGGGTCGGGTCCACGGCCACGGCCCTTCGTTAACGGTGCCACCGACTCGATTTGAATAGATGGGTTCGAGCGAACGCGGGACTGAATAACGCCAGCAATTTTCGCCTTGATACGGTCATCGTCAGGCGCATCTACATAGTTGCCGTTGTTGAACGTCTCAATCAATTCTGACTCAGGCATCTCCTGCACAACAGGTTCTGCACGTTTGATCAAAGAGGGCATACGGGCAAGCAAACCTGTCTTAACCTCAGGCTCCACATAAGTGGCTGGCGCGTGATGCATTGGTTCTGGTGCTTGTTCAGCATAGGGATCAGCATAAGTATGCGCGGCTGGAACCGCCGCAACGGCTGCTTGATATGCAGCGGCTTCATCCGCTTCAATGCGTTGGCGTTCTTTGCGATCAGCATTGCGCGCCTGCATGTCACGTGCAGCGAGAACCGCAGAGTTTGCGCCTTTGCCCAGCAACGCCATAAAGGCGGCATAAAGCATGATCAGACCGATCATCAAAAAGCGACCCGTGCGCATCAATTCAGGTTTAGTGAACCCCAATACAAACGCACCAAAGGCAAGGATGCCAACACCCAAAATCAACGACATCAGCTTGATCGCAAACGAAGATCCCAACGGAAGAACAGTCAAAACCGCGCCCATGACAGTGTCACCAAACAAGCCGCCCAAACCAAAGCTATGGGTTTGCAACCAAACTTGACCGGGTTCTAGCGTCGCGCCGTAAATAGACACTAATGCGACTGCAATTGGCGCAAAAATCAACCGACCCACTGCGCGTTCTTGACCAAAATGCATGGCAAAACGTACACCCCATGCCAGCAATACTGCAGCAACAGCCCACGCACCCAATCCAACAATCATAAACAACGGAGCAGCAATAGATGCACCAGAACGGCCCAACCAATTTTGAACCTGCGCGTCGGTAGAAACCATCCAATTTGGATCATCCGGCGTATAGCTAAAAATCATCGCCGCGGCCATCAAGCCAACGATGATTAACGCAATGCCGATCAGCTCCTTGCCGCGTTTCTCGATGGCTTCGGCCATGTTGCTGTCTAGCAATGGATCGCGCCCGCGTGTCTGATATGCCATGTTACTACCTCGCCTAATTTTTATTGTGGATAAAGACAGTCGCGGATCGCTTGGATCCCTCGTGTCATTTCCACTTTTGGAGCCACTATAGCGACCCGAATATATCCTGTACCGGGGTTAACCCCGTCAACGTCTTGCGCCAAATACGCACCAGGCAGCACACGCACGCCTGTCTCTTTCCATAACTTCAATGCAGCCGCTTCGCCGTCTTCAACTGGCAGCCACAAAAAGAACCCAGCCTCTGGGCTTACGTATCCCGGCACGTCACCAAGGATGCTGTCCACAATCGCAAACTTTTCTTGATACAGCGCACGGTTTTCAATCACATGCTCTTCGTCGTTCCAAACCGCCGCCGCTGCCATCTGCAAAGGCAGTGGCAATGGTGTACCAGCATAAGTGCGCAATTGACGGATCTCATCCATCGTCTTTGGACCGCCGGTCACAAAGCCTGAGCGCAAACCCGGTAGGTTTGAACGTTTGGACAGCGAGTGGAACGCAACGACCCGTTCGGGATCGGCGCCCATCTCTGCTGCCACTTCCAATGCGCCAGTAGGTGGCGTGTCTCTATATATCTCGGAATAACATTCATCCGCAAAAATCCGGAAATCGTGTTTTTCTGCCAATGTCAGCAATTCCGTCCAATACGCCCGATCCGCAACTGCACCCTGAGGGTTGGCGGGGGAACAGATATAGACAGCAACCGTGCGATCCAAAATCTCAACCGGTTGGCTTGCGTAATCTGGTAGGTGATTGGTCTTAGCCGTGGCATCGACAAAAATTGGGTCTGCACCCGATGAAATGCTGGCAAGCATATAAACTTGATAAAACGGGTTCGGCATCAGAACAACAGGACGCTGACCGTTCTTGGTTTCAGGGCACAATGCCATCGGGGCGTTGTACAAACCTTCGCGCGTGCCATTCACAGGCATCACATTTGTCTCTGGATCAAGGGTCACACCGTAACGGCGTTGCGCCCAATCACAAAAGGCTTGGCGCAATTCAATCGCGCCCTCGTTCGGTGGATACCGATTAAACCCAGCGGCGTGTTCAGAAATCACGTCTGTCACCCACGCTGGAAACGCGTGCTTGGGTTCACCAATCGTCATGTGGACTACGTCGCCCCCCGCTTCGTGTACGTCTAATAACGCACGCAAACGTGGGAACGCATAAGCCGGAAGGTTCGAAAACCGCTCGGGAAACTTCATCAAAACTGCCTCAGGATCGGGATCATTATCGTCCCGTTTCTTCCAAACTACCCAACAGAACGGCTTTCGTCCAGAAAAACAAAGACCTAGGCAGCGTTATGTGGCTTTTGAGTCATCCCTATTTTGAAATCAGGACAATGCCGCCTCTGCTGCCGCCCCAATTCGAAGCAATTTTGCTTCTGTATCGGGCGCACAAAGGAACATAATTCCGCAACTTGGCACACCTGTTGGAAGGGTCAAACCACACAATCCTAACAAGTTTCCAACGCGTGTATTACGCAGGGACAGCAGATTTTCAGTGACGTAATAGTCTTCTTCAGCATTCAAACGATCCAAATTCGGGGGCATAATTGCTGATGTTGGTGCAAGCACTGCGTCATATCCTGCAGTTGCAGCATTATATGCAGCCCGCACTTCCTCCAGTTTATTCACCGCAGCTACATAATCTGCAGCACTATGTTCCGCACCCAAACGGAACCGCTTTAGGATTTCCGGGTACATTACATCTGGATTCTCCTCGATAACATCTTTCCACTGACCATAGGCCTGCGAGGTCATCAAAATCGTAGATAGGTTTAAGGAATCTTGAACCGCTGGCACGTCGATATACTCAATCACCGCACCGCCGGCTTGCATGCGCTGAACCGCGCTTTCGAACGCTGCTTTTGGTGCATCACGCAAATCATCCATCAAGGTCGTGCGCACAATCGCAAACTTGCGACCCTTTAAGGTTGCGCCGCGCAAATCAGGGGCCTTACTGCCGTCCATCACTGCAAACAACTCTGCTGCATCCTCAACAGATCGTGTCAAAGGGCCAACCGTGTCAAACTTCACTGACAACGGAACGACACCCTTTAATGACAGCCGTCCCGCTGTGGTTTTCAATCCAACCAGATCATTCCACGCGGCAGGAATACGGACAGAACCACCTGTGTCAGACCCTATGCCAGCAGCCGCCAGATTGAACGCAACCGACGTGCCAGCACCAGATGAGGATCCACCAGGAACCGCGTCCAGATCATTCACACAAGGGGGCGTTTCAGTCGAGGGATTATAACCCAACCCTGAAAACGCCAATTCGCTCATGTGGGTTTTACCCAAACAAACCAATCCCATAGCGGTGGCATACGCTAATACGACGGCATCAACTTCTGGGACACGGCCACTTAACAGTTTCGACCCTGCTTCGGTCCCAACACCTGCTGTATCAAACAAGTCTTTCCAACTGATCGGAACACCGTCTAGCAGGGACAAACGATGCCCTGACTTTGCCCGTCCAGCCGCGGCTGTCGCCTCTGACAATGCACGTGCTGACGTAACCCGTGCATAAATCTGGTCCGAAAACTGATGATCGGCGATTGCATCCAAATAGGTTTGGGTCAGAGCAACGGGATCAATCTCCCCTGCCCCAATACCACGTCCCAAATCACACGCCGTCATTGTTAGCCAGTCATTCATATTACCGCTCCTGCAAACCATTTAATCGAAGGGTAGCGACGCAACCACGCATGGACAATCCCCGTCTGCTCCCCATATCTACAACTATGAAATTTGACACAGACATAACCATCGTGGGTGGCGGGCTGAATGGCCCCATCTTGGCCATCGCTCTTGCACGCGCAGGGATCACCACAACCGTGATTGACGCGCTAACGACTAAGGTGCGCAAGAACGCTGCCTTTGACGGGCGGTCCTACGCTGTCGCATTAACTTCACAACGTCTGTTGAAAAGCATCGGCCTTTGGGATGCGCTTAGCGACGATGCCCAACCGATGTTAGAGATCAAAGTCACCGATGGACGCGCGGGCGAAGGCCCCTCCCCTTTCTTCATGCACTTTGATCATGCAGAGATTGAGGACGGCCCAATGGGTTATATGGTCCAAGACCGGCACCTGCGCCGCTCCTTGTTGGAAGCAATGGCCGAAAATCCATTGATCAAGCACTTTGAGGGGCAAACCGTCACCAACCAAGTCGTTGAGGGTGCTGGCGTCACTGTCACTCTTGAGAGCGGGAAAACACTGACCTCCCGCAGTCTAATCGGCTGCGATGGCCGCGGCAGCGGCACGGCAACACGCGCTGGAATCAAACGCATCGGTTGGGGATATGGCCAAACCGCATTGGTCTGCGCCATCGAACATGAAAAACCACACGGCGGCATCGCACACCAGTTCTTTATGCCAACGGGTCCACTTGCGATCCTGCCCCTGACTGGCAATCGCAGTTCCATCGTTTGGAGCGAGAGTGCTGCGAATGCCACCGCTTTTAACGCGCTCAATGACGAAGATTATCTAACCATGTTGCGTCCGCGATTTGGCAATTTCTTGGGTGAAATTTCACTCACTGGTACGCGCTATTCCTACCCGCTCTCGCTTTCAATGACAGAACAACTGGTTGCAGATCGCACGGCCCTCGTAGGTGATGCAGCCCACGGCCTGCACCCGATTGCCGGCCAAGGATTGAACGCAGGGATGCGCGACATCGCGGCATTGGTTCAGATCATTACAGAGGCGCAAAACCGTGGTGAAGACTACGGCAGCCTTGCGGTTCTCAAGCGGTATGAAGAATGGCGCAGGTTCGACAACACCGCGCTTGCGCTGGCAACAGATACATTTAACAAACTGTTTTCAAACAACAATCCGCTTCTGCGTTTGAGCCGTGATCTGGGAATGGGGTTGATAAATAAAATGCCAAGCCTGCGACGCGGGTTTATGCGCGAAGCTGCAGGATTAAGTGGCGATCTACCTGATCTGATGCGTTAGTTAGTCTAACTTGCGCGCTTCATCCACCAGCATAACAGGGATGCCATTGCGGATGGGGTACGCCAGGTTTGCAGCTTTTGAAATCAATTCTTGCGCATCAGCATCATAGCGCAATGTTGTTTGCGTACGCGGGCAAATTAGTGCTTCTAACATGCTACGCTCAGCTTTGGTTTCAGTGCTCATTGCATCATATCTCCGTCTAGGCCACCGCGCAGGGTGTATTCAATTAGGGTCACAAGTGTCTCGCGACGCGTGCTTAGGCAAGGCGCTTCAAGCAACGCTTGTTTTTCTTCTGCGTCAAAGTCCATCATCATCGAAAGCGAATTGATCAACAACTCGTCTTCGGCGTCATCCAAGGTGTCCCAATCTGCAGATAGTCCTTTGGCCTCAAAGAACTTGTTCAGCTTTTTCAGGAACGCAGGACGATCAAAAACCAGGTCGTTTTCCACATCTCCAAGATCGCGCTCAAACCCTGCCCAACTGACTTCGCAGCGGCGATAAGGCGTAAACCCCTCAACTTCGTTGAGCACCCGAAAGCGCGACACGCCCCCAAGCGTAATCATATAACTGCCACCCTCTGTCTCTGAGAACTGCGTAATACGACCCACACAACCTATCGAATGCAGACCAAGATCATCACGGCCTTCAACCTCGTTTGGCTGAACCATCCCGATCAATCGATCATCCGTTTTAAGGGCATCATCAAACATCTGGAGGTAACGCGGCTCAAACAGGTTCAACGGCAAACGTGCACGCGGCAAAAGCAGCGCACCCGCTAAAGGGAACACAGGGATAATGTCGGGGAGATCAAAAGGTTTTATCATAACACCCCACCTAGCCCGACAACCGTATCAGGCAAATATCAATGTGCTTAACTTGCGGCGCCCATTCAAAACGATCGGGTCATTTGCCTTCAGCGCATCAAACACTGTGAACAACTGTGTCTTGGCCGCGCCCTCGTTCCAATCGCGATCACGGCGGAACAATTCCAACAATTGGCTAACTGCACCCTCAGCATCGTCATTGGCGTGTAACGCAAGCGCCAGATCAAAGCGTGCTTGGTGGTTGTTCTCATCTGCTTCAACAGCAGCGGTTAACTCGCCCACAGGGCCTGCATCCGCAGCTTGGCGTGCAAGCTCCAATTGGGCAGAAGCCGCTTCAAGTTCTGGACTGGCGGAAATCTCTGCAGGGGCACCGTTCAGCACAGCTTCGGCTTGATCCAAATCACCCAACGCAATGTGGGACCGCACCAACCCGCCATAAGCGCCAGCGTGATTTGGATCTTCGCCCAAGATCGCGCTAAACGTTTGCGCCGCATCATCTGCTTCGCCATCAGTTAACATATCTTCGGCCACTTCAACCGCATCGTTCAAAGTATCAGCTGGCGTTTCGCCACCACCTGCCTTGACAACACGCGCAACGAATTCATTGATTTCAGACTGCGGTACCGCACCTTGAAAACCATCAACTGGCTTGCCTTCAAAGAACGCATAAACTGTTGGTAGCGATTGAATTTGCAACTGGCCCGTCAACGCCTGACATTCGTCAGCGTTCACTTTAACCATCTTCACAGCACCTTTGACGGCGCGCACTGCATCTTCCAGCATCGGACCAAGGGTCTTACACGGGCCACACCAAGGTGCCCAAAAATCGACGATCACAGGGACCGTATTCGACATCTCGATAACATCCGCCATAAACGTGGCTTCGGTTGCGTCCTTGATTAGATCAGCATCCGCTGCCGGCGCTGCTGCCATTCCCAAATCAATCATCGTAAATTCCTTCCCCTATGGGGCTAGTCGTTAGGCTTGAACCCTATATGGGTTGGACCGGCCTAGATTCAAAGATCAAATGTTGCAAAAACTGGTGCGTGATCGCTGGGTTTTTCCCATCCACGCGCATCGCGCAACACACGGCTGGAGTGCGCAGCAGCAGAAATGTCGGACGTAGCCCACACGTGATCCAGACGACGGCCCTTATCGGCCGCATCCCAATCCTTAGCGCGGTAAGACCACCAACTATACAGCAACCCTTCTGGAATATCCTGACGGGTCACATCGATCCAATCACCCGCAGCCATCACATCATTAAAGTGGTCGACCTCAACCTGCGTGTGGCTAACGATCTTCAGCATCTTTTTGTGATCCCAAACATCGTGAGGCAGGGGTGCAATGTTCAAATCACCTACAAGAATAGACTTCTTAGGTTTGTTCGCCTTGAACCAATCGCGCATCTCAGTCAGGTAATCCAACTTTTGACCAAACTTTTCGTTCACTGCGCGATCAGGCTTGTCACCCCCCGCAGGGACGTAAAAGTTATGGATCGTCACGCCGTTTTCAAGACGTCCAGCAATGTGACGCGCATGACCAAGTGATGCAAAGTCCTCTGCAGCCACTTCCTCAATCGGCATCTTGGACAAGATCATAACGCCGTTATAACCCTTTTGACCGCGAGCGACAAAATAGGGGTATCCGGCCTCTGCAAAGCCCTCCATCGGGATCAAATCCACAGGGCTTTTACATTCTTGAAGGCACAGCACATCCAGTCCCTGCTCTTGCAAAAGCTTCAGCACAATTGGCTCGCGCAGGCGGACCGAATTGATGTTCCAAGTGGCTAGGGTAAATGACATATCGCGTCCCTTCAGGCTGTAATTGTGGGCAACTTACGCCGCCCACGACCTGAACGCCATAATCAATTAGATGCCGTTGGGGGCAATAAGCACCTTGCCACTGCGTCCACCAGCCCATGAGTGACGGGCCGCCTCTGCGATTTCATCCAAGGCAAAGACCTTGTCGATAGGGGCATGTAGTTCGCCCTTCGCAACCGCCGCCGTTAGCGCAGCATAAACACCCATACGTTCCTCTTTCGTGGCCTTTTCGAACCACAAAACCAACCAGAACCCACGCATGATGATATCATTAAAAATCAGCGCGCCAGCCCCAAGGGCAGAGGGCTGATTGGACATCCCACCATAATTGACTAAAGTCCCGCCACGTTCCAGCGTATCCGCCAAACGCCCCGCCGTTTCACCGGCCACCGCATCAACAGCCAGCTTCATCTTGGCACCAGTTGCCGCCTTAACGTCTCTCGCCAAATCAAGGCTATCGATGATCACAACATCCGCACCAACGGCTTTCAAATCGGCCACGGCGCTTTCGCGGCGCACGACACTCACCACATTTACGCCGCGCGCTTTGGCCAGTTGAACAAGGTAAACACCAACAGCAGAGTTTGCAGCCGATTGGATCATCCAATCGCCTGCTTTCAGATCAACGAATTCAGTTAGCAAAAGTTGCGCTGTCGCCGGATTGACCATCAGCATGCACAACTGATCCAAATCGCCTTCCGGCATCGGGATCAAATGACGAATGTCAGCCACGATTTCCGTAACCCACGTCCCAACGCCAGCGGGCAACAGCACCAGCTGACCCACTGCGACACCTGCGCCATTCACCTCAACAACGCGGCCCAATCCCTCATTCCCTGCAGTGGCAGGCAGCGGTGGACGCACACCGTAGTTTCCAGAAATTTGGATCAAATCGCTTGGATTGATCGGCGCACGCAACACATCAACGCGGGCCTGCCCATCCTTCAAGACCGCTTGCGGTTCTTCCACCACTCTGAGCACTTCGACCGGGTTGCCAAACTCTTCATAGATCGCTTTTTTCATCACGCTGTCCTTGGATTATTTAGACCAACAATGCCGACAGACATCACGGGATACCATCCGAAACCTGACGTCATCTTCTTTAAGCATTTAACGCAAAAAGACCGGACACAAAGGTCCGGCCCAGTTTTGGGAGGTGCACGTTTTAACCCGAACGTGCGGCGGGAACTGTTTAGGACATCAAACGATAGCCGCCAGATTCTGTGACCAAGAGCCGAACATTAGAGGGATCAGGTTCGATCTTTTGGCGTAGGCGGTAAATATGTGTCTCAAGCGTGTGAGTCGTAATACCAGCATTGTAGCCCCATACTTCGTGCAACAAGATATCGCGTGGAACCACACCTTCTGTCGAGCGGTATAGAAACTTCAGGATGTTTGTTTCTTTCTCAGTCAGACGAATTTTACGTTCGTCTTCCGTGATCAACATCTTCATCGCTGGCTTAAACGTGTATGGGCCAAGCGTGAAAATCGCATCTTCTGATTGTTCATGTTGGCGCAACTGCGCACGCATACGTGCCAACAAAACTGGAAATTTGAACGGCTTGGTCACGTAATCATTCGCACCCGCATCTAGACCCAAGATTGTATCTGAATCGCCATCATGCCCAGTTAACATCAGTACAGGGCATTTTACGCCTTGTTTGCGCATCAAACGGCACAATTCACGGCCATCTGTATCAGGCAGTCCAACGTCTAAAACGATCAAGTCGTACAGTTCGCTTTTGACCTTTTCCATAGCATCACTGCCATTGCCCGCTTCAAAGACATCGAAATCTTCGGTCATCAACAACTGTTCGCCCAACGCTTCACGTAGGTCCTCATCATCATCAACCAGTAGGATTCTTTTCATTTGTGCCATCGATACTTTTCCTTGTGTTGCATCTTAGATGGGCTTTCTCTGCCCAGACAGCAAGATTTTCCGCATCAGTCTCACGCCCTCGTGTGGGAACACGGGCAATTGTTTCAATTCAGATCACTTTGACATAGATATGCCCTGTGACACGAGAGAAAGTTGTAACATGGCGTTCGCCCCAACCATTATCGAGCGATTAGCTCGCGCCCGCGCAGACCTGCGTATGGGCGTGCCTATTGTGCTGTCTGGTGAAACTTCCGTTCTGGTATTGGCAACCGAAACGTTAAGCGCCGCACGCCTAAGCGACCTTCACACTTTGGGCGGCGAACCCGTTCTCGCCATCACATCGCGCCGCGCTGAAACATTAAAGGCGCGTGCCTATGACGGTGATTTGGCGCGAATCTTGTTGCCACAGGATGCAACACTCACTTTGGTGCAATCCATTGCTGATCCCGCAGATGACCTCAACGCCCCGATGAAGGGCCCATTTACGTCTGCCCGCACAGGTGACGCCACGCCCCATCGCGCTGCCTTAGCGATCGTAAAATCCGCCCGATTGTTGCCGAGTGCCGTTGTTCTAACGCTGGACCACGCAGCGCAATTCGCCACAACACACGGCCTAACAATTGTCCCACTAGACCTTGCACGGCAACATCTTGGGACCACCAGTCCACTGCATCCCGTGGTACAGGCTCGCCTGCCGATGGACGTGTCCGAAGCGGGTCGCCTTCATATCTACCGCCCCGAAGATGGCGGCGAAGAACACTACGCCATCGAAATTGGCCGCCCGGATCGGAGCGAACCGGTTCTGGCACGTTTACATTCGGCCTGCTTCACAGGTGATCTGATGGGCAGCCTCAAGTGTGATTGCGGCCCACAACTGCGCGGCGCACTGGCACAAATGGGTGCGGAAGGTGCAGGCATTCTGCTTTACCTCAATCAAGAGGGGCGCGGAATTGGCCTGGCCAACAAGATGCGCGCCTATTCCCTACAGGATCAGGGCTTTGACACGGTCGAGGCCAATCACCGTCTGGGTTTTGAAGACGACGAACGCGATTTCCGCCTTGGTGCAGACATCCTCAAATCGATGGGATTCAACTCGGTCAGACTCCTGACTAACAATCCTAATAAAGTGGATATGATGAACGCAAGCGGTGTCACCGTGTCTGAACGCGTCCCACTGAAGGTGGGTGAGAACGCCCACAATACCGCCTATCTAGCAACCAAAGCTGCAAAGTCTGGGCATCTCTTGTGACCCCAAGTGACCTTGTTCTGACCCGTTATGGGGTCCGGTATTTGGGGCGCAGGTATCCCTGCTCCATCGGCAAAGGTGGTATCAAATCAGACAAGCGCGAAGGCGACGGCGCAACACCACGCGGCATTCACCGGGTCGTTGGAATGCTATATCGCCCAGATCGGATTCCAAAACCAAACCATTGGGCGACTCCCATAGGGGCTAATGATCTGTGGTCAGATGATACCAATGATGTGCATTACAATCATCAAGTAAAACGTCCCTATGCGTACAGCCACGAAACGCTGCGCAGATCTGATCCACTATATGATCTGGTGATCTTAACCAATTGGAACTGGCCCCATGCCGAAGCTGGAAAAGGGTCCGCAATCTTTATCCATCAATACAGGCGTGCGGGATATCCAACAGAAGGGTGCATCGCGTTTCGACGTGACCACCTGCACGCAATTGCACGCAGTATCACGCCCGACACACGGCTGATCGTCAGGTAGCCATGCCTAGTTAGGCACACGATCCCCAAAAATAGCAGAGCCAACGCGGATATGTGTCGCGCCAAAGGAAATCGCCCGCTCAAAATCACTACTCATACCCATGGATAGACCGCTTAGCCCATTGCGCGTTGC
The DNA here is from genome assembly GCA_002478745.1 of Rhodobacteraceae bacterium UBA7436. Classification (GTDB taxonomy): domain Bacteria; phylum Pseudomonadota; class Alphaproteobacteria; order Rhodobacterales; family Rhodobacteraceae; genus Ascidiaceihabitans. The sequence continues at coordinate 1,963 of DLQI01000016.1, read as the reverse complement.
CATCTTAGCCAGCAACGCAAAATGCAGGCTCGCCTCTTCCTCAACAGGAGGAATGCACATCAGCCCCTTCACAGGAAGATCAAGACTGGCACACTCGGCCACAAACGCATCCACCTCACGGGGCATCACGCCTGCTTTCTGGGGCTCTTCACCTGTGTTCACCTGAATGAACATATCGGGGCAGTGCCCCATCTCTTGAGCCAGACGGGCAAAGGTCGTCGCCAACTTGGGGCGATCCAATGTGTGAATACTTTGAAACAACTCAAACGCTTGGCGCGCTTTGTTGGATTGCAGCGGACCAATCAAATGAAGATCAACGCCGTCATAGGTTTCGCGAAAATCAGGCCATTTACCGCCAGCTTCCTGCACCTTGTTTTCACCGAAACAGCGATGGCCCTCTTCCAAGACAGAGGCGACACGCTCGTTCGGCTGGACCTTGCTGACAGCAATCAACTGTACAGAACCCGCATCACGGCCTGCAGCCAGTTCAGCGTTTGCAATAAGTTCAGAAATATCAGCCAATGCCATCGGGAGCTCCAAATTCAACAATTGTGACTGTATAAAATGCTTTGCAACATTTGGACCACCCTGAATCGTGGTCAGACGGATGATAAAGCAAGGACGTCATTTTTAACGAAGAGTGGACGTGGCTCAAAACACTCTCGAACTGAGAAGTACACCAAACACAAATGGCATCTCATAAAAGAAAAGAGCGCGCCTTTTGGGCGCGCTCTTCCTTAGTCAAACTAATCCAAAGATTAGAATGTCATTTTTGAACCGATGAACCATGCACCAGATTCGTTAGTCGCTGCATTGATAGACATGCCGCCACCTAGGTCATAGGAAGCAGATAGATCTTCGCTGCCGCCGTCTGTGATCGCTGCGTTAACAGAGAAACCGTTTGCAGTGTAACCAAGAGCAAGCTTCCATGCGTCTGCTTTGTCATCATAAAGTGATAGAGCTGCAGATAGACCATCGTTTGCGTAAGCAACTGTTACAGTTGTTTCTGCACCAGAAGTTTGACCGTCTGTGTCATAGTTCAAAGTTGCAGTTACCATGTCGTTCAACGCGTATGCTGCAGTTACATCAGCTTCGCCTGAATCGTCTGTTTTCAGTGTTAGAGTTACACCGCTTACAGCGTAGCCCAATGACAATGACCAGTCATCACCCAAAGCTGTAGGTGCTGTTGCAGAGCTTACAGCAGCAGTTGCAGCAACAGATAGAGCACCAAATGTACCTTCGTACTTGACGTCGTGGCTTTCAGAACCATCGTCCATCACGTTGTCGATGCCGTTGTGGTCGAATGTCAACTTGCCGAAGCCGCCGGAAACGTAGATGTTGCCCAAAGAAGTTGCGGACAAAGCAGCGCCAGTAACGTTAGCTGCTTTGTTAAGATCGCCTACGTCCAAGTCAACGTCGTTACCGTTGCGAACAGTCAAAGACGCACCGAAAGTAAGGCCACCATCAGTTTCGCCAGACATCGCAGCAGTGATGCTTACGTTGTTGTACATGAATGCCGCAGCAGTACCGTTGTCCAAGATACCTACGTTAGCAGCACCGGAAAGGCTTACGTCTGCAGCAGCAACGCCAGCTGTAGCAACCAAAGCTGTTGTAGCGATAAGACGACTACTCGTTCACAAAAGTGCAGCATAGACGACAGTATGCTACTTATATTGGTCATACTTAGGCACTCGTCCAAGTGCTCAAGTGGCAATACTATTTGGCTCTACAACTAGGAGCCATTGATGTTATCATTCATAAAGCACTGCAAAGACTATACAAAAAAACATCGTAGCAACACACAGCGTTTAACGCTGAATGCGTTTTTCGATCGGCATTATTTTCCACATGCACAAATCACAAAGAAGCAATCACATCACGATTGGAGCATATATAATACTCACATTCGCAACAGAATGGGTCACTACTTAATTGAAGATGTGACCTGAGCCCCAAGTCTCCT
>DLQI01000075.1 GCA_002478745.1 Rhodobacteraceae bacterium UBA7436 | reverse complement strand
TGCTGCGTTATTGATTGTGTGGCTTCGGTCTTTGGGTTTGCAAGCCACCTTATATATCCCCGATCGCATTGATGAAGGTTATGGCCCCAATGATGAGGCAATGTCTGCCCTTGCCCGCGCCCATGACCTGATCATTTGTGTAGATTGCGGTACACTTTCGCACGGTCCTATTGCTGCTGCAATTGGCGCAGATGTCATTGTGCTTGATCACCACTTGGGTGGTGAAACACTGCCGGATGCATTGGCCATTGTGAACCCCAACCGCCAAGATGAAGACGGGGCATTGGCCCATCTATGTGCGGCAGGTGTTGTGTTCTTAATGTTGGTCGAAGCGGGTCGTCAGATGCGCGGCGCAGGCCAGCAAGGTCCTGATTTGATGTCCCTGCTGGATTTGGTCGCTCTGGCAACAGTTGCCGACGTTGCCCCACTGATCGGTGTGAACCGCGCGTTTGTACGCCAAGGCCTACGTGTAATGGCGCGGCGCGATCGCCCTGGCATCGCAGCCCTTGCAGATGTGTCACGTATGGATACGACCCCATCTTCTTATCACCTTGGGTTTCTTTTAGGTCCCCGCGTGAATGCAGGTGGTCGCATTGGCCAAGCGGATCTGGGCGCACGCTTATTGGCCTGCGACACCGAGCACGAGGCAGCAGCTATGGCCGAACGCCTTGATCAGTTGAACACCGAACGCCGTGATATCGAGGCTACTGTTCGGGCTGCTGCGATAGAACAGGCTGAGGAACGCGGGTTTGATCGCCCATTGGTTTGGGCCTCTGGCGAGGGATGGCATCCAGGCGTGGTGGGTATTGTTGCCTCGCGTCTGAAAGAAAATTCAAACCGTCCCTCAATTGTTATCGGCTTTGAGGACGGAATCGGCAAAGGTTCAGGGCGTTCTGTTTCTGGAATCGATCTAGGTGCACCCATTCAACGCCTCGCAAATGAAGGCCTGTTGATCAAAGGTGGCGGCCACAAAATGGCGGCGGGTTTGACAGTGGCCGAAGACAAGCTTGAGGCAGCCATGGAGCGCCTTTCCGAGCTGTTGGACAAACAAGGTGCCGGACAGATCGGTGCCGCTGATTTGCGCCTAGACGGTGCAATGATGCCAATGGCGGCCACTGTCGAGTTGGCAGAGCAAATTGAACAGGCCGGTCCCTTTGGCGCAGGTGCCCCAGGCCCACGCTATGCCTTTGCAGACATGCAAATTTTCTTTGCCAAGCGGGTTGGTGAGAACCACCTTAAGTTGACCTTTGGCGACACCGAAGGTGGACGGATGGAAGCAATAGCATTTGGTGCATTTGATACGGATATGGGTCCCGCACTTGAACAACATGGTGGTGCGCGTTTCCACCTTGCGGGGCGGTTGGACATAAATACTTTCCGTGGACGTCAAACGATTCAGCTTAGGTTGGAAGACGCTGCACCCGCTTGATAAAAAAAACCGCAATTTTGTGTTTTTTCCACTTGCGCAGTTGGCCTCCTTTCCCTAAATAACGCCTCACCACAGCGGCCCGTTCGTCTATCGGTTAGGACATCTGGTTTTCAACCAGGAAAGAGGGGTTCAACTCCCCTACGGGCTGCCATGGTACCTCCCACCTTACTCACAAATATTTTAGTACACCTCGGTGCGATCTATTGCTTGATCGTGTGAACACTCTGGTTCTGAAAGCGGATCGCCACCACAGTTTGTTCAGTTAAGACTGAACAAACTTGAACATCGCCGTCGCAAGACCTATGTGTCCCTCACAGCAAGGGAAGTATTATGTCCAACGATCCAAACATCGACGCGATCAGAAGCGATTTCATTGAAAAAACCGGCCTAATCTCCCAATCCGAAGGGTTGCCGCGGATTGCTGGCCGCATATTTGGCATGTTGATATTTGATGGACAGGCAGTCGCATTTGCCGATCTTGCGACAAAGCTGGAAGTCAGCCGCGCCAGCGTCAGCAGCAGCATTCGCCTGCTTGAAGAACGTGGACTGATCAAACGCATGACCAAATCCGGTGACCGTCAGGACTATTTCCGCCTCGCCACTGACCCTTACGCCACGATGCTGCAAGGCCTGCAAAAAAGAACACAGGCCAACCGCGATGAAATTGCAGAAACTATTCAATCACTGCCCGCCAATTCTGAGGCCGCAGATCGTCTGAATGAATACGCCAAATTTCACGAATCAAAGAGCGCTGCGATCATTGTCGCGTTGGAAACCATCCGCGCCGCAGCCCCCACATCATCCGAGCCACAAAATGCCGTCTTGAAGGAACACCAAAATGATTAAGACCAAAGCAAAAAAAGACGAGACCACTGTGGCGAAACCGGTAGCCAAAGCGAGATCGACCGCTGCGATAAAAGTACCTGCAGCCCAAAAAGCCGCCGAACAAACTACACCCACACCGTTGATCTTTACGTCTGATAAAGGCGCATCCGGTTCCATGTGGATGGCGGCGTTTTTGGTGATCGCGATTGTGGGCTGGATGGGCAGCGGATTTGTCCTGCCTTCCGAGGATGAAGAAGAACCCATTGTAGTCCGTGCAGATGTGCAACCCGTTGCCGTAGCTGTCACAACCTCGGTCGCCGAAACTGTCACACAATTTTATCAGGCCGAAGGTCAGGCCCAGCCAGATCGCGATACAAACGTACGCGCCGAAATCTCGGGCGATATCGCAGAGGTATTGGTATCCAAGGGCCAAGACATTGAAGCAGGAGCCGTCATCGCCCGCTTTGATGCAACCAACAATGACGCTGAAGCCAACCGCGCGGCCCAACAGTTGGCCCAAGCCCAGCGTGAATTTGACAATGCAGAACAGTTGCTAGCGCGCGGTGTTTCCACCGCAGATCGCGTATCACAGGCGCGTGCCGCCCTTGCCGCCGCTCAGGCGCAAGTGACTGAAGTGGAACAGGACGCCAAGGCGCTAACGATTACAGCCCCTTTTGCGGGTCGCATAGAAACCCTGAACATCGATGAGGGTGAATTTATATCTGCTGGCAGCGAAGTGGGGCGCATTGTCGACATCACGCCGCTGACAGTCGCCATTCAGGTGCCACAACAATCCCTGACCCGTTTGGCCATCGGTCAAACCGCAACCGTCCGCTTTATTACGGGCGAAGAACGTACTGGGACGCTCACCTTTGTTGGCACTTCTGCTGCTGCCGAAACGCGCACGTTCTTGGCCGAGGTAGAGGTGACCAATGATGATCGTGCGATCCCTGCAGGTATATCAGCCGAAGTTGTAATCCCAACTGGGGATGCGACAGCCCACTTTCTGTCCCCCTCAATCGTCTCTTTGAACACCGAAGGAACACTGGGCGTCAAAACGGTGGATGCTGACAACATGGTGGCGTTTTATCCGATCCAGATGGTCAAAGCACAGATCGACGGCATCTGGGTCACTGGCCTTCCAAAGACTGTGGATGTGATCACCGTGGGCCAAGGATACGTTAACAAGGGCGAAATTGTTGCCCCATCCCCTGCGGAGCCAAAATAATGGACAGCATAATTAACGCCGCATTCTCGCGGACCCGTGTGGTCGTCATGGCCCTCATGCTGGTTCTTGGCATCGGCGCTTTCGCATATTCCGCCATTCCTAAAGAGGCCAACCCCGAAATACCGCTTCCGCTGTTTTATGTGTCTACCAGTTTGGACGGCATCAGCCCAACGGACGCAGAGCGTCTGCTGCTGGAACCGATGGAGACTGAATTCTCATCCATTTCAGGATTGGACAGCATGAATTCGGACGCCGCCGAAGGGTTCGCTAGTATCCAATTGGAGTTTGCACCTGGTGGCGACAATCAAGAGGCGCTGGACAAGGTACGCGAAGCTGCAGACCGCGCCCAAGGCGACCTGCCCGATGATGCCCGTGATATTACGATCACGGAAATCAACACCGCCCTTTTCCCGATTCTAAACGTGATCCTGTCAGGCCCCGCACCTGAACGAACATTAAACGCGCTGGCCGAAGACCTGCAGGACGAAATTGAAGGGATTGAGGGCGTTCTTGAGGCCGAAATCGGCGGACAGCGCTTTGAGTTTCTTGAGGTCCTGATCGACCCAACCGTTTTCCAAACCTATAACCTGTCCTTTGACGAACTGATTGGCCAAATCCAACGCAACAACCGCTTAATCGCGGCGGGTGCGATTGAAACTGGGTCAGGGCGCATCGTGTTGAAAGTTCCGGGACTAATCGAAGACCTTGATGACGTAATGTCGATGCCTGTTAAGGTACGCGGCGATGCGGTTGTGACCTTTGGCGATGTCGCCACGATCCGCCGGACCTTTGAAGACCCCAGTTCATTTGCGCGGATCAACGGCCAACCTGCTTTGGCCCTTGAGATCACCAAACGTTCAGGCGCGAACATCATTGAAACCGTCGACGCCGTTCGCACCGTTGTCGAAGAGCTGCGAGTTGAATGGCCCGAGAGCATCAAAATCACCTACCTTCAGGACCAAAGCAAGCAGGTCAAAGACATGCTCAGCGACTTAGAGGCCAACGTGATCGCAGCCATCATTCTAGTGATGATCGTGATCGTTCTGGCCCTTGGCACACGCTCTGCGATCCTAGTGGGATTATCGATTCCTGGCGCATTCTTGGCTGGTGTCATCGCGCTTTGGCTGATGGGTTACACCATGAATATCGTTGTGTTGTTTTCCCTGATCCTTGTGGTTGGCATGCTGGTGGACGGTGCGATTGTGACCACCGAATTGGCTGACCGCAAACTGCAAGAAGGGCTACCCCCGAAAGAGGCCTATGCCTTTGCCGCCAAACGCATGGCTTGGCCCATCATCGCCTCTACGGCCACCACCCTCAGCGTATTTATCCCTCTGCTGTTTTGGGCCGGATTGATCGGTGAATTCATGAAATTCCTACCGATCACCGTCCTGTTGACGCTGGCCGCGTCATTGTTCATGGCACTGATCTTTATCCCTGTTGTCGGCGGATTAATCGGCAAACGCCAACCCCAATCTGCCAAAGCAAAAGCAGCGCTTCATGCGGCTGAATTCGGCGATCCACGTGAAATGGGCGGTTTTACAGGGCGGTATGTCAAGCTGTTGCAATGGGCCATCCTGCGCCCTGCCACGACGCTATTGTTGGCCTTGGCTTTGCTGTTGGGTGGTTTCGGTATGTACGGGACCTTTGGCAAGGGCGTCACGTTCTTCCCATCAACAGAACCCGATTTCATGCAGGTGCAAGTGCGCGCACGCGACAACTTTTCGATCTTTGAACGCGACGCCTTGGTGCGCGCAGTTGAGGACCGCCTGTTGGGGTACGAAGAAATCGCCAGCATATATGCCCGCTCTATGATGAGCGCAGGCCAAGGCGACGAAGAAACCATCGGCACATTACAGTTGGAATTGACCCCTTGGAACACGCGGCGCACAGCGGCCGACCTTGGCGTTGATATTCGCAAGAGCGTGGCTGACATCGCAGGGATCGATGTGCAGGTTCAAACCGAAAGCGGTGGACCCGCAGATGGCAAGCCTGTGAACCTAAAGGTAAAGGCCCGCAATCCCGAAGTGCAGGCACAATCCGTGCAAGTCATTCGCGATATTATGGACGAAATCGGTGGCTTTACCGACGTCACCGACACGCGGCCTGTGCCGGGGGTTGAGGTTTCGATCCTTGTGAACCGCGCCGAAGCCGCACGTTTTGGCGCAGATGTCAGCCTGTTGGGACAAGCCGTTCAACTGCTGACCCAAGGGATCACAGTTGCGGATTATCGACCCGATGACATTGACGGATCACTTGATATTCGGGTGCGTTTCCCCCGTGAAGAACGCTCATTGTCCGAACTTGCTGGTCTTCGTGTGCCTACGTCGTCTGGCCTAGTCCCCATTTCTAACTTCGTGACCTTCGCCCCGTCTGAACGCACCGGCGTTATTCGCCGTATCGATTCAAAACGGGTGACAACGATTGAGGCCAATGTGGCCCCTGATGTCTTGGTCAACGATCAAATCACCCTTTTGACCCAAGCGCTGAATGAAGCGGAATTGCCTGATGACGTTGAATTCAGTTTTGGCGGTGAGGCAGAGGATCAGGCCGAAAGCATGATCTTCTTGGTGAGCGCCTTTGGGGCGGCGATCTTTATGATGTTTGTGATCCTCGTGATCCAATTCAACAATTTCTACCAAGCATTCATCGTAATGAGTGCAATCGTGTTCTCAATCGCAGGTGTCTTGCTGGGGTTGCTGGTCACGGGCCGTGCCTTTGGGATCGTGATGGGGGGCATCGGCGTGATCGCCTTGGCTGGCATCGTGGTGAACAACAACATCGTTTTGATCGACACCTACAATGCGCTCAAACGTTCAGGCCAATCCCCGCTTGAGGCCGCCTTGCGTACGGGCGCACAACGTTTGCGCCCTGTAATGTTGACCTCCCTGACCACCGCACTTGGGCTGATGCCGATGGTCATTGGCGTGAACCTAAATTTCTTCTCCAGAGAAATCGTTTATGGCGCGCCTTCGACCCAGATGTGGACGGAGCTGTCATCCGCCATCGCAGGTGGATTGGTCGTGGCGACCGTGCTGACGTTGGTCGTGACACCTGCCATGTTGATGCTGGGAGAACGGCGGGCAAATCGAAACGTCGCAGGATTGGTGTCCGCAGAATAGAAAATACCGCCATCTCTTTGATCAGATAAGGGATGGCGGGGATTATGCACCTGATGACGGCATCAGTCCTTCATGATAAAATGTTTGACGCGCACGCCCTGCCCGTTTGGATGCATAAAGCGCAAGATCCGCTTCTTCATAAAGTTGCTTGGCTGTTGCAAGGCGGTTCGAGGTCTTGAACACCGTCCCAATGCTGGCTGAAATTCTACACACATTTTCCTGAAACAGGATTGGATATTCGAGCTGTGAAATTATGCGGTTCCCGATCCTTTTCAGAACAGCAATATCGTTGAGATCTGGAAACAAAATAACAAACTCGTCCCCGCCCAACCGCGCCACAGTATCCGTAACACGCGTTTCTGCGGCCATTATTCGAGAGACCATTTGCAACACATAATCGCCTGCAGCATGGCCGTGTGAATCATTCACCATCTTAAAAAAATCTAGATCAATTTGCATCAATGCGAACGGACTGCCTGTTTCCAAATGACGTTCAATGATCACGTCAAAGGCACGCCGATTCTTGAGCCCCGTCAATGTGTCCGTAAACGCCTGTTCTTCTGCCGCGATCATCGCCACCTGAAGCCGCTGGTTCAATTTGCGCGAGGCTTCCATCGCAGCGGATTTTGCTTCGACCAGATACAGCATCTCCACGGTCAAATCAGTGGGGGCAAAATCGGTACTGGTCAGATCATAGACTTGGACCGCCTCAACTGCTGAAATGCCAAAAGACAGGTTCACAATCTGCTGTCCATCCACACAACTGGGCACCAACACGCCCTTAAGGTTGGTGGTCGGAGGGTCACGCAGCTGGAGGTGTAATTTGGAACCCGCAACCCCCATCAATTCCTTCGCAGAATTGACAGAACGTGGACGCTTTAATGCGAAAATTTCAAGGAACCGTTTGCCTAGCCAATCACCTTTATGCCTGATTTTCTCAAGCGTTGGGCCAACGTGAATAATATGACCCGTTTTGTTCAGAACAAGGTGCATCGGGCAAAGCACATCAAAAATGGCAGCCATGTCGCAAGGCGTGGCTTCAGCCCCTGTTCTATCAGATAGAATGTCAGTCATCCCTGCACCCCAGATCAAACCGCCGCCCAGTCGCAAACTCGCTGGCGACCAAAGAAATTGAAATGGTTTCGATCCCTTGAGACGCACCAAGATGTTCCAGCATAACCAATGCGCCATAATCATCCGCCATTGCCCGCAAAATGCCGATGAACACATGCCCTGAACCCGCTATCGGGCTGCGACAAGCCAGGGAATATTGCGTTGCTGTTTGGTCGCGTAAATCCAGTTCTGGCAAAACCAAATCTGACACCGCCAGTCGCGCACGATCAGGCAATTCGTCCAATGAATGCAGAAACTCTATGAATGTATCCCCGCCAAAGCGCAGCAACCGCCGCAAGCTTTCGGTGTTGGGATGTGACACCAGATAGGTACCAAGGTCTTCCATCAGTTCAAACCGCGGCCTGTGTAAAACAGCGCTCGCCGTGTCCAGGATTTCATTGGTTAGGTCGTTGTCGTAGATCAACAACGTTTCGAAATCAGAAAACCCGATGTCCGCGACCCGCGCACATTCAGTCCAGCGATCAACCCCATAGGTATCAATGACAAAGCACTGTATCGCGCGATTTGTTAGCCCATGCATTGTTGCCTCGTTCCCAATCCCATGGGCACGATGCACTCGTATCTCTTAACATTCCCCCAACACAAAAGAGACGCGGAAAATCTTAATTAATATAGCCCGCTGGATTAAAAATCGGTCGGCGCACCGCCCTCTTCTTTGCGCCGCGCGACAAAGGCAGCCAATTCTTCACGAATGGCTGGATCCATCGGAGGTTCTTCAAAGTTTGCAATGATTTCTTTGAACATTCTATGCGCTCGTTCTGGCGTCCACACACCGCCATCGACCTCCCAACCCTCATAGTTTTTCCAGTCGCTCAAGAAGGGCTGGTAAAACGCCGTCGTATAGCGATCTTGGGTGTGTTGAATGCCAAAGAAGTGCCCATCGTTCCCGACTGATTTGATTGCATCAAGCGCAATATCATCCACCTCGGTCGCCCAAATCTTGGGATCAAGGTAGCGCTGAATTTGCTGCAGCACTTCGCAGTCCATGATGAACTTTTCAGGACTGGCGATTAGACCACCCTCAAGCCACCCAGCTGCGTGGTAAACCATGTTAGTCCCAGACTGCACAGCCGCCCAAAGGCTATTGGATGTTTCCCACATCGCCTGCCCGTCCGGCACATTGGCCGCGCACACGCCCGAAGACCGCATCGGCAAACCATAGAACCGCGCCATCTGGCCCGTCATCTGGGTCGCCCGCATGTATTCAGGTGTTCCAAATGCAGGGGCGCCAGACTTCATATCGACGTTGGATGTAAACGTCCCAATGGCACAGGCGACACCAGGGTTGATATATTGCGCCAATGCAATCGCGCACAGGCCCTCAGCCAGCGACTGCGCCACAGCACCTGACATCGTGACAGGGGCCATCGCCCCCGCAAGGGTGAACGGCGTCACCACAAGCGCCTGACCACGACGCGCAAGACGCATCCAGCCGTCCATCATCGGATAGTCATGTTTTAATGGCGAGGTAGAGTTGATGTTCGTGTACATCTTGGGGCTGGCGTCAAATTCTTCGTGAGTGTGACCACCTGCGATACGGACCATCTCGACCACGTCCTCCACCCGTTCTTTCCCCAAGGAATAGGCGTGCATGACTTTGTCGGTGATGGTCAGTTTATCGTACAATACATCGAGATGGCGCACGCTAGCATGTACATCGACAGGTTCCACAGGATAGCCGCCAGCAAAGTGGATGCAGTTGAAATACTGGGTCAGCTTCAAAAGGTTCTGACACATCTCACGGGTGCCCGACACTTTGGTACCAATCGACATGTCCCAATAGCTTGGCGGGGATGAAACGTTACCAAAGTTGATGTGATTGCCGCCAATCGTGATCTGGCGATCAGGGTTGCGTGGGGTTAGGGTGAAGGAGCTTGGGGCCTTGCCCACCATTTCCATCACAAAATCACGGCCCATACGCACATTCGTACCTTTGACGGTACATCCTGCTTGCTTCAGGATTGCCACCGCTTCGGGATGTAAAAATTCGACCCCGATCTCTTCAAGGATACGCATCGCACCCTCGTGGATGGCAGCAACCCCATCTTCATTCAAAGGTTCAACAGGGCGATCCACCAACATCGGCGGGTTCCATGGCATCTGTTCAATAACAGCACTGCCCCGACGCGCGGCGGCGCCTGCGCGACCACCACCACGTGTTCTACGTTTTGAACCTTCAGCCATGCGACAATCCCCCGTTTGATGATCCCTCATCCAAACGCAACCATATGGTCATTGGCCAGCACGTTAACGACAGTTTTTGTCGCTTAACGTGCTTAAAGGGTCAGTTTTCGTTCAACCAGTCAGGGATATGACCAATGTCAGGCAAGACGACATCGGCGTAAGGGGCCAACGTCTCGCGTGTCGCCATGCCTGTCAGGACAGCAATACACCGCATTCCCGCAGCCGCACCTGCCAACAAATCATGTGTGCTGTCGCCGACCATTGCTACGCGGGCAGGATCACATCCGGTCTGGGCACAAAACGCTTTCAACTGACCCGCTGCGGGTTTGGCACCAAATCCACTGTTAAAACCTGCGACAAAGTCAAACAATCCAACGACATTGGCACTGCCCAGATGGGCAAGCGCGGGGGCTTCTGAATCATTGGTCGCGACGCCCAGTTTCAAGCCCGTGTCCCGCAAAGCTGTTAGATAAGGGATCAACGGAATTGCTTCGACCTGAGGGGCCATTGTTGCCTCCTCGTTCAACATTTCCAACATCGCACTATGGCTGAGGTCTGGAAAATGTGGGGCCAATGCCTGCGCTATTTCATCCGGCGTGCCAGCAATTGCGACACTGTCGGAGGAAAATTTACGTGTGGTGATGTCAAAACCAATATCTTTGCCAATAATTGTCGCGGCCGCGCGATCTCCATCAGTAAGGCGCAATAGGAACGCTTGTGCCCATGCCTCCCACGTGGCTGAAAATTCAAATAACGTACCATCTTTATCAAAAATCAAACCCTGCCAATCGGTCATGTCCAATGCACCTGTTCACCGCCCGGCAATGACTGGCGTGCCTCCATTAAACGTTCATAAGGCATCGAAATACTATCACAAAATGCGATGACCCACGCGTCGTCCATCATCAGAAAATCCAACAAGCCGCCCAGAAATTCTGGATCCGTTGCTCCGTTGTGCACATCCGCTTCGCTGGCACCGGTCGAGCCTAGAAAAACCGGCAGTAAATCTTCGTTTCCCGCCAACCAAGCCAAGGCCTGAAGCCCCACCGTTTCGGCGATTTCTTGCGTCATTGTCATCGCACACCCCTGTTTCCCGAAAATAGAAACACTTTGTTAACTTTAAACGACAAAAACCTAACTAAGTGCTGAACACAAGTGATGATGATTCAGGGCTTTGTTCTTTAACAAGTTAGAAAGGAGGCGCCATGCACGGCAAGGTTTTGATCATAGATCCCATCGCTATGAACCGAATTATTTTGAAGGTTAAGTTCTCGGCTGCTTACTACACTGTCAGCCAAGCTTTAACATTGGCTGAAGCGATCGCAGCAATCGAGTCTTCGCGCCCCGACATCGTTATTACTGCGGATCAATTGCCCGACGGAACCGCCCTCGACTTGGTCACCCAAATACGCGAGCAGCCTGAGGCGCAGAACATCCCGATTATCGCAATCAACTGCGGCGATGATGCCAACAATCACCGGTCGATGCTGGAGGCTGGGATTGATGTTGTCCTTACCAAACCCTTCGACGACACTTTGCTGCTGGCCAGAGTGCGTAGCCTTGTGCGATCAAGTTCAGTAGAGGCCGACTGGAACTTGCGCGAAGGGACATCTCGCGCCTTGGGTTTTGCAGAGATCCAAAAGACATTTGTACCAACGGGTAGTGCGGTTCTAGTTGGGCCAGACAGGGACTTGTTGGACAATTGGACCAGCCAAATGGCAGGTTATTTATCCGCACATACCAAGGTAGCAGATGTCGACGAAGCCCTCTATATTTTTGGCACGTCCCAAAACACCAATATCCCTGACGTTTTCGCATTGGTTATGGATGAAACAGATCCACAGAAAATTCTGCATTTTCTTGCCACCCTAAAATCCAATGCCAGCACCCGGCACTGCGCTGTGTTGGTGGTTCAAATTCATCCAGATCAAGCCCTTGGGGCCCAGGCGCTGGATATGGGCGCAAATGATCTGATGTCTTACGGCTTTCAACCAGCCGAAATGGCCCTCCGCATAAATGCGCTGCTGCGGCGCAAAAAAAGCAGCGACAAACTGCGGGCCAAGATCCGCGACGGG
>DLQI01000055.1 GCA_002478745.1 Rhodobacteraceae bacterium UBA7436 | reverse complement strand
CAATAAATTCAAATAATTTGCGACCTCCCGCCACTAGGACAACCTGTCACGTTTATTTTCTCGCATTGAGGGCGCATTCAATGAACAGACAAAAGGATATTCCAATGGCCAGCACAGATGCGGAACCTATGACCGAAGTTACCGAGCGTCCCCTACGCACTGCGCTTTTACGCGGCTGGCGTCGTAAATGCCCCAACTGCGGGCAAGGTGCGCTGCTGAAAAGCTACCTAAAGGTCAATGACACATGCACAGTATGCCGCGAAGAACTGCACCATCACCGTGCAGATGACGGGCCTGCCTATTTGACGATTCTGATCGTTGGGCACCTGATGATCGCGCTGTTGTATGAGGTGTTCCTGATGTACCGCCCAGAACCGCTTACATTGTTCACAATCTTTGCTGTTGGCAGTGTCGGCCTGTCGCTCTACCTTCTCCCTAGACTGAAGGGGGTCGTGATCGGCTTCCAATGGGCGCGTTATATGGGCGGGTTTGGCAACAAACGCTAAACCAACGTCGCGCCCCAAGTATGTGTTAGGGACGCGATGACCGCCGATGTGAAAATTGACAAAACCCAAATTCGCAACGCAGCTACCGTTATTGTGTTGCGCGATCGCACAACATCACCTCGTATTCTAATGGGTCAACGCGGTTCAAAAGCTGTGTTTATGCCCAATAAATTCGTCTTTCCTGGTGGTGCAGTTGATGAAGGTGACAGCGATGTCGCCTTAGGCACAACCCTGCCCGACCTGTGCCATGAGCGACTAAAGGAAGACAGCAGCACAGATATGTCCAACACATTGGCCGTTGCTGCGATTCGCGAGCTGTTTGAAGAAACGGGACAAATCCTAGGTCACAAAGAACCTTGGAACGGAGATGTACCAGAGGATTGGAAAGACTTTGCCGCCTCAGGCCACACGCCCAGCGCTGCAGGGTTACAGTTTGTCTTTCGTGCCCTCACCCCTCCAGGACGGACGCGTCGTTTCGATGCACGCTTCTTCTTGGTGGATGCAGATGAACTGACGACAGACCCCGATGATTTTTCCGCTGCATCAGATGAGTTGTCGCATCTGCAATGGGTTGCGCTGGATGATGCACGGTCCTTTGACATGCCCTTCATCACCGAAGTGGTCTTAAGCGAAATTCAGGCACGCGCCGCGGATCGCAATCCACCTGCGAGTGTGCCGTTCTTTAAAAACAATGATGAAGAAAGTTTGTTCTTGCGTCTACGCGGCCATCTGCCAACCGATTGATCAGGCTAAAACGACCATTCCCAAAACAGACATACCCAATACGGCCACGCCGATCCATTCGCGCAAGCTGATCTTTTCCTTAAAGAACAGCACACTCACCAGCAGGCTAAAGATCAATTCGATCTGCCCCACCGCTTTGACATAGGCCGCATTTTGCAGCGTAAACGCCGTGAACCAACAGAACGATCCCGCCATAGACAAAATGCCGATCCAACCCGCAACGCGGCGTGCCTGCCAAACTGCAGATATTTCACCCCGCTCACGCAGGAACAGATAGATCGCCATGCCCGTCAATTGCATCGATGTCACCATCGCAAGCGTGACACCCGCACGGCCCCAATGATCCGCCATATCCAACTGCAGCGATGCACCACGGTACGTCACCGCAGACACGGCAAACAATGCACCAGACAGAATACCAAGACCTGCAGCGCGGTTGAACATCATGCGCCAATTCCACACCCCGATTTGCGCAGGCGAAGACAGCAAAAGCACCCCGATCAAACCCATGACAATCGCGCCCAATCCCTGCCAAGAGACTTGATCCCCAAGGATCACGATCCCAACCAGAACTGCCAAAATCACCTCGGTTTTCTTGAACGTGATCCCCACCGCAAAGTTACGGCTTTTGAAAACCAACACCACACAGACCGTTGCCAGAACTTGCGCCAAACCGCCTGTCGCCGCAAACATCCAGAACTGTGGTGAAAGATCAGGCCACGCTTGCCCCGTTTGGCTCAAGTACAGCGTTGTAAGAACCACAATAAGCGGAGCGGAATATAGGAACCGTGCGAACGTCGCGCCGGCTGCAGATAACGTCTGCTTGGCCATGACCTTTTGCAACATAAAGCGTAGCGTTTGAAACACTGCCGCTGCAACCGAAATGCTAATCCATAAACTCATGGGCTGTTTTTGGCGGCTTCTTACTCAGAAGGCCAGAGCGGATGCGGCACGGGATCTTTCGCCTTCACAAAGTAGCGCGCGATCACCTGCGCGTATGAACGATAATTGTAGTCCTCGTTGAACCCGTCATAACTTGCTGCATTGTCACGATACAGCCGGGGCAAATTGTACCACGCGACCTGAGGGTGAAGGTGGTGCACAGCGTGTAGATTGTTGTTCAGGAACAAGAACGCCAACGGACCTTTGTCATCGATAATAACTGTACGGGCCGTTGAATACTGATGCGCACGGTGCTCTAGGAAGGTCCGAATTTTCAGAATCGACATCGCGAAATAACAACACATCAGATAGATCCAGATCGGCATCGTTGATGTGAGAACAACCGATATCACCAACGCACAGCTTACAAAATGAATACTCCATGCACTAATGATCGCACGGTTGCCTTGGCGCATTTCACGCCAGTCCCCGCGCATAAACATCACTTGGGACATCAGTGGCCCAATCAACATCCGCCCCAGCAGCGCATTGTTCAGCTGCATAATCCGTTGCTGCCACGGTGCCATCCTCGCCCAAACGGCAGGATCATAAAAATTCGTTTCGGGATCGTCATAAGGATCGGTCAGGCGTTCATCGATGTGGTGGGCCAGATGCGTGTCCCGAAACCTGATGTAGGGAACAAACAACCCCAAAGACACCATAGCCAAACCATCATTCACCCTGCGTGAGACAAATGGATGGCCGTGCAGCGCTTCATGGCTGAGGGAGGATTGCAAAACCAACACCAAGGTCAAAACAACACCAGCCAACAACATCGAAATCATTGGCAGTACAAACACCCCAATCAGCCACAGCCCCCAGCACACCAACCACAAAAAGACAGTAGGCCACTCAATCGCTTTTACAACTGCCCGCTGATCGCTCATACCACGCCCCTAAACCTTCGGGTCTGGGTTTTCGGTGTGCCCATCCACAGATATCACCTGCCCCGACACCATGCGCGCACTGTCTGACCCCAAAAACACAGCCATATCCGCAATGTCCTTGGCAGTCACAAAGGCCCGCATCGAAGTCCCGACGGCATAGCCTTCATATACCTGATCCCGCGTCATGCCCTTGGCTGCGGCCTCACGTTCCAACACCCCGTCCATGCGGGGCCCTTCAACAGCCCCCGGACAGATCGCATTGGCACGGATGCCAAATGGGCCCAGCTCCATGGCAAGTGTCTTCATCAATCCAATCATGCCCCACTTAGCTGCGGAATAGGCCGCGCGGTTGGGGTATCCGTAAATACCAGCAGTCGACGAAGTTATCGTTATTACGCCAGTCCCCGCCGCCTTCATCATGGGAGCCGCATATTTACTGGCCAAAAACGCGCCTTCCAAATTGACGCTCACGCACCGCTGCCACTCGGACAGATCAATGTCCTCGACCAAAGCGGTTGGCCCCGCAATCCCAGCATTGGCGCACAAAACGTCCAACCCGTCCAAGCGCGCAAACAACGCGGCCATTTCGGCTTCATTGCTGGCGTCACAACACACAGCGGTCCAATTGGACGGGACAGCGGCCAAGGCGGCTTCGTCAACATCCGTTACCCAAACGTCAAAACCCGCAGCGTCGAACCCGGTGGCCATCGCGTGGCCAATCCCCGATCCACCAGCCGTGACAAGGACGCGTTTCACGGACGTTGACCAACAGCGCGCCCAGCGCCTTCAGGTGTTCCAAGTGCTGCATGAGCTGCCGCAACACGTTCCACGGCTGCAACAATTGCGTCACTTGGATCAGAGGGACGGCGGGTTTCCAAGCTGACGTGCAGCAAGAAATGTTCGCCAGTCGCCAACAGTCGATCGCCCTCATACATTTCATGCCACAAGTGCATCTTTTTACCCGCCCCCATCAACACTTGGGTGCGCACTTCGATCAATGCGCCTGCAAGGGCTTCATCCACGTGGCGGATATGGGTTTCGGCGGTAAAGTAACTTCCGCCAGTCGCGATGTATTCCGCATCACACCCCACCATTTCCATAAAACGATCCGTGGCATCACCAAAGGCTTGTAGATACTTCGCCTCATTCATGTGGCCGTTGTAATCGGTCCAATCCAAAGGCACCGCGCGGCGCACAGTCATGATGGGTTGGGACACATCCTCAAGTTCATCCATGCGCGCCGACAGGATCGTGCCCTTGCACAATCCAGCCTCATGGCTGTTCATCAATGCGCCTGCACCAAAATCTTGGCCCTTCAGCGCACGGATCATCGCAACCAGATTGTTGTCACGAATACGCAGCATATCTGAAATCGACATGTGACCCGACTGTTCATCAGATTGACCGGCGATCAGTTCAACCAATTCATCCGTAAACTCCGGCACATCCATCAATTTGGTCCATGGCCATTTCAGCGCCGGACCAAACTGCGCCATAAAGTGGCGCATGCCCGCTTCGCCGCCAGCGGTACGATATGTGTCAAACAGACCCATCTGCCCCCAGCGAATGCCAAAGCCGTAGCGGATCGCGTTGTCAATTTCTTCTGTAGTGGCAACACCGTCTTTGACCAACCACAAGGCTTCACGCCACACAGCTTCCAAAAAGCGGTCCGCGATATGAGCGTCGATTTCTTTGCGCACATGCAGCGGGAACATCCCAACTGAGGTGATCACCTCTTTGGCCTTCTCAACCAGCGCAGGGTCAGTGACCTCGCTTGGGACCAACTCAATAAGCGGCATCAGATAAACGGGGTTAAAGGGGTGGGCAACCATGATTTGTTCAGGGCGCATTGCGCCTTCCTGCAATTCGCTGGGTTTAAAGCCAGAGGTCGAGGAGGCAATCACCGCATCCTCAGTGCAATGCTTCTGCAACGTTTGAAACACCTTCAGTTTGATTTCCAACCGCTCTGGCACGCTTTCTTGGATCCAAGTTGCACCTTCGACAACTTCCGCCATCGTACGGTGGAACGACAGACTACCTGCATCAGGTAGCGCCACATCGATCAGCCCAGGCATAGAGCGGCGCGCATTCCCCAACACTTCTTCAAAATTACGCTCAGCATTGGGATCGGGATCAAACACACGCACGTCCCAGCCGTTCAACAAGAACCGCGCGGCCCAACCGCCACCAATTACACCACCGCCAATAATTGCTGCTGTCTTTGTCATCTCTTTGTCCTTTTTAGTCGGCGGGTGTCCCAACCGTAGAATTTCAAAATCTCTGTTGCCGCTTTTAGGCGGTCTTTCCTTGGATTTGGTTTACGATCCAAGATGTAGCCATCCTGGCCCGATGTTGTCCCCAAAACCACGGTGCGGAAACTTTCGTCCACCCACATGATTATCAAGGGTTCACCCTGTTTGGGGCGCAAAACTGCGGTTCCGTCGTAGGCATAGGTTTGGGCACCTTCACTCGCGACGACAACAATGCGGTCTTTGCCCTGATGATAGGTCACAGCAATCACATCATGCGCCGCTGATTCGCCTGTTTCAACGAAACGCGCGACGACATGCCAATCACCAGCAAAGCGCATGGGATCAAATCGTGCGGTCGCACCGATATTGGCCGACGGATTACGAAACGTTATATCAGATGGCGCGGGTGGGACGGTTGGAACTGGTGCACATGCCACCAATCCGCCCACCAACAGCGCACCTACCAAATACCGACGTAATACCGACGTTATACCGACGTCGATTTTCACCCCTTTGGAGCCTGCTTTGTCAGCCCCAATTTGTCGCGTACTTCTTGGGCACCGATCACCCGTGCGCCCATATTTTCGATGATGGTTCCAGCCCGTTCAACCAGCTGCCAGTTCTGCGCCAACTCACCTTTGCCCAGCCACAGATTGTCTTCCAGGCCAACGCGCACGTTGCCCCCTGCCAACACAGATGCCGCAACATAAGCCATTTGATTGCGCCCCAAACCAAAGGCTGAAAACGTCCAATCGTCAGGCACATTGTTGACCATAGCCATAAAGGTATTCAGATCATCCGGTGCGCCCCATGGCACCCCCATGCATAGCTGAACCAAAGCAGGCGAATCCAGAACACCATCTTTAACTAGTTGTTTTGCATACCATAAATGGCCTGTGTCAAAGGCCTCGATCTCGGGCTTTACGCCCAATTCGGTCATCATGCGCCCCATCGCAGTCAACATACCGGGCGTGTTTGTCATGACGTAATCAGCTTCGGCAAAATTCATCGTGCCGCAATCAAGCGTACAGATCTCTGGCAAGCATTCTGCAACATGCGCCACACGTTCTGTCGCGCCGACCATGTCGGTGCCCTTGGGGTTCAGCGGCAATGGTGCTTCAGGAGAACCAAAGATCATATCGCCGCCCATACCCGCCGTCAGGTTCAGCACAACATCAACATCGGCATCGCGGATACGGTCCGTAACCTCCCGATAATACTTAAGATCTCGTGATGGTGTACCCGTTTCAGGATCGCGCACGTGGCAATGAACAACCGCCGCCCCCGCCTTGCCAGCGGCAATCGCACTATCGGCGATTTCCTTGGGTGAGCGCGGCACATGCGGGCTGCGATCTTGGGTTCCGCCTGATCCAGTGACCGCGCAGGTGATGAAAACTTCATTGTTCATTTCCAAAGGCATCGCATATCTCCCATGCGTAAAATTGTAGTCAACGCCCGCGACCCCTACCCGATCGCGTACACGTCTTTAGTAAGGCATCGGATGTTGACGGTGCGTCGCGTCGATCTCCGCCAAAATCTCGTCGCTTAGCGTCACATCGACATAGCCCAGCGCCTGATCCAGCTGATCCATCGTAGTTGCGCCAAAGATGACACTGGCCATGAATGGGCGGGTCATGCACCACGCAAGCGCCATGTGAACCGGGTCAATCCCGTGCTTCTTGGCGATTTCCAAGTAAGCATCAACCGCCGCAAAGGCGCGTTCTGTTTTGCGCCCACCCAAATCGCCATTAAGCGCCATACGTGAGCCATCAGGGATTTGACCATTCTGATATTTACCCGTCAAGAGCCCCACAGCTAGTGGAGAAAACGATAGCAAACCAACATCTTCATTCACACTGACTTCCGCAAGATCGGTGTCATACATCCGGCACATCAGTGAGTATTCGTTCTGAATGGTCGCAACACGTGGCCCACCCGTACGTTCGGCCGCGTTGAGCCATTGGGTCGTACCCCATGCGCTTTCGTTGCTTAGACCAAAGGCACGGATCGTGCCGCGTTTCACCTCTGCTTGTAACGCCTCAAGCGTCTCATCCATATGAGCGAGCGTTTCAGCACGGTTTTGTTTTGAAGGGTCGTAGCGCCAATTTTGACGGAACATATAGCTGCCACGATTGGGCCAGTGGAATTGGTACAGATCGATGTAGTCCGTCTTCAGACGGGCCAATGAGCCTTCAATGGCTTGCGATATAGACATTGCAGAAATCGGCGCACCGTCACGAACATACTTTACGCCAGCCCCAGAGTGCTTCGTCGCAAGAATAACGTCTTTACGCCGGTCATCACGTTCGAACCAATCCCCAATAACCTCTTCAGTGCGCCCTTGGGTTTCAGCACGCAGCGGGTTCACGGGATACATTTCAGCGGTATCAATAAAGTTGATCCCAGCCTCTAGCGCACGATCAATTTGATCATGACCTTCTTGGGTGGTGTTTTGCGTGCCCCAGGTCATCGACCCTAAGCACAATTCGGAAACTTCAATATCTGTTCGCCCAAGACGGTTCATCTTCATCATGATATCCTTTGAAACGCGTTTTTCTCAGGTTAGCGCCCGCCAAATCCACCGCAAGCGAAAACCGAAAATCATCAAAGGTAAAATGCGACTACACCCCGTCGCTTATATCTGCGAAGCTTGCCGTAACCTCATGAAGGATAGACCCATTATGCGTCTGTTGATTTCCTTTGCCGCTTTATTTTTGTCTGTGCTGCTTTTGCAGCTCAGTTCCGGTGGTGTTGGGCCGCTCGATGCGCTGTCTGGTATTCAACTTGAATTCACAACCCAACAAATCGGCCTGTTAGGATCATCACATTTCGTCGGCTTCTTCATCGGGTGCTGGTGGGCGCCGCGTTTGATGGGCAGCGTTGGACATTCACGTGCCTTTGCCGCATTCACAGCCACCGGCGCGATAGGATTGCTTGCTCATATGTTGGTCATCGACGCCTACGCATGGGCAGCTATGCGCATTGCGTCAGGCCTGTGTGTTGCAGGGTGCTACACGGTGATCGAGGCA
>DLQI01000159.1 GCA_002478745.1 Rhodobacteraceae bacterium UBA7436 | reverse complement strand
CGCGTCCATGCCTTATCTAGCATGCCTGAGAACACCAATAGAATGATCCACCAAATATGCCAGCTGCAGCAGTCACCTTGGGAACTTCAGAATTCTTCCAGCTTGCAGGGGATCAGGATGACGTCCTGCACCAGCTTAGACTGGCCTACCATTTTGAATAGAGTCTCGAGCATTTTGGGGACATTTTGTTCGACCATCCCCACGTTGCCGGGAAGAAACTTTCCAAATGGATCTCGATCAAAGCAGCCAAAGCGGATGCTGCCTGTAGCATCGGCCAATTGGCTATGCCAGCGCACCACTCCCTCGAGCGAGATAGTCGAGTTCACAAAAACTCCTGTTGGTCCGTCAGGATAAAAGTCCCTTAGGCTGTTCCATGCTGCGTCTGCTGAATAGCCTGAGGCTTGAATGTTTTCAGATGGGACCGCGAGACCGCGTTCCTTATGCGCATCCATAAAACCTTTGAGGCGGGCGGCGGTATTGTGATCAGAAAGGCGGCCACCGACGAACCGAAGTGGTCCTGACCAACCGAGATCAGATTGGCATCTGCGAAATATGAGGTTCGTTAGATCTCTTGCGCCCGTGTAGTTGTCTGAAATGACCGAAGGCGCGTCTTTGCCCGGAAGATCGAGGTTTAGGACTTGGACGCCAGCAGCCTTGCAATAGGCTGTGATGCGGTCGGAATCAGTCGCACCTGTAGAGATTAGACATTCGACCTGATAGCCAACCAACTCTTTGGCGGCTTCGAATTCCAAATCGGGGTCACGCTGAGTGCAAGTGACAACAGGGAACATGCCTTTCGCGCGGGCCATCGCTTCAAACTGTTCGGCAATTTCACCGAAATATCGGTTGTCGTATTTTGGAACGATCATACCGATGATATTAGATTTATCACGCCTCAATAGACTGGCTTGAGTGTTCAAGCGATAGCCCTGTTCATCGGCGATCTTCAATACTTTCTCGGCAAGTTTTTTACTGATTCGACGCTTTTCCCACGTTCCGTTGAGGACCGAACTAACGGCGCTCGGTGATGCCTCAACCAGTACAGCCAGATCATAGATCGTCTTTTTTTTGTTATCATTATCCATGTAATTAACCGTTCATCGCGCGTTGCAATAATAAACAGATTTCTTTGCAATTGACAAACCTTAATTGATTGAGTATTGCTTGCACCATCGATTGAGCAAGGTGCTATATCGGTTGTGCAATTAGGTTAGGGAGGATGACTTGATCTTTTGATCGTGCTGGCTAGAAATAGCAGCTAAGGTCAACAGCAAGAAGATGCCCTTCTGACTGAACGCGCTAGTCTAATTCGAAGGAGATACACATGACTAAAACGACTTCGCTTTCCATGGCTTCTGCGCTTGTTGCAGCCATGTTCGCTACCACTGCAACGGCGGAAACCGTTGCGTTCTTGATGCCAGACCAAGCATCCACGCGTTATGAAGAGCATGATTGGCCAGGTTTTGAATCTGCAATGGCTGATCTATGTGCTGATTGCAACCTGATCTACCAGAACGGCAATGCCGATGTTGCGTTGCAACAGCAGCAGTTCAACTCTGTGATCACCCAAGGTGCAAGCGTGATTGTCCTTGACCCAGTCGACTCTGCCGCCGCTGCTGCGATGGTTGAAATTGCGCATGCACAGGGCGTCAAAGTAATTGCTTATGATCGTCCAATTCCTGACTCGCCTGCTGACTTTTATGTCTCGTTCGATAACGAAGGAATTGGTTACGCAATCGCGCAGTCTTTGGTTGAACACCTTCAAGCCACTGGCGTTCCTGAAGGCGCAGGCGTTCTGCAGATCAATGGCTCCCCGACTGATGCGGCAGCTGGCCTGATCCGCGACGGTATCGATCGTGCACTTGACGCATCGCCTTATGTGACCCTGTCGGAATTCGACACACCTGATTGGGCTCCGCCGAAAGCACAAGAGTGGGCCGCAGGTCAGATCACTCGCTTTGGCGCTGAAATCACTGGCATCGTTGCTGCAAACGACGGCACAGGCGGCGGCGCAATTGCTGCACTAAAAGCTGCTGGTGCTGATCCACTTCCACCTGTAACAGGCAACGACGCGACAATCGCGGCGCTTCAGTTGATCATCGCGGGCGATCAGTACAATACGATCTCCAAACCTTCGGAAATCGTTGCTGCGGCTGCGGCTAAAGTTACAATGCAACTGCTGAACGGTGAAACACCTGAAGCGACGAGCACGCTCTACAACACTCCGTCTGAATTGTTCGTTCCCGCAGTCGTGACTCAAGAGAACATCAAAGAAATCGTCTTTGATTCGGGCATCACCGCGGCTTCTGATGTTTGCACTGCAGAATACGCGGCGGCCTGCGCAGAGCTTGGTATTAAGTAAAAATTAGAACATCACGGCGCGGGCTTGCTTGCGCCGTTACACGATGACCTAGGGATGGAGGGCACCCACGTGACAACCCAATCAACACCCCCCTCAAAAGGGAATCTTATCCTGCGTTTGCGCGGCGTCGGCAAACAATTCGGGGCAGTGACTGCGCTAGAGGATATCGAACTTGATGTCCATGCAGGCGAGGTGGTTGCACTGGTTGGTGATAACGGTGCGGGCAAGTCTACCCTAGTCAAAGTGCTCGCGGGTGTGCATCAGCCCACCTGTGGCTCTATCGAATATCTCGGCAAACCTGTTTCGCTTGATACGCCCAAAAAGGCGCTCGAAATGGGGATAGCGACGGTTTTCCAAGATCTGGCTCTTTGTGAAAACCTCGACGTTGTTGCCAATCTTTTTCTCGGCCACGAGATAAACCCGTGGCGCATGGACGAAGTCCAAATGGAAGTCCGTGCTTGGACGTTGCTTCAAGAACTTGCCGCGCGTATCCCATCTGTTCGTGAGCCGATTGCATCTCTATCTGGTGGCCAACGCCAAACAGTAGCTATTGCCCGTTCTCTTTTGTTGGACCCGCATATAATCATGCTGGACGAGCCGACCGCTGCATTGGGTGTTGCGCAATCGGCTGAGGTTCTCAATCTGATCGAACGTGTGCGGGATCGTGGGCATGGTGTCATCCTGATTTCTCACAACATGGAAGACGTGCGCGCTGTCGCCGACCGGATCGTGGTCCTGCGGTTGGGTAAAAATAACGGCGTATTCACTGCCGAAACATCGCATCAAGACCTCGTCGCCGCGATTACCGGAGCGAGCGAAAACTCTGTCACTCGTCGCGCGGCCCGCAAACAGCAGGACTCGGAGGCGGTCCAATGACAAACGAAACAAATCAAATGACCCCGAAACTTGATCGCGCTGATACGCGTGTCCGTCATGACGCTGGCCTTTCTGGGGCGGTAAAGAAATTTGCGGATCAGGTGCGATCTGGTGACTTAGGTATGTTGCCTGTGATCATCGGCCTTCTGCTGATCTCAGCAGTTTTCACAACATTGAACCCAGTGTTCCTCGCGCCGAATAACCTTGTGAACCTCTTGTTTGATGCGGCTGCAGTCGGCCTGATCGCCTTGGGCGTGGTTTGCGTTCTACTGTTAGGCGAAATTGACCTATCGATCGGGTCAATGAGCGGACTTTCCTCGGCCATCATCGGTGTGCTTTGGGTAAAAAGCGGCGTACCTCTTGCCTTCGCGATCCTTGCTGTTCTCGTGAATGGTGCGCTTATTGGGTTTATCTACGGATTCTTGCGCAACAAATTCGAAATGCCAAGTTTTGTTGCAACGCTTGCTGGTTTGCTCGCGTTGTTGGGTATGCAACTCTATATCCTTGGGCCGACTGGATCGATTAATTTGCCGTTCACCTCACCACTTGTTCGATTCGGTCAGATTTTGATCATGCCTGCAGTTCTGTCCTATTTGGTTACACTTTTGCCCGGTATTTTGATCGTCGTAGGGGCCGTACAAACAAATAACAAACGGACCGCTGCCAGCCTGAGTGCTGAAAGCCTAAGTGTCGCGTTTGCAAAAGCTGCGCTCTTAACAATTGGCCTCGTGTTTTCTGTCTATTATCTCGAGCTCGGGCGTGGTGTACCTTGGATGTTTGGTGCCTTTGTGCTGCTGGTCGTCGTCCTGAATTACGGGCTGACACGCACGAAATGGGGTCGCTCCATGTTTGCAGTGGGTGGCAACGCCGAAGCTGCCCGTCGGTCCGGTATCAACGTGTTCCGTATCCGAATGTCTGCCTTCGTTGTGTGTTCGGTTCTGGCTTCACTGGGTGGTGTTTTTGCCGCTGCGCGTCTTGCATCCGCTAGTCAACAGGCGGGGACAGGTGACGTAAACCTCAACGCGATCGCTGCGGCTGTGATTGGTGGAACCTCCCTCTTTGGTGGCCGGGGTTCGGCCTGGTCTGCTTTGCTCGGTGTGATTGTGATTATGGCAATTTCGAACGGTCTGACCTTGCTGAACCTCAGCTCCTCGCTCCGCTACATGATCACTGGTGCCGTTCTGGCCATTGCTGTGATCGTTGACTCCCTCGCTCGTCGCTCTCGCGCGAGCCATGGCCGCGCCTGATCTAGAAAGGTTTTGATATGTCGCAAAAATTGATTGGAAAAACCGCTGCCATCACGGGTGCGGCGTCGGGCATTGGCCTAGAATGTACGCGTATCCTTCTCGAAGAAGGGGCAAAGGTAGTGTTGATCGACCGCGTCGAGGATCGTTTGAACCAACTCTGCGATGAGTTAGGAGAGAATGCTCATCCGCTGGTCATAGATCTGTTGGATGGACCGCAGGTTTCGTCGATGCTGCCTAGGATTGAGGCGTTGGTTGGTCCATTGGATATCTTCCACGCCAATGCGGGCGCCTATGTCGGTGGCGCTGCGGCCGAGGGTGATCCAGATGTTTGGGACCGTATGTTGAACCTCAATATCAATGCGGCGTTCCGTAGTGTTCAAACCGTTCTTCCTGCGATGATTGAGCGGAAGTCTGGTGATGTCATCTTTACCAGTTCTGTTGCGGGTGTTGTCCCTGTCGTTTGGGAACCAATTTATACAGCATCCAAATTTGCGGTTCAGGCTTTTCTCCATTCAACCCGCCGTCAGGTATCCCAATATGGCATACGGATGGGCGCAGTTCTCCCAGGGCCAGTTGTCACAGCTTTGCTAGATGATTGGCCCAAAGAGAAAATGGAGGAGGCTCTGGCCAATGGATCGCTCATGCAACCTCGTGAAGTTGCCGAGGCGGTTCTGTTCATGTTGACGCGTCCACGCGGCGTGGTTATCCGTGACATGGTGATCCTGCCGAATAGTGTCGATTTGTAAGTTCTGAGAGAAGGATGGAACGATGATCAGATCACCAGATAAAGCCGCTTATTTCCTCGGAATAGATGTGGGCACTGGCAGCGCACGGGCTGGCATATTTGATCGGCACGGCAAGCTTTTTGGAACAGACAAATGTGCAATTGAGCTTTATCGTGATGCCCCGAATGTCGTAGAGCAGTCGAGTTCCGAGATTTGGGACGCTGTATCCGCGGCAACCATGGGCGCTATTAAAGCATCAGGTCTATCTGGTGATCAAATCGCAGGTGTTGGCTTTGATGCAACATGTTCCCTCGTGGTACTGGGAGAAAACGGTGCTCCGTTACCGGTCGGGCACACGAATGATCCAAGTCGCAATATCATCGTCTGGATGGATCATCGCGCGATTGATCAGGCGAACCGCATCAATAAAACTGGGCATCGCGTTCTGGATTATGTTGGCGGACGTATTTCGCCTGAGATGGAAACGCCAAAGCTACTCTGGCTCAAGGAAAACAGCCCTGAGGTGTATGGCGCCGCGTGGCAGTTCATGGATCTGACTGATTTTCTTACATGGCGCGCGACGGGCGATCTATCGCGCTCCGTTTGCACCGTGACCTGTAAATGGACGTTTCTCGCCCATGAAAACGCATGGGACGCGTCCTATTTTGAACAGGTTGGTTTGAATGAGTTGATTGTTGATGATTTCTCAAAAATTGGTACGACAGTGGTGCCTGCAGGGAAAGCTCTTGGATCCGGATTGACTGCGGAAGCAGCAGCAGACCTCGGTCTCGTGGCCGGTATACCTGTTGCGGCAGGTCTTATTGATGCGCATGCTGGCGGCGTTGGGTCAATTGGCGCAGAAGGTGGTGGAGGAGCAGAGGCAAACCTAGCCTACGTGTTTGGGACGTCCTCTTGTACCATGACTTCGACCTCAAAGCCCGTGTTTGTTCCTGGTGTATGGGGGCCATATTACTCCGCAATGGTGCCAGGACTTTGGCTGAATGAAGGTGGTCAATCTGCTGCTGGCGCTGCGATCGATGCTTTGCTCGCTTTGCATCCCTACGCTGAGACAGCAAAAGAGTCCGCAGCCCTAGCATCGATTTCATTGCCCGAGTTTTTAATGATAGAAGCGGAATGTCGGTTGAGCGATGGGGCCACTCCGGTCGACTTGGCCAAAGGCGTTCATGTCGTGCCCGAATTCCTCGGAAATCGCGCACCTTTTGCCGATCCCCACACACGGGCCGTAATATCTGGCTTAGGAATGGATCAAGGGCTCGAGAGCCTGATCTCAATCTATATCGCAGGGCTATGTGGTATTGGATATGGTCTGCGTCAGATCATCGAGGCGCAAAGCACCGCTGGCGCCCCAATACAGCGCATTGTGATCAGTGGCGGTGCGGGTCGTAGCCCTCTGATCCGCCAGCTTTTGGCAGATGCAACAGGGGTTGAAGTGGCAGCATCAGCATCGGAAGAACCCGTTTTGCTTGGAGCTGCGATCCTTGGCGCAGTTGCCGGTGAAGCCTTCTCCAACATTTCGGCAGCAATGGTGCAGATGACAAGGTTCTCAGATCGTTTTACCCCTGCGGTGGGGGCAATGACTGAGATCCACAATACACGTTTTGAGATCTTTAAATCGCTGCAAGACACCGCGAGACGAGGGATTTACGTTTGATAGCATGATGGTTTTTGTAGCCTGCTAATGGCATTGTCAGACAAACTTGACGTCCCAATGATTGCCTCTAGTTTATTATCCGCAAAGATTAGCACAACCAATACATTACCTCGTATGCCCAACAACACCACCACTTCACTAAAAAATCCAATTA
>DLQI01000033.1 GCA_002478745.1 Rhodobacteraceae bacterium UBA7436 | reverse complement strand
TCTCGTTTGTTCTGCGTTTAACGCTGACTTCGACGGTGACCAAATGGCGGTCCACGTACCGTTGTCTTTGGAAGCACAGCTTGAAGCACGTGTTTTGATGATGTCTACGAACAACGTTCTGTCACCTGCGAACGGTGCACCGATCATTGTTCCATCACAGGACATGATTTTGGGGATCTACTACACGACCTTGGAACGTGATGGCATGACGGGTGAAGGCATGGTCTTCTCCTCAATCGACGAAGTGCAGCACGCATTGGATTCAGGTGAAGTTCACTTGCACGCCAAAGTAAAAGCGCGTCTTCCACAGATTGATGCTGAAGGTAATGAAGTCCTGGCACGCTTTGATACGACACCTGGTCGTATCCGTTTGGGAGCTTTGTTGCCCCTTAACGCAAAAGCACCGTTTGAATTGGTGAACCGTCTTCTACGTAAGAAGGAAGTTCAGCAGGTCATCGATACGGTCTATCGTTATTGCGGTCAAAAAGAGTCGGTTATCTTCTGTGACCACATCATGACCCTTGGTTTCCGCGAAGCGTTCAAGGCTGGCATCTCGTTTGGTAAAGACGACATGCTTATCCCTGATAGCAAATGGCCATTGGTTGATGAGACACGTGACCTCGTCAAAGACTTTGAACAGCAATACATGGACGGCCTGATCACTCAGGGCGAAAAGTACAACAAAGTTGTCGACGCATGGTCGAAGTGTAATGACAAAGTTACTGACGCGATGATGGGTGCCATTTCTGACACCACTTTCGCTGAAAATGGTTCTGAAAATGAACCAAACTCTGTCTACATGATGGCTCACTCCGGTGCGCGTGGTTCTGTTACGCAGATGAAACAGCTGGGCGGCATGCGTGGCTTGATGGCGAAACCGAACGGCGACATCATCGAGACACCGATTATCTCGAACTTTAAAGAAGGTCTGTCGGTTCTAGAGTACTTTAACTCTACCCACGGGGCTCGTAAGGGTCTGTCAGATACGGCTTTGAAAACTGCGAACTCGGGTTACCTAACCCGTCGTTTGGTTGACGTTGCTCAGGATTGCATCATTCGCATGATCGATTGTGGCACCGAAAACTCGATCACTGCAGAACCTGCTGTGAACGATGGTGAAGTTGTTTCTAGCTTGGCTGATCGTCTTCTGGGCCGCGTTGTGGCCGAAGATATCCTCAAGCCAGGTACAGACGAAGTATTGATCGCAAATGGCACGTTGATTGACGAGCACATGGCGGACGATATCGATGTTTACAAAGTAGCGTCTGCACGTATCCGTAGCCCGCTGACATGTGAAGCCGAAGAAGGCGTATGTGCAACTTGCTACGGTCGCGACCTAGCACGTGGTACCCGCGTTAACACAGGCGAAGCGGTCGGCATCATCGCTGCACAATCCATTGGTGAGCCAGGTACACAGCTAACAATGCGTACCTTCCACATTGGTGGCGTTGCTCAGGGTGGCCAACAGTCATTCCTCGAGGCTTCACAAGCTGGTAAGATTCAGTTTGAAAATGCTCAGACATTGACCAACGCCCAGGGCGACATCATGGTCATGGGTCGCAGCATGAAGATTGCGATCATGGATGAGAATGGCAACGAACGTGCAAGCCACAAGATCAGCTATGGTACCAAACTGTTTGTAACTGATGGCCAAGAGGTGGCTGCTGGCGACAAAATGTTCGAATGGGATCCATACACATTGCCAATGATCGCGGAGAAATCCGGTACAGCGAAATTCGTTGACCTTGTCAGCGGTATCGCAATCCGTGACGAAACCGATGAAGCGACAGGCATGACCCAGAAGATCGTTATCGACTGGCGCTCTGCTGCTAAAGGCAACGAACTGAAACCAGAGATCATCTTGGTCGACAAAGACGGCGAGCCAGTGCGCAATGATGCGGGCAACCCTGTGACCTACCCGATGTCTGTGGATGCGGTTCTCTCGATCGAAGACGGTCAAGAAGTTGTTGCTGGTGAAATCGTTGCGCGTATCCCGCGTGAGGGTTCCAAGACCAAGGACATTACCGGTGGTTTGCCACGGGTTGCGGAATTGTTCGAAGCACGTCGTCCAAAAGACCACGCCATCATCGCCGAAATCGACGGCTATGTACGCTACGGCAAAGACTACAAAAACAAGCGCCGCATTGCGATCGAGTCTGCTGAAGACCCAGATTACAAAGTGGAATACATGGTGCCTAAAGGTAAGCACATTCCGGTAGCGGAAGGTGACTTTATCAAGAAGGGTGAGTACATCATGGACGGTAACCCTGCTCCGCACGATATTCTTGCGGTAATGGGCGTCGAAGCGCTTGCGAACTACATGATCGACGAAGTCCAAGACGTTTATCGTCTACAAGGTGTGAAAATTAACGATAAACACATCGAAGTCATCGTGCGTCAAATGTTGCAAAAGTGGGAAGTCCAGGAATCTGGCGATACTACAATGCTCAAAGGCGAACATGTGGATAAGCAAGAGTTCCTTGCAGCCAATGCTAAGGCTGTGTCCAAGAAAGGTCGCGAAGCCAAAGGCGAACCGATCCTGTTGGGCATCACCAAAGCGTCCTTGCAAACCCGCTCGTTCATCTCAGCGGCGTCTTTCCAAGAGACAACACGCGTTCTTACCGAGGCTTCGGTACAGGGCAAGCGCGACAAACTTGTTGGTCTTAAAGAGAACGTTATCGTGGGTCGCCTGATCCCAGCTGGTACAGGTGGCGCTACGCAACAGATGCGTACGATTGCAACTGATCGTGACAATGTAGTGGTCGAAGCCCGCCGCATCGAAGCCGAAGCAGCCGCTGCGCTTGCAGCTCCTGCTCCGTCAAATGATGTGGTTGGTGGCGATGTCTTTGCGAGCATGCCAAGCGACGACGAGAACCGCGATTAATCGCTGCGATCTAAGAAATTGAATTGGCCCCTGTGCAGTGATGCACGGGGGCTTTTTTATTGGTAAGACAGCGTGTAGCCTGAACATGCGCATTACCTGAAAGCCAGTTGAAAACATGTCTGCAATAACGATCAAAGGATTGGTTCGGTTTTCCTACCCATCCGAAAGTGGCTTTAACCTTTCCAAGAGCGGGGCAGAGCATGTGCACAACGTGCTCTATGATCCCGAACGCCTTGAACGTCGATTTACACTGTTTGAAATGCTATGCCTGCGCTCGCTAGCGATGCAACGAGATACAGGCTTCCAGGTGGGTATCTTAGTCGGGGACAGCCTTCCCGAATATGCACGCGAGCGACTGGTTGAAATGCTGGACGGGTTCCCAAACGCCAAGCTGATCACGTTGCCGCCACTTGAACATTACACAGCCACCGTTTGCGCCTTTAAACAAATGCCAGATGTCGCAGGGTCCGAATTTACGGTGACCTTCCGTTTGGATGATGATGACGCGATGCACGCCGATACCGTGGGACGCCTTCGCGAAGTGGCGCAAACCATATTGCCACTGCGCAACCTTCAAGACCCGCTTGCGATTGCGTTTAATCGTGGCTTCTATTTTGATCTGTCTAACCCAGAGAAAATGATAACAGAGTGTTTTGAAAAGACGCCGCTTGGCGTAGGGATGGCGCTGGTAGCTCCAGCTGGCAGTCGTCAGAACGTGTTTCGCCGCAATCACCGCGCGGCGGGTCAACACTTTAACTGCTATACCGAAATCAACAAGCCAATGTTCATTCGCACGGTACATCAGGATAATGACTCGGGTGCGGCAACCACAGGGCACGTCGGCAAGATGGAACCCGAGCGGATTGAACGCACGCTGCTTAAACATTTTGGGGTTAGTACCGAGATGCTTAAAGACGTCATGGAATGAGCGCCAATCACATCGGAGCGCTGTTCATGATGGCGTCAATGGCGTGCTTCACGTTGAACGATACCTTTATGAAGGTGACGAATGGCGCGATTCCGTTATTCCAGCTTCTTTTCCTTCGCGGTATTCTGACCACCATCCTGATCATTCTGCTCGCGCGCTGGCTGAAGGCAATGCACTTTAACATCTCGCGCCGCGACTGGGGCTTGATCGGTTTGCGCAGCGCCAGTGAAATGGCGACGGCCTATTTCTTTATCACCGCCCTGTTCAACATGCCGCTGGCCAATGTCACGGCAACGCTGCAAGCACTGCCTTTGACAGTCACATTAGGTGGTGCATTGTTGTTTCGCGAAAAAGTGGGCTGGCGGCGAATGTGCGCGATCTTGATCGGGTTCATCGGTATGCTTCTGATCGTCCGTCCCGGTGCTGAAGGCTTCAACATTTATGGGATTTACGCATTGTTGGCGGTCCTTGGCGTCACCATCCGCGACCTTGTCACGCGCCGGCTCTCGGATGATGTGCCCTCTATGACCGTCACCTTGGCGGCGTCAGTCACGGTGATGACATTCTCAGGTGTCGCATCCATCGCAACCCCATGGGTCGCCATCAGTGGGATACATGCGTTGATGGTCATAGGATCATCCATCTGTATTTTTGGCGGCTACTACTTCAGCGTCCGCGTGATGCGGGTTGGCGAAATTTCGTTCATCGCACCGTTTCGATATACAGGGCTAGTTTGGGCATTGGTCTTGGGTTGGCTGGTCTTTGGGGACTGGCCAGCACCCTTAACACTGTTGGGTGCCGGGATCGTAGTAGCCACAGGGCTCTTCACGCTTTATCGCGAGCGAACAGTAAAACAACGATAGTTCTGGCATCGGGCGACAGGGAGTTTCTTTTGGATCACCAAAAAGTGGAAGTGTTCGTAAGGATTACGTTTTCTATCCAAAAAATTTGATTGCGTGCTATCTACAGAAAAAGCAAAATGCGGACCTGTTGATAAAGCAGGACCAAAGTGTTTGAAATCCGAGCATACAGTGAACACTATTTAACAGTCGAATTTCATCTCAAAATGAGCGCTGGCATTGACGCCTTGCATCAGCGCAGCCCAGTCCGCGTTTGCTAAGACGGCTCTAGTCGCCGCGGCATCGGAAGTTCAACTTGGTGAGAGTGCGAGTACGTTGATGTTCGACTATCAGGTTCTAAAGACCGATGGGAATGAAACCTTGGATTTGTTGGGGTATCACTGGATGGCACCTGTCAATAATTGGCTGTCGTTTGGGCTTACCAGTTATGCGTTAGTTTAACAGGGCGGCTGTGGTGGGTTCATGGCGTTTGGCGGCCTCTTCCACGCACAGTGCAATATATCGGCTCGAATGATTGTGACAGGCGGATTTTTGTTTGGTAGCCGCGGTGGCGGAAGCCGTAGCGCCCAGAGTGTTGAACTATCGGGCACCGGTGATTTTGCAAAAGATTATACGGGACTTGGCTACCAGTTCAAAAATTTCTCAGTCGGAGCAAGCATTTCCCATTTATAGTTTTTTAAATCTGCGATTGATAGCTCTCAACTGAACGTCTTCTTACAACTTCCAACCTCTTTCCGCACAGCACGTCATAGCTTAGCAGGGGATACTTTCAGCTTATCCAAACCTGCTATAGTTTTCATGGCTGTTGACACACCATGCGACTCCCCATATAGCCCCACTATCTCGGAGTGTGGGGGAACCCACCATATCCGAAATCATGTCTGAAGTGGTCAAGATCCGTCCTAATGCTGGACCGTTCCTCTGAAAACCCACCGCAACGTTCACCTCGGTACGGGGACGTCGCGGTCTTTTTGCTTTGCAAGAGGGTTAGTCATGCGAATTTGAGCCGCAGGGGCATCTGCCTTTGTATAAGATGTGAGCTAAACGGGGAATAACCGCCAATGCCAACGATCCAACAGCTGATCCGTAAACCACGGCAGCCAAAGCGTAAAACTTCTAAGTCCCAGCACTTGGAAGCATGTCCGCAAAAACGTGGCGTATGTACGCGCGTTTACACAACAACACCTAAGAAACCGAACTCCGCGATGCGTAAGGTTGCCAAAGTGCGCCTAACGAACGGTTTCGAGGTCATCTCCTACATTCCAGGTGAGAGCCACAACCTTCAGGAGCACTCTGTGGTTCTGATCCGCGGCGGTCGTGTAAAAGACCTTCCGGGTGTGCGTTACCACATTCTGCGCGGTGTTCTCGATACGCAAGGCGTAAAAGATCGTAAACAACGTCGTTCGAAATACGGCGCCAAGCGTCCTAAATAAGGAGATCAGCAGATGTCACGTCGTCACGCCGCTGAAAAACGCAAAATCCTACCGGACGCTAAGTTTGGTGATTTGATTTTGTCTAAGTTCATGAACAACCTGATGGTCGATGGTAAGAAATCTACCGCCGAACGTATCGTATACAATGCGATGGATCGGGTTGAAACCAAGATCAAACGTGTACCACTTGAAGTGTTCCACGAAGCTCTTGAAAACATTCAACCTTCCGTCGAAGTGCGCTCACGCCGCGTCGGTGGTGCAACGTACCAGGTTCCAGTTGAGGTTCGTCCAGAACGTCGTCAGGCTCTTGCGATCCGTTGGTTGATCAAAGCTGCGCGTTCACGCAACGAAAACACCATGGAAGAGCGTCTTGCAGGCGAGCTTATGGACGCTGTCCAGTCCCGTGGTACTGCCGTTAAGAAACGCGAAGACACTCACAAAATGGCCGAAGCTAACAAAGCTTTCAGCCACTACCGCTGGTAAGAGGAGCGCACCAATATGGCACGCGAATATCCACTCGACCTTTACCGCAACTTTGGCATCATGGCACACATTGATGCGGGTAAGACCACCTGTTCAGAACGCATTTTGTTCTATACAGGCAAAGAGCATAACATCGGCGAAGTTCACGATGGCGCTGCAACCATGGACCACATGGAGCAGGAGCAAGAGCGCGGAATTACTATTACGTCTGCTGCGACAACCACGTTCTGGGAGCGTACAGAAGACGGCACAACGCCTGACTCTGCAAAGCACCGCATGAACATCATCGACACACCAGGCCACGTTGACTTCACAATTGAAGTTGAGCGTTCCTTGGCTGTTCTCGATGGCGCGGTTTGTGTTCTTGACGCCAACGCTGGTGTTGAGCCGCAGACTGAAACTGTCTGGCGTCAGGCTGACCGCTACAAAGTTCCACGTATGGTTTTTGTCAACAAAATGGACAAAATCGGTGCGGACTTCTTTAACTGTGTTCACATGATCGAAGACCGTACTGGTGCAAAAGCAATTCCAGTTGGTATTCCGATCGGTGCTGAGACAGAGCTAGAAGGTCTTCTTGATCTCGTAACCATGGAAGAGTGGTTGTGGGAAGGTGAAGATCTTGGCGCGTCTTGGGTCAAAGCTCCTATTCGTGACAGCTTAAAAGAGATGGCTGATGAATGGCGCGGTAAGATGATCGAAGCGGCTGTTGAGCAAGACGACGACGCGATGGAAGCTTACCTGATGGAAGGCGTCGAGCCTGAAGTTAAAGAGCTTCGCGCTTTGTTGCGTAAGGGTACTTTGGCTATGGCATTCGTGCCTGTCCTAGGTGGTTCTGCGTTCAAAAACAAAGGCGTTCAGCCACTGCTCAACGCGGTTGTTGACTACTTGCCGAGCCCGCTCGACGTGGTTGACTACATGGGCTTTAAGCCTGGCGATGAGACAGAAACTCGTGACATCCCGCGCCGTGCGGATGATGACATGGCGTTCTCTGCTTTGGCGTTCAAAATCTGGAATGACCCGTTTGTTGGCTCGCTGACATTCACACGCATCTACTCTGGGAAACTAGAGAAGGGCGATACATTCCTGAACTCAACTAAAGGCAAAAAAGAGCGCGTTGGCCGCATGATGATCATGCACTCCAACGACCGTGATGAAATCACAGAAGCATTCTCTGGTGACATTATCGCTCTTGGTGGTCTTAAAGATACGACAACTGGTGACACGCTTTGCGCGACATCCGATCCTGTTGTTCTTGAAACAATGACGTTCCCTGATCCGGTGATCGAGATCGCTGTTGAGCCTAAAACTAAGGCTGACCAAGAAAAAATGGGTATCGCTTTGGCGCGTTTGGCTGCTGAGGATCCTTCATTCCGCGTGGAAACTGACTTTGAATCTGGTCAGACCATTATGCGTGGCATGGGCGAACTTCACTTGGACATCCTTGTTGACCGTATGCGTCGCGAATTTAAAGTCGAAGCGAACATTGGTGCGCCACAAGTGGCATACCGTGAGACCATCGGCCACGAAGTCGAGCACTCATACACTCACAAGAAACAGTCCGGTGGTTCTGGTCAGTTCGGCGAAGTTAAATTGCTGATCTCTCCGACAGTACCTGGTGAAGGTTATTCGTTTGAGTCCAAAGTCGTTGGTGGTTCTGTTCCAAAAGAATACATCCCTGGCGTCGAAAAAGGCATCAAATCAGTTATGGACAGCGGTCCATTGGCTGGCTTCCCAGTGATCGACTTCAAAGTGCAATTGCTTGAGGGCAAGTACCACGATGTTGACTCGTCGATCCTCGCATTCGAAATCGCTGCACGTATGTGTATGCGTGAAGGTATGCGTAAAGCTGGCGCTAAGTTGCTTGAGCCAATCATGAAAGTCGAAGTTATCACGCCTGAAGATTACACAGGCGGCATCATCGGCGATCTGACTTCACGTCGTGGTCAGGTTCTGGGTCAAGATACACGCGGCAACGCGATCGCTATCGACGCTCAAGTGCCTTTGGCTAACATGTTCGGTTACATCAACACGTTGCGTTCGATGTCTTCTGGCCGTGCAAACTTTACGATGCAGTTCGGCCACTACGAACCAGTTCCGCAGAACATCTCTGACGAGATCCAAGCGAAATACGCATAAACGGGATGGCGGGGATTTACCCCGCCCTACCCACCAAATGTAGGGCAAAGATTGCTTTGCCATCCAAATGATTAGGAGGCCATCATGGCTAAGGAAAAGTTCGAACGTAATAAACCGCACGTTAACATTGGCACAATTGGCCACGTTGACCACGGTAAGACTACATTGACTGCTGCGATCACTAAATATTTTGGTGACTTCCAAGCGTATGACCAAATTGATGGCGCGCCAGAAGAAAAAGCACGTGGTATCACCATCTCTACTGCTCACGTTGAGTACGAAAC
>DLQI01000126.1 GCA_002478745.1 Rhodobacteraceae bacterium UBA7436 | reverse complement strand
CCAAAGCAGCCGCTTGTTTTGCCATTTCCTCAACTTCGGCACGCGAAACAATGGCCGCGACATCATAAATGTCCTCGTCATCATCCGCGTTGGGGGTCAATTCCACATCCAATGTAAACACATCCGGTCCATCCCCACGTGCAATGCGCACATCCACCTGCGGCTCAAGGCTCACCAAATAGGCCTGACGACCCTGCCCCGCGAGCAGATCATTGATCTCGTCCATGAAATCAAAAATGTCCGTGGTCATAAGGCACGGCGATTGAAACGCGACATCCCCGTCATCCGTGGGACACTTCACATCCAAAACCAACCAGTTGGCCTCGTAAAAGTCCTCTGACACATCGTCAGCATAGCTTTTCACACTCAGGGTCAAAGGCCCCATTTGAAAATCTGTCATTGTCCAAAGTCCTCTACAATTTCAAAGCGCTCAAACATCATATCGACATCTGGCGCAAAACGACCCGCTCGGGTCAAATACGCTTCATAGCCCAAACGCCAATGGGCCAAATCACGAAACTCGCCTTGCTGTGCAACACGCACCTCATCCATCTTATCAAAAGCGATCCGCTCAACAGCCAGTGTACGCGTTGCCAGGGCTGGCCGCCCTTCCCAATCCAGCGCAATGTCCACACGACCCACAACTGGCAATTCCTCTGTTCCATCCACATAGATAGCCCAAGCATCACAAGTGCCCGTCTTCACACCAGACCGCATCAAGGCCAATATCTCAGCATTCAAGGCCGCACTGTCACCAACAGGATAGGCAAACGCCTCTTCATATTTTGCCCGCGCAGCAGCCAGAGTCACCATGCCCAGCACCCGTTCATCTTACAAAACAAACTCCGGGTGAGGCGCGCAGCGCCGAGGGCAGAGCCCTCAAACATACAATCACATCCGGAACACGCCAAACCGTGTCTCCTCTATCTCAGCATTCAACGACGCCGACAGGCTTAGCGCCAATACATCGCGGGTTTTGCGCGGATCAATCACCCCGTCATCCCACAAACGCGCCGAAGCATACAAAGGATGTGACTGTTCCTCGAACATATCAATCGTGGGTTGTTTGAACGCAGCCTCATCCTCAGCGGACCATTCACCACCCTTTCGCTCAATCCCGTCACGCTTCACCGTCGCCAAAACGCCGGCCGCTTGGGCACCGCCCATCACGCCAATACGTGAATTCGGCCAACTCCACATAAAACGCGGCGAATAGGCCCGTCCGGACATGCCGTAGTTCCCAGCGCCAAACGAACCGCCGACAACCATCGTAATCTTTGGAACAGAGGTCGTCGCGACAGCCGTCACCATCTTGGCACCGTGGCGTGCAATGCCCTCGTTCTCGTACTTACGCCCCACCATAAAGCCCGTGATGTTTTGCAAGAACACCAGCGGGATTTTACGCTGCGAACACAGCTCAACAAAATGCGCACCTTTTTGCGCCGCTTCCGAAAACAACAC
Source organism: Rhodobacteraceae bacterium UBA7436 (assembly GCA_002478745.1). Lineage (GTDB taxonomy): Bacteria > Pseudomonadota > Alphaproteobacteria > Rhodobacterales > Rhodobacteraceae > Ascidiaceihabitans. The sequence goes on along the minus strand of DLQI01000126.1, from coordinate 10,839 downwards.
ACCATTGTTGGCGATAATCCCGATGGGGCATCCCTTGAGGTGGGCAAAACCCGTTACCAAAGTCTCGCCAAAGCGCGGCTTGAATTCATCAAAGCGCGAACCATCCACCACACGCATGATCACTTCACGAATGTCATAAGGCTGGCGCGTATCGGCTGGCACAATGCCCAGCAGCTCAGCAGGATTATAAATCGGTTCATCATAAGACGCCGCCATTGATGCACGTACGGCGTGGTTCACCCCGCTGCCATCCCAGTTCAGCGACCTAACCGCACGGCGCGCCAAAGCCAGCGCATGCGTGTCATCCTCTGCCAAATAATCAGCAACACCAGAAAGGCGCGTATGCACTTCACCGCCGCCCAAATCCTCAGCAGACACAATCTCGCCCGTCGCAGCCTTCACAAGCGGCGGACCGGCCAAGAAAATCGTGCCCTGCTCTTTCACAATGATCGTCACATCAGACATCGCAGGCACATAAGCGCCCCCAGCCGTGCATGATCCCATCACAACCGCGATCTGCGGAATGCCCTTGGCGCTCATCTGTGCTTGGTTATAGAAAATCCGGCCAAAGTGGTCACGATCGGGAAACACCTCGTCCTGATTGGGTAGGTTCGCGCCCCCACTGTCGACAAGATAGATACAAGGGAGGCGGTTCTGCTCTGCAATCTCCTGCGCGCGCAGATGCTTTTTCACCGTCATCGGGTAATACGTGCCACCCTTCACAGTCGCATCATTGCAAATCACCATGACCTCATGGCCCTGAACTTGCCCAATGCCTGCAATCACACCGGCACAAGGAGCAGCACCGTCATACAAACCATGCGCCGCCGTCGCGCCTACCTCTAGAAACGCAGACCCCGCATCCAACAAATTCGCCACCCGTTCCCGAGGGAGCATCTTACCGCGTGAAAGGTGGCGCTCCCTAGAGCGTTCACCACCACCAAGTGCAGCGGCTTGCGCGGCTTCGGTGATTTGGTACAAAGCCGTTTCATGCGCTGCGAGGTTAGATTTGAACGCCTCTGAAGAAGGTAGAATACTAGACTTCAATTTCATTTCTTCACCTCAAACATTATCTTCCCTCATCGCCATCGCCTTCAATTCCTTACGAATAACCTTACCCGTTACTGTCATCGGCAAAGCCTCCAGAAAACCAATTTCCCTTGGATACGAATAACTTGCCAACCGATCCTTAACCCAAAGCTGCAACCTACCCGCATCCTCATCCGCCCCATCCCGCAACACAACATAAGCTTTCACAATCTCAGTGCGCAGCGCATCCGGCTTGCCCACAACCCCAACCGTCACCACATCGGGATGGGTCAACAAACAGTCCTCAATCTCGGCAGGCCCAATGCGATATCCGGCAGAGGTGATTACATCATCCTCACGGCCCACAAAACGCAGATAGTCGCCCTCCCAAATACCGCGATCCCCCGTCAGCATCCAATCACCATTGTACTTCTCTGCCGTCGCTTCAGGTCGGTTCCAGTATTCTAACATCATCGACGGCGATCCACGGCGCACTGCGATATCGCCTTCCTCAGACGTCACCTGCCCCTGTGCATCCACAACCTGCACATCATGCCCCGCAACCGGCTTACCAATACAGCCCGCCCTCACAGGGAAATCAGCGCCGCAAGAGGACACCGTCATATTACATTCGGTCTGTCCGTAAAATTCGTTGATCTGAACGCCGAGGGCCTCACGCCCCCATGCCAACATCTCAGCGCCCAAAGGCTCCCCACCTGAGGCGACAGAACGTAATCCAGCAATCGCAGCATCAGACGCGCGCAACATGCGCAGCGCCGTTGGTGGAAAAAACACGTTGCGCACAGCACCCGCAGACATGATCGCAGCGCAACCCTTGGCGTCAAACTTCTCCATCCGCGCCGCAACCACAGGAACGCCCAAGGCCAAGCCCGGCATCAAAACGTCAAACAACCCGCCAATCCACGCCCAATCTGCAGGGGTCCACAGACAATCGCCTGGCTGGCCTAAATGGTCATGGCTAAGGGAAACACCCGCCAAATGACCGCCCAAGACACCATGCCCATGCAACGCCCCCTTAGGGCTGCCCGTGGTGCCACTGGTGTAGATCAGAACGCCAGCGGTATCCGTTTCAACCGCCGTCATTTCAACCACACCACCCGTGATCCCGGCGGTATCTGCCCTCCAAGGTTCGGCCAGATCGCCCAGCAATCCAGCGCCTTCATCATCCGTCAGAACGATCTCAATACCCGCATCTCCAACACGCGATTGCAAGGCATCATACTTGAACAATTTAAACAAAGGCACTGATATTGCACCAATTTTCCAGATCGCGATATGGGCGGCAGCACACCATGGGCTTTGGCTAAGCAACACACCAACACGGTCACCTACCTGCACACGCGCCATCAAAGCTCGTGCCAAACCATCGGCCATTTCAGTCAATGCGCCATAGGTAATGTCACGCCTAGTTTGCCCAGTCAGATCAACAATCGCCAATTGCCCGGCCGGATGGGTCAAACACTGCGCCGCCATATTCTGATCTGAGCTGGGCATGGGTTACGCCATCGCTCCCATCATCTCGCGACCGATCAACATACGGCGGATTTCTGAGGTGCCTGCTCCAATTTCCATCAACTTAGCATCGCGGAAGATACGGCCAACCGGATTGTCGGATAGATAGCCTGCACCACCCATCGCCTGCACCGCCTGATGCGCCTGCACCATCGCCTGCTCTGACGCATACAAACAACATGCCGCAGCATCCTGACGGGTCACGTCACCACGATCACAGGCCTTAGCGACCTCATACACATAGGCACGGGCAGAATTCATCGCCGTGTACATATCCGCCATCTTGCCCTGCATCAGTTGAAAGGAACCAATCGGCTGACCAAACTGCTTACGCTCTGCCATATAAGGCATGATTTCGTCCAAACAGGCGGCCATGATGCCGGTGCCAATACCCGCCAAAACAACGCGTTCATAATCCAAACCAGACATAAGGACCGCAACGCCGCGCCCCTCTTCGCCAAGGACGTTCTCAAACGGCACCTGAACTTCGTCAAAGATAAGTTCGGCCGTGTTCGATCCGCGCATGCCCAGTTTATCGAAATGTGGGGATGTGCTGAAACCAACCATCGACTTTTCAATGATGAATGCTGTCATGCCTTTTGATCCAGCATCCGGATCGGTTTTGGCATATACCACCAATGTATCAGCATCAGGGCCGTTGGTGATCCAATATTTGTTGCCACTCAAGCGGTAATGATCATTGCGCTTTTCAGCGCGCAATGTCATCGAAACCACGTCAGAACCTGCACCCGCTTCTGACATGGCCAAGGCACCCACATGTTCACCAGAAATTAGACCGGGCAGATACTTTGCCTTCTGCTCAGGCGTGCCATTCAGCTTGATCTGGTTCACACACAGGTTCGAATGCGCCCCGTAAGACAAAGAAACAGAGGCGGAGGCACGCGCAATTTCCTCAACCGCTACAGTATGCGCCAGGTAAGACATGCCAGAACCGCCAAATTCCTCGCCTACAGTAATACCCAACAGGCCCAATTCGCCCATTTCAGTCCATAACTCAGGAGGAAACGCGTTAGAGCGGTCAATTTCCGCCGCCATCGGCTTTACCCGCTCTTGCGCCCACCGGTGGACCATTTCGCGCAGCGCATTCACATCCTCACCCAAATCAAATTTCATCGTGGCATTGAACATGGAAACATCCCCTCAAATTGCAGCAGCAAAGTTTATTGAACACTTGTTCATTACTTAAGCGCAATCAAAGAGAGCGGTCAATAGCACACAACATCAGGGCACCTGCCGGAACAGATGCCCCATGCGCACAATAATGTATGGAATGCGCCGTAAGGCGCTCCTTTGGATCAGCTTTGTGCTTGATACACCGCCGACACCTCGGCCCGAATAATCCGCGCGATCAGTTCACAGTCCTCAATGGAAAAGGTCAGCGGCACGCGCATATCCACCACACCGCGCAAAATACGGTCAGAAGCTGGCATTTGCACAGGGTTTGCATATTTCCAGCTGTCATAACGGCTGGTGAACGCCACAGGTTCCGCCGCGCCAAACCATTTCAATTCTACACCGCGTTTCAAACAACGGGCTACAACCTCAACCACTGCATCCTCAGACCAATCCAGCAACAGGAACTGAATTGAGGAACCAACAATGACTTCTTGGGGCGCACGTTCAACAACACTCAGCCCCGGAATGTCACGAAACCCAGCCTCAAGCGCATAGTAACGATCGTTCCAACGCTGGCACTGCGTTGCCAAATCCGCAATCTGTGGGCGTAAAATTGCAGCCCGCAAGTTGTCCATCCGCCCCGAGATGTTGGGCGTTTCGTATTTGATATCCGCAAAAACCTCGACATCAGGGGCAGCCAGATGCCGTTCAAACAGCATATAAGACCCCGACATCATAATCGATTTCGCCGCCAATTCAGGATCATCGGTGACCAAAAAGCCGCCCTCACCTGAATTTACATGTTTATAGGTCTGACAAGAATAACAGCCAATGGCGCCAGCACGCCCAGAGGGCACCCCGTTCCACGACGCCCCCATTGTATGCGCGCAGTCCTCAACAACCTTCACGCCCGCCGCATCACACATCGCCATCAAACGATCCATGTCACAGATATGCCCACGCATGTGGCTTAAAAGCAGAACATTGGCTTGATCCAGCTTGGCCTCAAGATCATCCAGATCAATTGTCAGTCCCTCAGTCACGCCTACAAAAACAGGCTGCGCACCAACTGCTGCAATCGCACCCGGAACAGGAGCCAAGGTAAAGGCGTTCGACAATACCTTATCGCCGTGCCCCACGCCCAAAGCGCGCAAAGCGGTCGCCATCGCATAACCACCAGACGCAACAGCAAGGCAATATTTTGCCCCCACGTATTGCGCATACTCCTGCTCCAGCAGCGCCGTTTCGGACAATTCGCCGGCTGCTGTATTGTAACGGTGCAAACGGCCATGACGCATAACCGCCAATGCCGCCTCGATACCAGCTTCGGGGATGGATTCTTGTTGGGTAAAACTACCAGTGAAATTCTCTGTCATAGGGGTGTTGTGCTGACACGAGTGCTGCGCGTCAAGACGCACAACACAGATTTACAAACCCCAAAACAACTCCTTCACCCCAACAAATTGGTCACAATGTCTGGCAGGTCTTTATAATGGTCCAACAATGCCTCGGGCTCCAATGCTGCCATATCGCCACCCGCAGGGCCAAAAGTGACCAAGACACACGGTACACCAGCGTTGCGCGCAGTTTTGCGGTCCGTATCCGTATCCCCAATCAGACAGGTCATCGCAGGATCCCCCCCCGCACGGCGCGCCGCCTCAAACAAATGTTCAGGGTTAGGTTTACGCATAGGCAGCGTATCCGCGCCCACCATCGAAGCAAACGCATCGCGCACACCAAGGCGGCGTAACAACTCCTCTGCCAACCCTTCGGGCTTGTTCGTGGCAATACCAACGCCATAGCCCAGCGTTTTCAGGGCCTCAACAGCATCCATCGCGCCGTCATACATAACAGTGCGGCTGTCGATGTCTTTGGCATAAGCTTCCAACAGCACGGGATAATAGTGATCCAAAACATCCGCGTCATTGGCACGTTCCAAACGCTGCAGCCCCAGCGACAACATCGCCCGCCCCCCGCGCAGCGCCGTGCCTGCATCTGATAAAGGGTCCAACATATCGCCAACGCCCATGTCACGAAAACAAACATTGGCGGCCTCAATCAAATCACCGCTGGTGTCGGCCAATGTGCCGTCCAAATCAAAAATTACTGTCTTCATAGCCTGCGCCCCTTTGATGGTTTCGGCGGTCAACCGCTTGCGAGTGTTGCAACCCGCAATTTCAATTGATGCCCAAATACCTTGTGCCTTTGGTACAAATGGATAAAACGGGCACGAATAGAACAAAAGAGATTTCGCATGAGTGTTGCTTTAATTATTCTGGGTGCCGGCAAGGGCACACGGATGAATTCTGATTTACCAAAAGTACTTCACCCCATCGCAGGTGCACCGATGTTGGTCCACGCGATGCGCGCAGGCGCAACACTTGATCCGACCCACACCGTTATTATTGCGGGCCACGGCGCAGAAGTCGTGACCAAAGCGGCCCAAGCCTATGACCCAGAAGCCAAGGTCGTTTTGCAAACCGAACAGCTTGGCACCGGCCACGCCGTGTCCCAAGCCGCTGATGCGTTGGCAGGTTTTGAGGGCAAGGTGATCGTGCTGTATGGCGACACGCCGTTCGTGAAGCCCGAAACCTTGCAGGCTATGTTAGATGCCAAAGCGGATGTTGTTGTCCTTGGCTTTGAACCACAAGACGCTGGCCGATATGGCCGCCTTGTGACCGACGGCTCATCCCTAGAACGCATAGTTGAATTTAAAGATGCATCACCTGAAGAACGTGAAATAAATCTATGTAATAGCGGCGTTATTTGCTGCAATGGTCCGATTTTATTTGACTTACTAAGCCAAGTAACAAACGACAACGCATCTGGTGAATACTACCTTACAGACGTGATTGGTCTTGCCCGCAATGCAGGCCATTCAGCAACCGTTGTTACCTGCTCAGAGGGCGAAACCCTCGGCGTTAACTCACGCGCAGAACTTGCATCCGCTGATGCAATGTATCAGGCCGCTGCCCGCCTCAAATTGATGGAGGATGGTGTAACGCTCGTTGCACCAGACACCGTGTACCTTTCGTTGGACACCATCATCGGACGGGACACAATCATCGAACCCAATGTGGTCTTTGGTCCTGACGTGACAGTCGAGTCCGGCACAACCATCCGCGCATTTTCACACCTTGAGGGCTGCCATGTCTCACGCGGCAGTGTTGTGGGGCCATATGCCCGCCTGCGTCCGGGTGCTGAATTGTCCGAAAACGTGCGCATCGGCAACTTTGTCGAAGTTAAAAACGCAACCATCGCTGAAGGGGCCAAGGTGAACCACCTGTCCTACATCGGCGATGCCTCAATCGGTGAGCGCAGCAATATCGGCGCAGGCACAATCACCTGCAACTATGATGGCGTCCTAAAGCACCGCACCGAAATTGGGGCCGATGTGTTTATCGGGTCCAACACAATGCTGGTTGCACCCGTCACCGTTGGCAATCGCGCGATGACAGGCAGCGGGTCAGTGATTACCTCAGACGTCGATTCCGAGGCCTTGGCCATCGGTCGCGCACGCCAAGTGTCGAAACCGGGCATGGCACAAAAATTGTTCGATATGTTACAGGCCAAGAAGGCCAAACTTAAAGGGAGCAACTAAAATGTGTGGTATTGTAGGGGTCCTTGGGACCAATGAAGTTGCACCAATCCTCGTTGAAGCGCTCAAACGCTTGGAATATCGCGGCTATGACAGCGCAGGTATCGCGACGATAAACGATGGCACCTTGGACCGCCGCCGCGCTATCGGCAAACTGGTGAACCTTGGGGACCGTTTGGTCCATGCACCACTCGCAGGTAAGTCTGGCATTGGCCACACCCGCTGGGCGACACACGGCGCACCGAACGAGAACAACGCGCACCCGCACAAGTCTGGCAAGGTTGCCGTTGTGCACAATGGTATCATCGAAAACTTCCGTGAATTGCGCGAAGAACTCGCAACACACGGCCTTGAGTTCACAACTGATACGGATACTGAAACCGTCGCCATGTTGACGGATTACTTTGTTTCTCAAGGTGCTACACCAATCGAAGCAGTCAACAAAACACTCGCAAAACTTGACGGCGCATTCGCCCTTGCCTTCTTATTTGACGGCGAACAGGACCTTATGATCGCAGCGCGCAAGGGTTCTCCTCTCGCAATCGGTCACGGTGACGGCGAAATGTACATTGGATCAGACGCCATCGCACTTGCGCCAATGACCAACCGCGTCACCTACCTTGAAGAAGGTGATTGCGCTGTCCTAACACGCACCAGCCTAGAAATTCGTGACCAAAATGGCGAGTTGAAAAATCGCGCAGTCAAAACCATCGAAATTGATAGCTCACGCGTCGATAAGGCGGGTTATAAGCACTTTATGGCCAAGGAAATTGCCGAACAGCCAACTGTTCTTGGCAATACGCTGTCACATTACGTAAGCTCAGAAGGCGAAATTAACCTGCCAGAGCCGGGTATCGACTTTACAAAAATCGAACGTCTGACAATGGTTGCCTGTGGCACCGCCTACTACGCCTGTATGACTGCCAAATACTGGTTCGAACAGATCGCACGCATCCCTGTTGAAATCGATGTGGCATCAGAATTCCGCTACCGCGAGCCTCCAATCACCAAAGGCACAGTTGCCCTATTCGTCAGCCAGTCTGGCGAGACAGCAGATACGCTTGCCGCCCTGCGCTACTGCGAAGGCAAAGCAGACAAGATATTGTCGGTCGTTAACGTTCCCGAAAGTTCAATCGCCCGTGAGAGCGATCTGGCCCTGCCTATTTTTGCGGGTGTTGAAGTTGGCGTTGCATCGACCAAAGCCTTCACATGTCAATTGACGGTGCTGCTTTCTCTGGCCCTAAAGGCGGCATCTGATCGCGGTGAAATCACGCCAGAACAGCTCGCAGATCACGTCGCTTCAATGCGCAATGTACCGGCATTGATCAACGCAGCTATCGATCAAGACGCACAAATGCAAAGTGCTGCACGCAAGATTTCTGAGGCACGCGATGTTCTATTCTTGGGTCGTGGCGTTATGTATCCACTAGCCCACGAAGGTGCGTTAAAACTAAAAGAAATCAGCTACATACACGCCGAAGCTTATGCGTCTGGCGAACTAAAACACGGACCAATTGCACTGGTAGACAAGCATGTTCCAGTCGTTGTGATGGCACCGCGCGATCCTTTGTTTGATAAGAGTGTCTCGAACATGCAAGAGGTTATGGCCCGCAAAGGTAAGGTCGTTTTGATCTCTGATGCCCAAGGGCTCAAGGAAGCGGGCGAAGGCACATGGGCAACCGTTGAGATGCCAACGGTGCCAGACGTTGTCGCCCCAATCGTTTACGCGGTTCCTGCACAATTGTTGGCCTACCACACCGCCCTTGCCAAAGGCACAGACGTGGATCAACCACGTAATCTGGCCAAATCCGTTACGGTAGAGTAAAGGGCGTTTAGCTCACTCGGCCTGCCATGAAATTGGCGGGCCACATACATCACGTTGGATGGCTTACCAACGCATATACTGGATACATCCGACATGAACCTCGAGGACGCACTTGCGCAACTCAACGAACACCAAGACCCCGCAAAAGCTGAAAGCTCTGCGGCCTACCATAAGGCACCCCGCCCCTATCTTGGTGTTGCCAATCCGATCATCAATGATCTGACCAAAGAGTGGCGCACACAGATGGACGTGGAACAGCGCGTCGATCTGGCTGACGCCCTATGGGAAACCGATATCTTTGAGGCACGCATCGCTGCAGCCAAGTTGCTGACCCAAGCGCGCATCAAAGAAGATGATGACGTCTGGGGCCTGATCGCATCATGGGTGGATGAGTTTGATAGCCTTGCGATTGCCGATTACGCCTGTATGGCGGGTCAAAAGCGCGTTGTTGCCGACCCATCCCGTATCGATCATGTTGAGGCATGGGTCACGTCGGAACATATGTGGACGCGCCGTGCGGCCCTGATGATCACCTTGCCTTGGACCAAACAAAACCACCCAAAAGAACAGGACATGGCAATCCGCCAACGCGTCTTGGGTTGGGCTGCAACGCTTGTTCCAGATCGTGCATGGTTTGTTCAAAAGGCAATCGCAGGCTGGTTGCTAGAGCTGTCCAAACACGATCCAGAAACCGTTGCTGCGTTCCTAGAGGAACATGGCGCTGCGATGAAACCATTCGCCGCCAAAGAAGCTGCAAAGCTGCTTAAGTAACAAATCAAACCAGTCGCCCCATGCGCGGCGGCTGGTTTACCCCGTCACCTCGACTGACACCAGATCAGTCAGCGGTGCACCCAACGCCTGAAATGCTTGCAAAGACATGCGGCTACCGGCCGTTGCTTCGCCCACAATCGGGACCAACAATACTCTTACTGTTTTGCCATTATAGGCCACGCTGCCAGTTTGCTGCGCTTTAACCAAAGGGGTCTTTAACCACAGACCCGTTTCAGCAGGAGTTCCAAGGGACGCAACGGTGACCCCAAGCGCCCCGGTTTGCACAGCAACAGGTTGCGCGACCATCGGTGTACCCTCTGGACGCGCAATTGGGCGCAGCTCACTGGTTGCAACGCCTAACGGACCGTCAATCACAGCGTCCGGTATGGCATTTCCTGCACCAGTTCCACCAAGGTTAAGGTTTGCACATCCGGCCAAACTGGCCCCGACAGCGGTCATCACGATAATATGTTTCATAATCATACAGTAGCTTGCGTGCGCATCGGCTTCAATCACCCTTTCCCTCTTGCCCTGCCATAGGCGCATCCCTACCTATATACGTATGAATGCATCTCTTATTGACCCCTTCGCACGCGCCATCAATTACCTGCGCGTTTCCGTGACGGATCGCTGCGACTTTCGCTGCGTCTACTGCATGTCAGAAAACATGACTTTCCTGCCCAAAAAGGAACTGCTGACGTTAGAAGAATTGGACCGTATGTGTTCCACCTTTATCGGTTTGGGTGTTGAGAAACTGCGCATTACGGGCGGTGAACCTTTGGTGCGCAAAGGGATCATGACCTTCTTTGATGGTATGACCCGCCACCTAGAAGCTGGAACGCTCAAGGAATTGACGCTGACCACCAATGGCAGCCAACTTGAAAAATACGCCGATGATCTGTTTGCCGCAGGTGTGCGCCGCGTGAACATCTCCCTCGATACATTG
>DLQI01000164.1 GCA_002478745.1 Rhodobacteraceae bacterium UBA7436 | reverse complement strand
ATGCGTGCTTTGGCAGATGCCGAAAATGCGCGCAAACGTTCGGATAAAGATCGTCGTGAGGCAGAGAATTATGGTGGCTCAAAATTGGCTCGCGATATGCTGCCGGTTTATGACAACATGAAACGTGCGCTTGATACGATCACCGATGAGCAACGCGAAGTTGCGGGCCCATTGTTGGAAGGTATTGAGCTGACAATGCGTGAGCTTCTGAGCGTGTTCAAAAAACATGGTATCGAAGTAATTACGCCAGCTGTGGGCGAAAAGTTTGATCCACAGGTTCACCAAGCGATGTTCGAAGCACCTGTGCCAGCAACAGTTGCTGGTGACATCATTCAGGTCGCTGCTGAGGGCTTTATGCTGCACGATCGTTTGTTGCGTCCTGCACAGGTTGGCGTATCGTCTACACCTGCTGGCTAAATTAGTTAGCGACTACAAATACCAAACGGGGCGGTCATTTTTTGGCCGCCTCTTTCAGTTTGTAAATCAGGTCGAGCGCTTGCTTGGGTGACAATTCGTCTGGAAGAATATCGCCTAATAAATCTAACGCTGGGGAGGCCTCAACCTTAACTGGTGCAGGGGGTGGCGTGCTGGCGAAAAGGGGCAGATCGTCGATCAGTGTCTTTTGTGTTGCCCCACCTTCACGTTCACCTTTTTCCAAGGCTTCCAGCACCACACGTGCGCGCGCGATTACGGCATCTGGCAGGCCAGCCAGCTTTGCCACCTGAACACCATAAGACCGATCGGCAGCGCCTTTTCTGACTTCGTGCAAGAACACAACGTCACCATCAAATTCTTTAACCGCAACAGTAGCGTTATCTACCCCAACCAACTTGCCCGAAAGCGCAGTCATTTCGTGATAGTGCGTAGCGAACAAGGCACGTGATTGGTTGACGTCGTGCAGGTGCTCTAGCGTGGCCCATGCGATTGATAGACCGTCATAGGTCGCAGTACCGCGTCCAATTTCATCCAAGATCACCAATGCATGGTCGTCGGCTTGGTTCAGGATAGCGGCAGTCTCTACCATTTCGACCATAAATGTGGATCGCCCACGCGCTAGATCGTCAGATGCACCCACGCGGCTGAACAATTGGCTGATCATGCCAATATGCGCAGAAGTGGCTGGGACGTAGCTACCCATTTGGGCCAGCAGGGCGATCAGCGCGTTTTGGCGCAGGAATGTGGATTTACCAGCCATGTTGGGACCGGTGAGTAGCCAGATGTTGGCCGTATCCGTGGCGGACAGGTCGCAGTCATTAGCGATGAAAGGTTGACCAGATTGATCACGCAGCGCCTTTTCCACTACGGGATGGCGCCCTCCAACGATGTTAAAAGCACGCGAGCTGTCGACTGTCGGTTTGCACCAATTTTGGGCACGGGCCAAATGAGCCAAACTGGTTGCCAAATCGATTTCTGCAAGGGCGCGAGCCGTTTGCGTAATCAGGGCAGCACTGTCCAAGATCGCGGACTTTAGCGCTACATAGAGACGCTTTTCAATCTCAAGGGCGCGGTTGCCAGCGTTGAGGATCTTTGTCTCCATCTCGGACAACTCAACAGTGGTAAAGCGCACTTGATTGGCGGTAGTTTGACGGTGGATGAAGGTCTCATTCAGTGGTGGCGATAACATTTTGTCGGCATGGGTTGCCGTGGTTTCGATGAAATAGCCTAAGACGTTGTTGTGTTTGATCTTCAGCGCCGAAATGCCTGTTTGTGTCGCGAATTCTTTTTGCATCTGCGCGATTACACTGCGGCCTTCGTCGCGCAGCTTGCGGGCCTCATCGAGGTCTTCGTCATATTCGGGGGCGATAAAGCCGCCATCACGGGCCAAAAGTGGCGGCTCTGCGATCAATGCTTGATCTAGTAGATCAATCAAATCGTTATGCCCTGTCAGTTTTTGTAAGGCGCTAGATAATAGTTTTGGAGCGTCGCCAAGACCGTGGGATGCAATCAAACCCGCCTCAGCCAACCCATTGCGGATGGCGGTCAGATCACGGGGGCCGCCGCGGTCCAAGGATAGACGCGAGAGGGCGCGGTCAAGATCAGGAACTTGGCGCAGTTTCTCGCGTACATCTTCGGTAATCCGTGTGCTTTCTAGAACGTGAGAAACAGCGTCCAATCTATTTGAAACAGTCTCTAACATGCGCGAAGGTGCGGAAAGCCTTCGTTCAAGAAGGCGTGCGCCGCCTGCGGTGACAGTGGTGTCAATCACAGCGAGCAATGATCCGGCACGACCACCTGATAACGCTTGTGTTAGTTCCAAATTGCGTCGCGTCGCAGCGTCGATTTGAACGGTTTTATTATGCTGTTCTTGATGTGGGGGCTGCAATAGAGGCAATTCACCCTTTTGAGTGATATTTAGGTAGTCAACGATGGCACCCATCGCGGCAATTTCGGCCCGATTGAAGTTACCATAGGCGTCCAAAGTGCTGACGCCGAACAGATCACAAAGGCGCTTTTCTCCAGACGTGCTATCAAAAGACGATCCCGATAATCCTGTCAGAGAAATTCCAAATTCAGTTGCTAACGGGTGTAAATCGCTCTCTAGCGCTTGTGGGACTATCAATTCGGACGGGGACAAGCGGGCGAGTTCCGGACCCAACCGCGTTTGGTTCGCCTTCATTGCGTTGAACATACCTGTGGAAATATCGACCCATGCAATAGCTGCCTGATCGCGAACCTCGACAAACGCCGCGAGATAATTATGGCTGCGCGCGTTCAGCAAGCTGTCTTCTGTCAAGGTGCCGGGGGTGACAAGACGCACAACATCGCGTTTCACGATGGCCTTATGGCCGCGTTTTTTCGCTTCGGCGGGGCTTTCGAGTTGTTCACAAACCCCGACGCGATACCCTTTGCGGATGAGGGTCAGCAGATAGCCTTCGGCCGCATGCACAGGCACGCCACACATGGGAATGTCGTTGCCATCATGTTTTCCGCGTTTTGTCAGTGCGATGTCTAAGCTTTCAGCTGCGGCAACGGCATCATCAAAGAACATTTCATAGAAATCGCCCATACGATAAAACAGCAAAGCATCAGGATGCGCGGCTTTGATCTCTAGATACTGGGCCATCATTGGTGTGACGGTCATATTTTGTCCCCCGACAAGTGTTGGTTGACCTTACAAAGACGGAGGAGGTGGGAAAACCCGTAAAGTGCGTAACCATTGAGGGTTTCAGATCTCTCGTTTAC
>DLQI01000040.1:508-3790 GCA_002478745.1 Rhodobacteraceae bacterium UBA7436 | reverse complement strand
CCTATTCTCTTTTTCAAAGCGAACTCTGCCATTGTTGGGGCCTATGACGACGTGGTTATGCCGCGTGGATCAACCCACACCGATTGGGAAGTTGAGCTGGGTGTTATTATTGGCAAGACGGCAAAATACGTCTCTAAAGCGGATGCGTTAGACTATGTTGCGGGGTATTGTGTCGTTAACGATGTGTCTGAACGGCACTTCCAAACGAAATTGACAGGGCAGTGGACGAAAGGGAAATCTTGCGACACATTTGGGCCAACGGGTCCATGGCTTGTGACGCGTGACGAGATAGCTGATCCTCAAAATCTAAATATGTCTCTCGACGTGAACGGCAAGCGGATGCAGACGGGTAACACCAGTACGATGATCTTTTCCGTTGCTGAAATTATCGAGCATTTGTCCTCCTTGATGACCCTGCATCCAGGTGACGTGATTACAACGGGCACCCCTCCGGGTGTGGCGATGGGAATGAAGCCTGAGCCAATTTTCCTCAAGAAGGGGGATGTGATGTCCTTGACTATTGATGGTCTTGGTCAACAGCTACAAACCGTCGATCAAGACGCCTAATTCCTACACATCAGTTGGTGAGATTTTTCTTGCCAACTGATGTTGTTTTACGCCAATTAGACGCAACGGGTTAGCGATGGCGTCGCTCGCAGTTTTGCGTATTCCCGTTTCACCATCCTGAACGCCGGGACTTTGCTTTGCCGTTGCCGCGGTGAGGGATGGTTCACGCCCCTTCTTCGTCTGCAGCGCCAAGCCGTAAAGAAGGAGTTATGTTGATGGAACGTCCACAACACTACCGTTTCCACCAAGGACAAAAGGCCCTCCCATTCACTGCTGATGAGTATGAGGCCCGTTTGGCCAAATTGCGCGCGAGCATGGCTGAAAAGGGTATTGATGCTTGTGTGCTAACCTCGATGCACAATGTCGCTTATTATTCTGGGTTTTTGTACTGTGCCTTTGGCCGCCCTTATGGGTTGGTCGTAACAGCCACAGACAATGTAACATTCAGTGCAGGCATTGATGCCGCGCAACCTTGGCGGCGAAGTCACGGTGATAACATTACGTTCACTGATTGGGAGCGCAACAACTACTGGCGCGCGGTTCTATCCGTAACCGGTTCCGGCAAAACGATTGGGTATGAAGCTGATCATCTTACGATCTATCAAATTGGCCTGATGGACGAGTTCCTTGCCCCGAAAACAAAGATCGATATTGCCCCCACAACGATGCTGCACCGTATGCATAAATCCACGGCCGAGATTGAACTGATCCGTGCAGGTGCACAAACGGCTGATGTTGGCGGATATGCAATCCGTGATGCGATCAAAGCGGGCGTGCGCGAGATTGATGTTGCAATGGCTGGACGTGATGCAATGGAGCTGGAAATTGCCAAGCGGTTCCCCGACGCAGAATACCGCGACACGTGGGTTTGGTTCCAATCAGGGATCAACACAGACGGTGCCCACAATCCGGTCACAAGTCGCGCATTGGAGCGTGGGGACATCCTAAGCTTGAACACATTCCCGATGATTTCAGGCTATTATACAGCCCTTGAACGGACGTTGTTCGTGCAAGAAGTTGATCCTGCGTCGCTCAAGATTTGGGAAGCAAATGTCGCGGCCCATGAGTATGGGATGAGCCTGCTGAAACCGGGTGTGAGTTGTGCCGAGGTGACGGATAAAATCAACACGTTCTTCGCAGAACGCGATCTATTGCAGTATCGCACCTTTGGTTACGGTCACTCGTTTGGTGTTTTGTCCCACTACTATGGACGTGAAGCAGGGTTGGAGCTTCGTGAAGATGTAGACACGGTTCTAGAGGCCGGCATGGTCATTTCCATGGAGCCGATGTTGACGATTGCCGATGGGCAACCGGGGGCAGGGGGGTATCGTGAGCATGATATCTTGGTGATCACCGAGGACGGAAACGACAACATTACGGGTTATCCGTATGGGCCTGACTTCAACGTCGTGGGCTAAATAAGTGGACCTGAGTCGCGCTTGCGGCTTGGGTCAGCTTCCTGTGCGAACTTCGCGTATCCATGCCACGATTGTGGCGCGTGCTTCATCAGACATTTGAATTGCGTTTGGTGGTGGCATTGCGCGGCTTAGGCCCGCGTGCAAATAGATTTGGTCAGCATAACGCGCCACGTCTGCCTGGGTCTCAAGATAGACGCCTTTGGGTGCCCATTGCATGTTGTTCCAAAACGGTTCGCGGGCGTGGCACATGGAGCAGTTGCCAAGGACGGTATCGTATGCCGCCTCAAACCCATCCGCGGACGCGTATTGTTGTTCCACAGCGGTGAGTGGGCGCAACTTTGCCTCTTCTGCGGTTTCAGTCGGGCCAACGGTTGAAAGCCACGCAATGATCAACATCAACATGATCGTGACGCCCCATGTCCAATGCGGGCCTTTGCCGGTCGCGTGCATGGTGTTGAAGTAGTGGCGGATTGTTACACCCGTTAGGAACACGAGGCTTGCGATAACCCAGCTGTATTCAGTTCCAAAAGACAGCGGATAGTGATTGCTAAGCATCAGGAAGATGACAGGCAATGTGAGATAGTTGTTATGGGTTGAACGTAGCTTTGCGATCTTGCCGTATTTGGCGTCAGGCGTGCGCCCTTCTTGTAAATCTTTCACCACAATCCGCTGGTTCGGCATAATGATAAAAAAGACATTGGCCGTCATAATGGTGGCAGTAAATGCACCCAAGTGCAGCAATGCTGCACGGCCCGTGAAGATTTCGTTGTATCCCCAAGACATCGCGATAAGGATCACAAAGAGCAAAAGCATTAGAAGCGTTGGACGTTCGCCTAGTTTGGATTTGCACATGAAGTCATAGCAAATCCAGCCAATGGTCAATGAACCGGCAGAGATTAAAATGCCCTGAAATAGGGTCAAATCAGCTTTGGTCGGATCCAGCAAGAACAGCTCACCACCCGCCCAATAGACGATCATCAACAAAGCAGCGCCTGACAACCATGTGAAATAGCTTTGCCATTTATGCCAGATCAAATGCTGTGGCATATTGTTTGGGGCGACCATGTATTTCTGGATATGGTAAAACCCACCACCATGAACCTGCCATTCTTCGCCACTAACGCCATCAGGCATTTCAGGGACCTTTTTCAGTCCTAAATCAAGCGCGATAAAGAAGAACGATGCACCAATCCAAGCCATCGCTGTGATGACATGCAGCCAGCGCACGACAAAGGCGATCCAGTCCCACAAAATTGCCAGATCATACATGATCGCTCTCCTTCAAATTCAAATTCTT
>DLQI01000040.1:0-456 GCA_002478745.1 Rhodobacteraceae bacterium UBA7436 | reverse complement strand
CAAGTCAATGTCTTATTTGAATAACATACGCACCTTTGTAAGGGTTTACGAGCTTGGAAGCATGTCTGCGGCCGGCCGCGATTTACGCATTTCGCCCGCTGTCACGTCATCGCGCATATCGCAGCTTGAAGAGCATCTTAGCGTTCGCTTGTTCCAACGCACAACACGCAGTTTAACACCGACAGAGCAGGGCAAGGCGTTTTACAGTGGTGCCTGTGAAATTTTAGAATCCGTAGGTAGTGCAGAGGCGCAGGTGGTCAACATCACCGATAATCCTAAAGGGTCGCTTTATGTCGCAGCCCCCTTTGGCGTGGGGCGCCGCCTGATCGCACCGCAAGTACCTGCATTTATCGCTGAATATCCTGAGGTGAAAATTCGCCTTCGCCTTACGGATCGTAAAGTTGATTTGACAACTGAAGGGCTGGATCTTGCCTTCTTCCTTGGACAACCAGAGGA
>DLQI01000139.1 GCA_002478745.1 Rhodobacteraceae bacterium UBA7436 | reverse complement strand
GGCTACTGTGCCGATGACCACGCAACGGGACCTGTCTTTGGCCTATTCTCCTGGCGTTGCGGTGCCTTGCTTGGCGATCGCCGAGAACCCAGGTTTAGCCTATGATTATACGAACAAAGGGAACCTTGTCGCGGTGATTTCCAATGGTACTGCGGTGCTCGGTTTGGGTAATTTGGGCGCATTAGGATCGAAGCCTGTGATGGAAGGCAAAGCGGTTCTATTTAAACGCTTTGCAGACGTGAACAGCATCGACATCGAATTGGATACCGAAGATCCAGATGAATTCTGTAAAGCTGTAAGACTGATGGGGCCCACCTTTGGCGGCATCAACCTTGAGGACATCAAGGCACCAGAGTGTTTTATTATCGAACAACGCTTGAAAGAGGAAATGGACATTCCTGTTTTTCACGATGATCAACATGGTACAGCAGTTATCTGTGCAGCGGGTCTAATCAATGCGCTTCATTTGTCCGGTAAAAAAATAGAAGACGTTAAAATCGTTCTGAATGGTGCTGGGGCTGCTGGGATTGCATGTCTTGAGTTGTTGAAGTGCATGGGTGCGAGAAACGAAAATTGCATCATGTGCGATACCAAGGGTGTGATCTATCAAGGTCGCACAGAGGGTATGAACCAATGGAAGTCAGCGCATGCGGTGATCACAGACGCACGCACATTGGATGAGGCAATGAAAGGTTGTGATGTTTTCCTGGGCGTTTCGGCTAAAGGTGCCGTAACCCCGTCGATGGTCGCCAGCATGGCGGACAACCCAGTTATCTTTGCAATGGCGAACCCTGATCCAGAGATCACACCAGAAGAGGCACACGAAGTACGTGTTGATGCCATCGTCGCCACAGGACGCAGTGATTATCCAAACCAGGTGAACAATGTTTTGGGCTTTCCATATTTGTTCCGCGGCGCATTGGACATTCACGCCCGTGCAATCAACGATGAGATGAAAATTGCTTGCGCTCACGCCCTTGCCCAACTGGCCCGCGAGGAGGTGCCGGATGAAGTTGCATTGGCTTATGGGAAAAACCTTACGTTTGGCCGTGACTATATCATCCCAACACCGTTTGATCCGAGATTGATCCACCGTATTCCACCAGCTGTTGCGAAGGCCGGAATGGACACTGGTGTGGCCCGTCGCCCGATTATTGATATCGAGGCATACGAAGTTTCGCTAAAATCGCGGATGGATCCAACGGCAAGCATCTTGCGGGGCCTAAACATTCGTGCGCGTACGGCTCAAGCGCGGATGATTTTTGCCGAAGGTGATGATCCGCGTGCGTTGCGCGCAGCAGTGAATTACCAGCGTTCTGGTCTAGGCAAGGCATTGGTTGTTGGACGGGCTTCTGATGTAAAAGCCAAGCTTGAAGAAGCTGGGCTCGCAGATGCTGTGCGTGAATTAGAAGTGGTCAATGCAGCCAACACACCCCATTTAGAGACTTATAAAAGCTTCTTGTATGATCGCTTGCAGCGCAAAGGTTTTGACCGCGCAGATATTCACCGCTTGGCTTCACGTGATCGCCACGTTTTCTCGGCATTGATGCTGGCGCATGGGCATGGCGATGGATTGGTTACGGGTGTGACGCGCAAATCTGCGCATATTTTGGAACGCATCAATCACGTGTTTGATGCGGATGCAGCTCATGGTGCTGCGGGCATTACCGCGATCCTGCACAAGGGAAAGATTGTGTTCATTGCGGACACCTTGGTTCATGAATGGCCTGACGAAAATGATCTGGCAACAATTGCAGAACGCGCCGCAATTGTTGCGCGTGATATGGGCCTTGAGCCGCGTGTGGCTTTTGTCAGCTTCTCAACCTTTGGATATCCTATTTCTGAAAGGGCAGAGAAGATGCACCTCGCGCCAAAGGTACTGGACAAGCGGGGTGTTGATTTTGAATACGAGGGTGAAATGACGGTGGATGTGGCGCTTAATGCGGAGTCGCAAAAGCAGTATCCATTTTCACGCCTGACTGGTCCTGCAAACATTCTAGTCGTTCCTGCACGTCACTCTGCCAGCATTTCCGTTAAATTGATGCAAGAAATGGGCGATGCGACTGTGATTGGGCCAATCCTTGCCGGTGTCGATGAATCCATTCAGGTTTGTTCAACGTCAGCGACAGCTAATGATATTTTGAACATGGCAATTTTGGCCGCATGTAAGGTTGGCTAATGACGATCTACAATCTTGGCTCAATCAACATCGACATGGTTTATCAGGTGCCGCATTTGCCGGCACCTGGCGAAACTTTGGCTGCAAAATCCTATTCTCAGGGCTTGGGTGGGAAGGGCGCAAATATGTCCGTGGCAGCCGCCCGGGCAGGTGCACGTACACGTCACATTGGGGCAGTTGGAACCGATGGGCGCTGGGCGGTTGAACGCCTACTAGAATATGGCGTTGATGTGGGACACATCACCGAGGTTTCAGAGGTGACAGGTCACGCGATTATCAGTGTTGATGACAGTGCTGAAAACTCGATCGTGTTGTGGCCCGGTGCAAACTACCGACTTGAAGTGGATCAAATCGGTGCCGCATTGGCTGAAGCTGATACTGGCGACACCTTGTTGATGCAGAACGAAACGACCGGTCAATTGGTTGCTGCGCAAATAGCCAAGGACTTGGGGTTTAGGATCGTCTATGCCGCTGCGCCGTTTGAAGCGGATGCGGTCAAGATGTTGCTCCCATATATCGATTTGTTATTCCTGAACGAAATCGAGGCGGGACAGCTTGAAACAGCGATTGGGAAGCCAATAAATGCGCTGGACGTTGAAAATGTCATTGTAACCTTGGGCGCTGATGGATGTCGTTGGTATTCGAATTCCGCAGGATTAGAGAATGATTTTGACGCAATTAAAGTCGAACCAATTGATACCACTGGGGCTGGTGATACGTTCACCGGTTATGTGGTTGCTGGATTGGATCGCGGTATGCCAATGGCGCAGGCGATCAAATTGGCGACCCAAGCCAGTGCTTTAATGGTTACACGGCTTGGGACGGCAGACGTTATTCCTGATCTCAAAGATGTTCAGGATGCGAAGTTCGGTTAGTGACCAACA
The DNA here is from genome assembly GCA_002478745.1 of Rhodobacteraceae bacterium UBA7436. Taxonomy (GTDB): domain Bacteria; phylum Pseudomonadota; class Alphaproteobacteria; order Rhodobacterales; family Rhodobacteraceae; genus Ascidiaceihabitans. The sequence goes on along the minus strand of DLQI01000139.1, from coordinate 6,778 downwards.
AACGGAGCTGCGGTGCCCCACAGTTTTTCAACACGTTGATCGCGGCCGCATGCATCGCGGTAGGCCTTATATGCTTTTGACTGCTTTTTCGGGCCAAAGCGTGTCAGCACAATTTTGCTACCCTTGTAATAGTCCTGATGTGAGGCATCGGCTGCGTAAAAGGGGAATGAACCCAGGATAGGTGTTACTACTTTTTGCCCAAGATCGCTGGCAGCCTGTGCTTTGGCCTTTTCAGCAGCGGCTTTTTGATCGGGGCTCTCTGCAAAGATTGCTGTCGCATAGCTTTGGCCGCGATCACAGAACTGACCGCCTGCATCGGTTGGATCCACCGAACGGAAGAACTTGCTTAGTATGTCGTCGCGCGAAACGATGTCTGGGTCAAAGATGATTTGAACAGCCTCATAATGGCCAGTTCCGCCACGTACGACTTGTTTGTATGTAGGGTTGGCCACTTTGCCGCCAGCAAAACCTGAAATGGCTTCTTTTACACCGTCGACGCTTTCGAAATCGGATTCAACACACCAAAAGCATCCCCCGGCAACGGTAAGTGTTTCAGTGTCTGCCTGAGCGGTTTGTACCTGTGCAAAAAGTCCCGCTGTGGCGACCAGTGCAAGGGCCGTTGATTTAGCTGAGCGTGTAAATATCATTTCAGTCTCCTTTGCATTCTAGTTCACCATTTGGAGCGGTTTACGCAAGTGTCGAGCATACGATGTAACGCATAGGTGAGAGAGGTTTCATATTGGCACCGTAAATTTGCAGGCCTAAGGTGCCTCAAACTGGGGAGAGTTATGGATCAAACGAAGCGCATCGCGATGTGGTCTGGGCCGCGCAATTTATCGACTGCCATGATGTATAGTTTTGGTGGCCGCAAGGATTCTACAGTTGTGGATGAACCGTTTTATGCCGCTTATTTGGCCAAAACCGGAATCGTTCACCCAATGCAAAATGAAATATTGGCATCCCAATTCCAAGACCCTGATATGGTTGCCCGCCAACTTCTGGCACCAACTGACCGCTCTATTTTTTATCAAAAGCATATGACCCAGCATATGGTTGATGGTGTTCCACGTGCGTGGATGGCTCACGTCACCAACGTGTTTTTAATCCGTCATCCTGCACGGGTTGTTGCCAGCTATGCAAAGAAACGTGAAGGGCCGCAGTTGGACGACATCGGGTTCCGCCAACAGGCTGAACTGTTTGATCACGTAACCGCGCTGGGCCAAACGCCGATTGTGGTCGATTCACATGACATTCGCGACGACCCAGAGGGCATGATGCGCAAGCTGTGTGATGCGGTTGGTCTGGAGTGGGATGCAGGAATGTTGAGCTGGGAAAGTGGCGGCCACGCCAGTGATGGCGTCTGGGCGTCGCACTGGTATGGGGCTGTTCATCGCTCGACCGGCTTTGCGGATGCAGAGGGTGATTTGCCTGCGTTAGAGACAGATTATGCAGAGGTAGCGGCGCAAGCCATGCCGTATTACGACAGGCTTGCGGCTGTAAAGTTGTAGTTACTTTTTAAGGCGGCGATCACGTGCTGCCAAAAGTTTCAGGCGCAGCGCGTTCAATTGAATGAAGCCTGCTGCGTCTTTTTGATCGTATGCGCCTGCATCATCTTCAAACGTCACGTGTGCTTCTGAATAAAGCGAGTGATCAGACCAGCGGCCCACAGTGCGTGACAGACCTTTGTACAGTTTCACGCGAACGGTGCCGGTGACGTGCTCTTGGCTTTTGTCGATCATCGCTTGCATCATTTCACGCTCTGGGCTGAACCAGAAACCGTTGTAGATCAGCTCTGCGTATTTTGGCATCAGCTCATCCTTAAGGTGCGCCGCGCCGCGATCCAATGTGATGGATTCGATACCACGGTGCGCTTCGAGCAGGATCGTGCCGCCGGGCGTTTCGTAGATGCCGCGTGATTTCATGCCAACGAAACGGCCTTCAACCAGATCAAGACGGCCAATGCCGTGCTTGCCGCCAAGGCGGTTCAGTTCGGTCAGAACGGTTGCTGGTGACATTGCCACGCCGTTGATGGAAACTGCGTCGCCTTTTTCAAAGCCGATTTCGATGTATTCAGCTTCGTTCGGTGCATCCTCTGGGGATACCGTTCGCTGGTACACGTATTCTGGTGCATCAACTGCTGGATCTTCGAGGACTTTGCCCTCTGAAGATGTGTGCAACAGGTTCGCGTCAACGCTAAACGGTGCTTCGCCGCGTTTGTCTGTGGCGATTGGGATTTGGTTTTTCTCAGCAAAGTCGATCAGTTTGGTACGGCTGGACAGGTCCCACTCGCGCCAAGGTGCGATCACTTTGATGTCTGGGTTCAACGCGTATGCGGCCAGTTCGAAACGAACCTGATCGTTGCCTTTGCCTGTCGCGCCGTGTGCAATTGCGTCAGCGCCGGTTTCTTCTGCGATTTCCACCAAACGTTTTGAAATCAATGGACGCGCGATGGATGTGCCCAGAAGGTACAGACCTTCATAAACCGCATTGGCGCGGAACATTGGGAATACAAAGTCACGTATGAACTCTTCGCGGACGTCTTCGATGTAGATGGACGAGGCACCCATCATCTCTGCTTTGGCGCGTGCTGGTTCGAGTTCTTCACCTTGGCCAAGGTCGGCGGTGAAGGTGACAACTTCGCAACCATATTCGGTTTGCAGCCATTTTAGGATAATTGAGGTATCAAGGCCACCGGAGTAGGCTAGGACAACTTTTTTAGGCGCGGACATCTTTTATTTCCTTTGACAGGTTCGCCGTGGGCGATAACCTGATTTACGTCTAGAGGCAAGGACAGCAAGGCCGTTGACCCTTTGCTGGCCTGTCCTTAGTTCTGACGTATCGCATTATTCAGGATTTTTATGGCCCTCGACCCGTTTGTTGCTTCTGCCCGCGCTGCCACTGCTGAGATGCGCAAGGTTTTTGCAGCGACTCCATTGATGCATAGCGATCTTCTGTCTCAACGTTTTGGGGCAGATATTTGGCTTAAGCGTGAAGACTTAAGCCCTGTTAGATCCTACAAATTGCGTGGTGCGTTTAATGCGATGCGTAAGGTAATCTCCACACACGATATTTTTGTCTGCGCCAGTGCTGGAAATCACGCTCAGGGCGTTGCCTTTATGTGTCGTCACTTTGGAGTGAAGGGCGTGGTGTTTATGCCAGTCACAACACCAGAGCAGAAGGTGATGAAAACACAGATGTTTGGTGGCACCCATGTTGAGATCCGGATGGTTGGTGACTACTTTGACGAGACGCTTAAAGCATCTCAAAAATATTGTTCTGAACAAGGTGCTTACTTCCTTTCGCCTTTTGACGACGAGGATGTGATTGAAGGGCAGGCTAGTGTTGCGGTTGAGATTGAAGAGCAGTTAGGACGTGTTCCAGACCACATTGTTCTTCCAGTTGGTGGTGGCGGTTTGTCTGCGGGGACGTTTAGTTATTTTGGCGCTGATTGCGCCTATACCTTTGTTGAACCCACAGGTGCTCAAAGTCTGAAGGTGGCTGTTGATGCCGGTGAACCAATGACCGTATCTAAGGTGGATACGTTTGTTGATGGTGCTGCGGTTGCGCGGATTGGAGAGCGTACATTTGCAAGGTTGAAGGGCATCAATGGATCAACTGTTTTACATCTGGATGAGGACCGTATTTGTACTACGATACTAGAGATGTTGAATGTTGAAGGGATTGTCCTTGAGCCAGCTGGAGCAATGTCGATTGAGGTACTAAGTGAGATCTCAGATCAGATTAAAGGTAAATCAGTTGTCTGCGTTGCCTCAGGTGGAAACTTTGACTTTGAGCGATTACCAGAGGTTAAAGAAAGAGCGCAGCGATATTCGGGATTAAAAAAGTATTTCATTTTGCGCCTTCCGCAACGCCCGGGTGCACTAAAAGACTTCCTGAATATTTTGGGCCCAGACGACAATATCGCACGCTTTGAGTACATGAAAAAATCTGCACGAAATTTTGGGTCTGTTTTGATTGGGATCGAAACTTCTGACTCAAAGAATTTTGATGTTATGTGCAAGCTAATTGCCGAGGCTGGATTTACTTTGACAGACATAACCAATGACGAGGCTTTAACTCAGTTCGTCGTTTAGCATTCGCCCATGATTGCGTTTGGTAATTCAGTGGTGAATTTAGACTTGTATATCTGAAAACAACTATCGATTTCTGATAAGTTGATGGCTTTTGGGTTGCCGTCGGCTGACAGCTTTTCGCCCTTCTTGCAGAGTTCAGAAAGCGCCTCTTAATTAGCTAGTAAAGCCTGCTGAACCTCATCAGTCCAACCTAAATAGTAGTGGTCCCCGTCTTGAATGACGGGGCGTGCCATTACCTTCGGTTTGGAAGAGATCTGTGCATCTGCTTCAGAGTTCTTCAACCAAGTGCTCAATGCCCTATAGTCATTAGTGGTGTGATCCACCAAGCAATCACCAAACTCAATTAATAGTTCTTCAAGCTCCTCCTCAGTCAAAGGTTCTGCGCGCACATCCCGAAACGTGATTGTGTTACCTGCGGCCTCCAATGCTTTTTGCGCTTTCTGGCAATCTGAGCATGTGCTTAATCCGTAAATGATCATGTTGGAGCCTTTTGCTTTTCCACGTTAATCTATGTTTGGCCGTTTAGGTGATTAATGTACACAAGCCAACCATTGCTGAGGTGAGTGCAAAACAAACCCAGCATCAACATCATATAAATAGTGCGTTAATTATCCTAGCTGCTGCGGGCCGATTACTCGAGCCCAAGCAGCTGCATGGCATTGCCTTTGATGATGCCCTCGCGCAGCTCGTCTTTGATTGCGATTTTTTCGAAATCAGCCAACCACCTCTCTGGTGTAATCATTGGCCAATCTGAACCGAACAACATCTTCTTCTTCAAGATCGAATTGCAGTACTTCACCAGAATGTCTGGGAAGTATTTGGGGGACCATCCTGAAAGGTCAATGTAGACATTCGGCTTGTGCTGGGCCACGGCCAGCGCTTCTTCCTGCCAAGGGAATGATGGGTGGGCAAGGATGATTTTCATCTCCGGAAAATCCACGGCGACGTCATCCATGTACATAGGATTTGAGTATTTCAAACGCATCCCATTGCCGCCTGGCATGCCTGATCCAACACCAGTTTGACCTGTGTGGAATAGTGCGATGCCACCCTCTTCGGCGATTGCTTCGTACAAGCCATATGCCATGCGATCGTTTGGGTAAAACCCTTGCATGGTTGGGTGAAATTTGAACCCTTTGATACCATAGTCACGGATTAAACGACGTGCTTCCCGCTGGCCCATTTTACCTTTGTGAGGGTCGATACTGGCGAACGGAATCAACACATCGTCGTTTTCAGCGGCCAGCTCGGCGACCTCTTCATTCTTATAACGGCGGTAGCCCGTTTCGCGTTCTGAATCGACGGGGAAGATGACTGCTGCAATGTTTTGGTCACGGTAATGCTGTGCTGTTTCTGGGATGGTTGGAGGGTGTTTCCAAGGGGCACGAAAATAGCTAGCCATCGTTGCTTGCAGATCGTCGTAGCCGTCATCGGCATGACAGCCGCAGGGTTCTTCTGCGTGGGTGTGAAAATCAATCGCCCGGACTTTGGAAAAATCTACCATCTGTTTTCTTTCTTCAGAGTTTCGCAATGCCGGTGGCATCATTGTTATACAGTCGCGTCACCAAGTCGGCCCGACGGGTCAGGACCGTACGGAAGTTCAGGTTGCCCTTGGCTGTTATTTCCCCGTCCACAAGGGACTGCGGTTCTGCCAATACAATGGCACGGGTCACACGGGTTGAGGAGCCAGAGGTCCCAGCCGCGCGTTCCTTTAAGCGGTGTTCAAGAACGGCTCGTAATTTGGGGCAAACATAGGCACCATTGTCGTCATCTAGCGTGTAACCAGCTGCTTGAATTGCCTCACGATTTGGGAAAATCATGAGGCCGATTTCATTGCGATCCTGCCCTGTTACGACCAGATCGGCGGCAAATGGTGCGAGGGTTGATAGCAATTCAAGGCGCAAGCCGGCGGCACGTACCCATGTACCTGACTGCAATTTGAAATCTTCAGACAGTCGTCCATCAAACCGCATTCCACGGTTCGCGTCATTTGGATCAACAAACGCCATTGCATCACCGGTGATAAAATAACCCTCATCATCAAAGGCTGCTGCCGTTTTTTCTGGGTCCTCAAAATATCCATCCATGATGTTTGGTCCTTTAGCGCGGACCTCACAGCGCATATCACTGTCGGGGATCAATTTCAGCGTCACGCCTGTCATCGGCACTCCAATGACGCCGGAACTTTCGGTTGGTTCCTGTTGGATCATCGTTGCCGGTGCTGTTTCGGTCAGGCCCCATGATGAAGTCATAAGGGGTACTTCCCCCTTAATTTCCATCGCAAGGGTTTCAAAACCTTCCCAAACATCTTGTGGAAGGGACGCACCCGCATAAAACACCATGTCTAGGTTTTCAAAAAACCGTTGGCGCAAGGCTGCATCTTTGCGCAAACCTTCCAGCAACATTGAAAAACCCATTGGCACGTTGAAAACAATATTGCCCGTTATCAGCGCATGGTTTTCGAGGGTACGATCAAACAATCCCTTAACGGGTTTACCATCATCGATGTATAAACTACCACCATTCGCAAGTATCATGTTGAAATTGTGGGACCCGCCAAAAACGTGATTCCATGGCAGCCAATCCACAATGCGCGGCGGACGGGCGCGTAGAAACGGTAATGAATCCGCCAATTGCGCTTGATTCACGCACATCATTTTTTGGGTGGTCAGCACGCCTTTTGG
>DLQI01000138.1 GCA_002478745.1 Rhodobacteraceae bacterium UBA7436 | reverse complement strand
TTCACCGGTTATGTGGTTGCTGGATTGGATCGCGGTATGCCAATGGCGCAGGCGATCAAATTGGCGACCCAAGCCAGTGCTTTAATGGTTACACGGCTTGGGACGGCAGACGTTATTCCTGATCTCAAAGATATTCAGGATGCGAAGTTAGGTTAGTGACCAACAAACGGAGCTGCGGTGCCCCACAGTTTTTCAACACGTTGATCGCGGCCGCATGCATCGCGGTAGGCCTTATATGCTTTTGACTGCTTTTTTGGACCAAAGCGTGTCAGCACAATTTTGCTACCCTTATAATAGTCCTGATGTGAGGCATCGGCTGCGTAGAAGGGGAATGAACCTAGGATAGGGGTTACTACCTTTTGCCCAAGATCGCTGGCAGCCCGCGCCTTTGCCTTCTCAGCCGCTGCCTTTTGATCTGGGCCCTCTGCAAAGATTGCTGTCGCATAGCTTTGGCCGCGATCACAGAACTGACCACCTGCATCGGTTGGATCCACCGAGCGGAAGAACTTGCTTAGTATCTCGTCGCGCGAAACGATGTCTGGGTCAAAGATGATTTGAACAGCCTCATAATGGCCAGTTCCGCCACGTACGACTTGTTTGTATGTAGGGTTGGCCACTTTGCCGCCAGCAAAACCTGAAATGGCATCTTTTACACCGTCGACGCTTTCGAAATCGGATTCGACACACCAAAAGCACCCCCCGGCAACAGTAAGTGTTTCAGTGTTTGCCTGAGCGGTTTGTACCTGTGCAAACAGTCCCACGGTGGCGGCCAGTGCAAGGGCCGTTGACTTAGCTGAGCGTGTAAATATCATTTCAGTCTCCTTTGCATTCTAGTTCACCATTTGGAGCGGTTTACGCAAGTGTCGAGCATACGATGTAACGCATAGGTGAGAGAGGTTTCATATTGGCAGCGTAAATCTGCAGGCCTAAGGTGCCTCAAATTGGAGAGAGTTATGGATCAAACGAAGCGCATCGCGATGTGGTCTGGGCCGCGAAATTTATCGACTGCCATGATGTATAGTTTTGGTGGCCGCAAGGATTCTACAGTTGTGGATGAGCCGTTTTATGCCGCCTATTTGGCCAAAACAGGAATCGTTCACCCAATGCAAAATGAGATATTGGCATCCCAGTTCCAAGATCCTGATATGGTTGCCCATCAGCTTTTGGCACCAACTGACCGCACCATTTTTTATCAAAAACATATGACCCAACACATGGTCGAAGGCGTGCCGAGAGATTGGATGGCTGATGTCATCAACGTATTCCTGATCCGTCATCCTGCAAGAGTTGTGGCCAGCTATGCCAAGAAACGCGAAGGCCCGCAGTTGGACGACATCGGGTTCCGCCAACAGGCTGAATTGTTCGATCACGTCACTGCGCTGGGCCAAACGCCGATTGTCGTCGATTCGCACGACATTCGCGACGATCCGGAAGGCATGATGCGCAAGCTGTGTGATGCGGTGGGTTTGAAATGGGATGCGGGTATGCTGCATTGGCCAAGTGGCGGCCACGCAAGTGATGGCGTCTGGGCGTCGCACTGGTATGGGGCCGTTCACCGCTCTACCGGTTTTGCGGATGCAGAGGGCGAATTGCCCGTATTAGAGACAGATTATGCAGAGGTAGCGGCGCAAGCCATGCCGTATTACGACAGGCTTGCGGCCATAAAGTTGTAGTTACTTTTTAAGGCGGCGATCACGTGCTGCCAAAAGTTTCAGGCGCAGAGCGTTCAATTGAATGAAGCCTGCTGCGTCTTTTTGATCGTATGCGCCTGCGTCATCTTCAAACGTCACGTGCGCTTCGGAATAAAGCGAGTGATCAGACCAACGGCCCACAGTGCGTGAGAGACCTTTGTACAGTTTCACGCGGACGGTGCCGGTGACGTGCTCTTGGCTTTTGTCGATCATCGCTTGCATCATTTCACGCTCTGGGCTGAACCAGAAACCGTTGTAAATCAGCTCTGCGTATTTTGGCATCAGCTCATCTTTCAGGTGGGCAGCGCCGCGATCCAATGTGATGGATTCGATACCACGGTGCGCTTCGAGTAGGATCGTGCCGCCTGGCGTTTCGTAGATGCCGCGTGATTTCATGCCAACGAAACGACCTTCAACCAGATCAAGACGGCCAATGCCGTGCTTGCCGCCAAGGCGGTTCAGTTCTGTCAGAACTGTTGCTGGTGACATTGCCACGCCGTTGATGGAAACCGCGTCACCTTTTTCAAAACCGATTTCGATGTATTCAGCTTCGTTCGGTGCATCTTCTGGGGATACCGTCCGCTGGTAAACGTATTCTGGTGCATCAACTGCTGGATCTTCGAGAACTTTACCCTCTGAAGATGTGTGCAACAGGTTCGCGTCAACGCTGAACGGCGCTTCGCCGCGTTTGTCTGTGGCGATTGGGATTTGGTTCTTTTCAGCAAAGTCGATCAGTTTTGTACGGCTGGACAGGTCCCACTCGCGCCAAGGTGCGATTACTTTGATGTCTGGATTCAACGCGTATGCGGCCAGTTCGAAACGAACTTGATCGTTGCCTTTGCCAGTCGCGCCGTGTGCGATTGCGTCAGCGCCGGTTTCTTCGGCAATTTCCACCAAACGTTTTGAGATCAACGGACGCGCGATGGATGTGCCCAGAAGGTAAAGGCCTTCATAAACCGCATTGGCGCGGAACATTGGAAATACAAAGTCACGCACGAACTCTTCGCGGACGTCTTCGATGTAGATGGACGAGGCACCCATCATCTCTGCTTTGGCGCGTGCTGGTTCGAGTTCTTCACCTTGACCAAGGTCGGCGGTGAAGGTCACCACTTCGCAACCGTATTCGGTTTGCAGCCATTTCAGAATTATTGAGGTATCAAGGCCACCGGAGTAGGCGAGGACGACTTTTTTAGGCGCGGACATCTTAAATTTCCTTTGTCAGGTTCGCCGCGGGCGATAGCGCGTTTTGCACCCAGAGGCAAGGACAGCAAGGCCGTTGACCCTTTGATTGCCTGTGCTTAGGTCTGCTGTATCGTATTTGTTCAGGATAGTTTTATGGCCCCCGACATGTTTGTTGCTTCTGCTCGCGCTGCCACTGCCGAGATGCGCAAGGTTTTTCCAGAGACTCCATTGATGCGTAGCGATCTTCTGTCTCAACGTTTTGGGGCAGATATTTGGCTTAAGCGTGAAGATTTAAGCCCTGTTCGATCCTACAAGCTGCGTGGTGCGTTTAATGCGATGCGCAAGGTAATCGCTACGCATGATATTTTTGTCTGTGCCAGTGCCGGAAACCACGCTCAGGGCGTTGCGTTTATGTGCCGACACTTTGGGGTGAAGGGTGTGGTGTTCATGCCTGTCACAACACCAGAGCAGAAGGTGATGAAAACCCAGATGTTTGGTGGCGCACATGTCGAGATCCGTCTGGTGGGTGACTATTTTGACGAAACGCTTAAAGCATCTCAAGAATACTGTTCTGAGCAAGGCGCTTACTTTCTTTCACCTTTTGACGACGAGGATGTGATTGAAGGGCAGGCCAGCGTTGCCGTTGAAATCGAGGAGCAATTAGGCCGTGTGCCAGATTGTATTGTTCTGCCAGTTGGTGGAGGTGGTTTGTCTGCGGGCACGTATAGTTATTTCGGCGATGATTGCGCCTATACCTTTGTTGAACCCACAGGTGCTCAAAGTCTGAAGGTGGCTGTTGATGCTGGTGAACCAATGACCGTTTCTAAGGTGGATACGTTTGTAGATGGTGCTGCGGTTGCGCGGATTGGAGAACGCACATTTGCTCGGTTGAAGGGCATCGACGGATCAACTGTTTTACATCTGGATGAGGACCGTATTTGTACTACGATCCTAGAGATGTTGAACGTAGAGGGGATCGTCCTTGAGCCAGCGGGCGCGATGTCGATTGAGGTACTAAGTGAGATCTCAGATCAGATTAAAGGCAAAACAGTTGTCTGTATTGCTTCGGGGGGAAACTTTGATTTTGAGCGCTTGCCTGAAGTTAAAGAACGGGCACAGCGTTATTCAGGATTGAAGAAATATTTCATTTTACGTCTTCCTCAACGCCCCGGCGCATTAAAGGATTTCCTGAATATTTTGGGACCAGACGATAATATCGCCCGTTTTGAGTATATGAAAAAGTCAGCCCGAAATTTTGGATCTGTTCTGATCGGAATCGAAACGTCAGACCCAAAAAACTTTGATGTAATGTGCAAGCTGATTGCCGAGGCTGGATTCACTTTGACAGACATAACCAATGATGAGGCATTGACCCAGTTCTTAGTCTAACGTTCGTCCATAATTGTCTTGGGTAGGTCTATGCTGAACTGTGATTTTGATGTTTGAAAACATTTGAAGATTTTTGATAAATCTACTTCTGATGCCTTACCGTGTGCCGCCAGTTCTTCGCCCTCTTCACATAAATTTGATAGCGTAAAAAACCCTAAATTTAATGCACTGCCCTTCAAGGCATGCAATTTGTTTTCCAGCTGACGACAATGGGGTTGATTTTGCATCCTAGCAAAAATGACTTCTACTTCTTGCAAGAAGAGTCCTACGATTTCTTCAAAAGATTCGTGGCCAACATCATTGTGCAAACGGCCTATTTGCTTCCAATCTATTAATTTACTCTCGTCCTGTTTCATGGGTAATGGATAGCGCCGATTCAATAATGAAATTGAAATAAAGTAAGGTTTAGTTTCTAAAACTTTATGGTTCATTCCTCGTTAAGGCGTGATGCCTAAACATGGGTAATGACAAACCAGTCTTATGGAATTCCTGTAAAATGCCCGCACTTACTCTGATGATCCGAGACAATAGCTCAGAGCCATATTTGAGCAACGGGCGTAGCGTTCTTATTGTTGATGATAGCCCGTTGCAGCGTAAAATTTTAAGAAGCTCTGTCGCGCGCTGGGGATTTGATATCATCGAGGCGGAAAGTGCAGAAGAAGCATTGCAAATATGCCAAATTTCCCTACCTGACATAATCTTGAGCGATTGGGTAATGCCGGGTATGAATGGTTTGGAATTCTGTCGGGCGTTCCGTAATTTACCAGACGAAAATACGGATATTTTATTCTGCTTACGTCAAAAAGTGAGAAGAATGAAGTTACTGCTGGATTACAGGCGGGTGCAGATGATTTTTTAACAAAGCCGATCAATGGAGATGAATTGCGTGCTCGTATATCGGCGGGTGAACGCATCCTGGACATGCACCGAGAGCTCTTAAAAAAGAACGAGGTTATTTCCGAGACGCTTGATGAATTGCAGCGGGTTTATGACTCCCTTGATCACGACCTGATGGAAGCGAAGAAGCTTCAACAATCGCTGGTTCGGCGGCGTCAAAAAACTTTCCCTACGGCGGAGCTTTCGTTGCTTTTAAGATCAAGTGGCCATGTTGGCGGTGATTTGGTTGGTTTTTATCCATCGGGTCAAAACCACCTCGGATTATTTGCGATAGATGTTTCGGGGCATGGTATTAGTTCTGCATTAATGACTGCACGACTGGCGGGATATTTATCGGCAAGCGCTCCAGACCAAAATGTTGCGCTTGAGCGTTTGGGGGATGGAACGTATCGCTCATTGCCGCCTGCAAAAGTGATAGAAGTTCTAAATGATCTTGTTTTGGATGAAATGGAGACTGAGCACTATTTCACCTTATTATTGGCCGACATTAATTTAGCGAATGGTGAAATGGTCTGGGCGCAAGCGGGTCATCCATTTCCTGCAGTTCAGCGTGTTGATGGCTCGGTTGAGCAAAAGGGTACAGGTGGATTTCCTGTTGGGTTATTGCCGAATGTTACGTTTGAGCAGTACGAAATTCAGCTCAACAAGGGTGATCGAGTATTGATCCTTTCTGATGGTGTCACCGAGTGTCCCAACTCAGACGGGGGTATGTTTGGGGAAGATGGTTTGGAAGAGCTGATGAAGGATTTAGCCGACACCAAAGGTGCAGCATTTTTTGATGCGCTGATATGGAATCTTACATGCTTTGCGGAAAGTGACGATTTTCCAGATGATATTTCAGGAATTCTGTTTGAATTTAACGGTTAATATCAAAGCCCAAAAAATTGCTCGACAAACATGCGATCACCATCATTACCCAATGCAATTGCTGCCTCAGTTGGATCCATAACGGTAGTGAAATGGCCAGGTTCTAACGGATCACAAATTTGCTGTGTTGGCCTAGCGACATAGATGTGGCAAATTTTTTCGGCCCACTGATTGTAGTCTGGCATAAAGATAAACCGACGGAACGCTCCTAAGCGTTTTGGGGCGGCGACACGCCAGCCAGTTTCTTCCATGACCTCACGATGAAGGGCCTGGATTGGGGATTCTCCCGGGTCAATTCCACCTCCCGGAAGTTGAATATCAACTAGATCACTAACTTGGGCTGTCAGCAGCAATCGCTTTTGCAGGGGTAAGATCGCGTAAGCACCGGCACGTAGTGTATAGCGTTGATTAGGTAGTGGCGGTTGACCGATACGGCGTATCATTTGACGTGCCCCTCTTTTTGTTTGGGTTTCTGGTGCTATATAGACGCGATATGCCAACGACCGGCAACTAAGGAAACCCCTATGACACTTGCACCTAAGATCGCGTGGGACGACACTGTTCTACCATTTCAGCTTGATGCCTCGGACATCCGTGGACGCGTAGCGCGTCTGGACGGTGTGTTAGACGGTATCTTGGATCAACACGATTATCCGCCTCAAGTCGAAGCGCTTGTCGCTGAGATGGCTGTATTAACCGCATTGATTGGCCAAACGGTTAAGACCCGTTGGAAGCTGTCTATGCAGGTGCAGACTAAGGGTGCAGTGCGCATGATCGCGACTGACTATTATGGTCCAGAAGCTGAGGGTGAATGCGCGCGTATTCGTGCCTATGCCAGCTATGATGCTGAACGTATCACCGATGCGGACCCGTTTGAGCAGCTTGGTGAAGGCTACATTGCGATCATGATCGACCAAGGTAAAGGAATGACTCCATACCAAGGGATCGCTGCATTGGACGGCAAATCCATTGCCGAAAGTGCCCAAGCTTATTTTGCACAATCTGAACAACTGCCAACACGTTTTTCGTTGTCTTTTGGTCGCTCGACTGAGGCTGGTCAATCTGAAACGTGGCGTGCTGGTGGTGTGATGTTGCAGCACATGCCAAAAGCATCGCCTCATGCGAAAGATGCTGAAGGTTCTGGCGGATCTTTACAGGCCGAAGATTTGTTGGACGGTGATGCTTCCGAAAATTGGAACCGTGCGAATATTTTGCTCGATACGGTTGAGGAAATGGAGCTGATTGGCCCTATGATTCCGCCTCGCGATCTATTGGTTCGCCTGTTCAGCGAAGAGGAGCCGCGTGTCTATGAGGCGCAACTCATTAAGTTTGGTTGCACCTGTTCGGAAGATCGCGTGCGTCAAAGTTTGTCGATTTATTCGGCACGAGACATTGCGACGATGACTACTGATGAGGGTCGCGTCACCGCGGACTGTCAGTTCTGTGGTGCGCATTACGATCTTGATCCAGCATCTGTTGGGCTGGAAGTTGAAAAGGCTAAAAGTGAGTGATCTGATCTCATCGATCCGGTCAGCGTTGGGCGAGGGGGGAGACCCCTCGTCCGATTTTGATTTAAACCCAGACTTCACCAAACCAGCGGATCGTGTTTTGCGCCCAGCTGGAGTTCTTGCGCCGGTTATAATGCGCAACGGTGTTGCGGAACTTATTCTAACTAAAAGATCGTCAGCACTTAAACACCATCCCGGCCAAATCGCCTTTCCAGGTGGCAAGCAGGATGAAAACGATGCCGATGTTGTTGCAGCTGCCTTACGTGAGGCGCAGGAAGAAATTGGTTTACCCACAGATTTAGTCGACGTTCTAGGTACATTACCCAGTCACGAAACGGTCACAGGGTTTCAGGTAACGCCCGTGATTGGTCTTGTTCGCGAAGAATTTACTCTGATCCAAGAGCGTGGTGAAGTCGAAGAAGTCTTTCGCGTGCCTTTGTCTCACGTCTTAAACGCAGAGAATTTTTTCATTCAGTCGCGTCGTTGGAGTGGTGAAATGCGCTCATATTTCGCTGTACCTTACGGACCCTATTACATCTGGGGTGCGACTGCGCGTATGCTGCGGGCATGGACCGACAAAATGAACTAAGATTGCCGGCGGAAACGCCATGGCTGAATGACCCCAAGGTTGCCCGTGTCTGCATGGCGATTGAGGCTGGTGGGTACGATATTTTCTTTGTTGGTGGATGTGTTCGCAACGTTGTCTTGGGTGAAGTTGCCAGTGACATTGATATGTCCACAAACGCACGTCCTGAAGCAGTGATGAAACTTGCAAAAGATGCAGGGCTTAAGGCGATCCCTACAGGGATTGACCATGGTACCGTCACGGTGGTTTCGTCGGGCACTCCGTATGAAATCACGACTTTCCGTTGCGATGTGGAAACTGATGGGCGCCGCGCTGTTGTGGCGTTTTCAGATGACATTACTGATGATGCACGTCGCCGTGATTTTACGATGAACGCGCTTTACGCCCGTCCCAATGGTTCAATCGTTGATCCGTTGGGCGGTATTCAGGATGTACTGGACCGGCGGGTCCGATTTATCGAAGATGCAGATCGGCGCATTCGCGAAGATTATCTGCGGACCCTTCGTTTCTTTCGGTTTTCGGCATGGTACGGCGCGATTGATCAAGGTTTTGATCCGGATGCGCTGAACGCGATTTCCTCTAACCTTGATGGTTTGGAAACCCTTTCTTCGGAACGTGTAGGTATGGAGATGGTCAAATTGCTGAACGCACCAGATCCTGCTGTAGTAGTTGCGGTGATGCGTCAGGCCGGTGTTTTGAATGTAGTGCTGCAGGGTGTTGATGATACATGGTTGGCACCGCTGATCCATGTTGAAACCTTGTTGGATCTGCCGCCAGATCCAATGCGTCGCTTGGCAGCTTTAGGTGGAACGGGTGTTGAAACGACCCTGCGTCTGTCTAAGACACAGGCGCGCCTAATGGTGCAATATCGTGATGGCATTGGATCGATGGCAGGTGCGGGTGAGTTGGCTTATCGATTGGGTGCAGATGTTGCGATGGGCATTGTTGCGCTGCGCTGCGCATACTCGGGATCACCGCCGGCAAACGAGATGATGGCTCGTGTTGTTGCTGGTTCTGCTGCAAAATTCCCGATTAAGGCATCCGACTTAATGGATGTGTTTAGTGGTCCTGCGCTGGGCAAACGCCTCAAGGAACTTGAGGCTGAATGGATCGTGTCAGAATTTAAAAAAACAAAAGAACAGCTTTTATAATGTTTAAATTTTTAGAAAACCTTGTGAATCCTTATGCCGACTACAAGGAAACCGATACACCCCCGACCACGCTGTGGTCTTTCATGTGGGAATACAGCCAGCCGTTTAAGGCGGTGTTTTTTTTCACGGCCGTGATGTCATTGGTTGTGGCCTCTGTTGAGGTTGGCCTGATTTATTACATGGGTCGCGTTGTGGATGTTTTGAGCGGCGAACCTGCGCAGGTTTGGGAGGAATACGGGACGGAATTTATCGTGATGGCGGTTTTGATCCTGACCCTCCGTCCACTGTTGCAGGTCATGGATGTGGCCTTGCTTAACAACACAATCCTTCCAAACTTCGGCACGCTTATTCGCTGGCGTGCGCACAAACATGTTCTGCGCCAATCAGTGGGTTGGTTTGAAAACGATTTTGCAGGGCGCATTGCGAACCGTATAATGCAAACGCCACCTGCGGCGGGTGAGGTGGTGTTTCAGGTGTTTGATGCGATCTCGTTTTCATTGGCGTATTTGATTGGTGCAGCGATATTGCTGGCCACGTCTGATGCACGTCTACTGATGCCATTGATCGCATGGTTTGCCCTTTATAGCCTTTTAATTTCATGGACCGTGAAACGTGTTGGCCCAGCGTCACAGGCGGCGTCTGATGCGCGGTCGACTGTTACTGGCCGCGTTGTTGACGCCTATTCCAACATTCATTCGGTTAAGATGTTTGCGCACCATGATCGTGAGTTGGAGTATGCCAAAGATGCGATCGAATACACACGCCAGACCTTTCAAAAAGAGATGCGTATTTTCACGATCATGGATGTGATGCTGGTTACTTTGAATGGTCTATTGATTGTTGGTGTTGTTGGCTGGGCGATCATGTTGTGGATGCAAGGATCCGCCTCTGTTGGGGTGGTTGCAGCAGCGACCGCCTTAACGTTGCGCCTGAACTCGATGACGGGTTGGATCATGTGGGCGCTGACATCGTTCTTTCGCCAGCTTGGGGTCGTAGCTGAGGGAATGGAAACGATTGCGCAACCGATTATGCTTAAGGATGTCTCAAATGCCAAAGCGTTGAAGATGGACAAAGGCCGGATCGAACTAAAAGGGTTAACTCATCATTACGGTCGTAAAAGCGGCGGCCTGGATGCAGTCGATTTGGTGATTGAACCGGGTCAAAAGATTGGGTTGATTGGCCGTTCAGGCGCCGGCAAGTCGACTTTGGTCAAGTTACTTCTGCGGTTTTATGATCCTGAAAGCGGTCAAATTTTGATCGATGGGCAGGACGTAGGGCAGGTGACCCAGGACAGTCTTCGTATGAATATTGGGATGGTCCAGCAAGAAAGCTCGCTTCTCCATCGTTCGGTGCGTGACAACATGCTTTATGGTCGCCCTGACGCTTCAGAAGCTGATATAATTGCAGCGGCCAGACAAGCAGAGGCGCACACCTTTATTCAGGACCTCACTGATCCCGAAGGCCGCCGTGGTTACGAGGCCCAAGTTGGCGAACGCGGTGTGAAGCTTTCAGGCGGTCAGCGCCAACGCGTGACCTTGGCGCGTGTAATTCTAAAGGATGCCCCGATTTTGTTGTTGGACGAGGCTACAAGTGCGTTGGATAGCGAAGTTGAAGCTGCAATTCAGAAGACGCTGTATGGGATGATGGAGGGCAAAACCGTGATCGCCATCGCTCACCGCTTGTCCACGATTGCGCAAATGGATCGTATTTTGGTCCTTGATGCTGGAAAAATTGTTGAA
>DLQI01000022.1 GCA_002478745.1 Rhodobacteraceae bacterium UBA7436 | reverse complement strand
ACAAATCTAGGGGCACCTCAGTTAATGTCCATGCGACGCGCGACAGACCACCCGCAGTCGTATCACCCCATACACCTGCATTGCTCAAAGCAACCTCAAGCCCCTGCGCGTCTGCCCATGCTTGGAGCTGTGGGACAAACCCATCCTTAACCTGCAGCCCATATCCTTGGGTCAAACTGTCACCAAAAGCCACCACTTGGATCGGGTCTGCAATAGCGGGAAAAGCGAAGAAAATTGTGGCAATACTGCTGATTGACTTGCGCATCGTGATCCAAGCTCCATATCGGTTGTTACATCCTATAAAGGCATCAAAGCATGACAACACCAGTCCTACGCTAAAAAACGCAATGTTATCTTTGGACGGCAATGCGGGGCGCGTTGATATTTTGGACGGCATCTCTTTGGACATTGAAAAAGGGCAGACTGTTGGGTTGGTTGGCCCATCGGGTTCAGGAAAGTCATCTTTGCTGATGTTGATGGGTGGACTTGAACAAGCAAGCGGCGGAACTATCCACGCCCTCGGCCAAGACCTGACTGCCATGAACGAAGATGCACTCGCGCGGTTCAGGCGCGATAACATGGGCGTGGTGTTTCAATCCTTCCATTTGATCCCAACCATGACTGCGGTTGAAAACGTCGCGACCCCACTGGAACTAGCGGGGGTCAAAGATGCCTTCGAACAGGCGCGTTCTGAGCTATCAGATGTTGGAATAAGCCACCGCGCAGATCATTATCCATCGCAAATGTCAGGCGGCGAACAACAGCGTGTGGCCTTGGCACGCGCTTCTGTCACAAGGCCAAAAATCCTGCTGGCAGATGAACCAACGGGCAACTTGGACGGTACCAACGGCAACGCCATTATGGACCTGTTGTTTGGCCTGCGCGACAAACATGGTGCCACCTTGGTCCTTGTCACACACTCCGATGTCTTAGCTGCGCGTTGTGATCAAATCATCCGCCTCGAAGACGGGTTGATCGCCCAAGAAAGCATCGCCAAATGAGCATTGCTATTGCCGCCCGCTTTGCCCGCCGTGAACTTCGTGGGGGGCTGAAGGGCTTCACAATCTTGCTGTCCTGCCTTGCCCTAGGGGTAGCTGCCATCGCAGCTGTTGGTTCCGTACGCACCGCAATTGAAACGGGTCTTTCGGTTGAGGGGGCCGCCCTTTTGGGGGGCGATGCAGAACTCGATTTCACCTACCACTTTGCTAATGCACAGGAAAAGGAATGGATGCAATCGCGCGCCAATGCCGTTTCTGAAATCGCCGAGTTCCGTTCGATGGCCGTGGTCGACAATGGCGACCAGACTGAACGTGGACTGACCCAAGTCAAAGCCATCGATGATGCATATCCGCTCATTGGCACGATGGTACTGAACCCTGCGATGGACTTGAATGCAGCCTTAGCTGCGCAAAACGGCTTACCCGGTGCGGTGATGGAACGTGCGTTGATTGATCGTTTGGGTCTGTCAATCGGTGATACCTTTGCCCTTGGCAACCCAACAATTTCACCTGTCCGCAGAAATCTTGCGTGAACCCGATGGGGCGGCTGGTGGTTTTGGTCTGGGGCCACGCACACTTGTGCGCACCGCTGATTTGGCGAACTCGTCCTTGCTGGCATCTGGCACGTTGTTCAACACAAAATACCGCCTCGACCTCCCGTCCAATCCCGACCTTGAGGAACTTGAGGCGAGCGCACGCGCCAAATTTCAAAACAGTGGCATGCGTTGGACCGACGCGCGAAATGGTGCGCCCGGCGTCACCGAATTTGTAAACCGCTTGGGTGCGTTTTTGGTCCTTGTTGGGTTGTCAGGATTGGCCGTTGGTGGTGTGGGTGTTGCTGCAGCCGTGCGCGCCTACCTTTCAGAGAAAACCAATGTCATCGCCACATTGCGCACCCTTGGTGCAGAGCGCAGCACCATCTTCCAAACCTACTTTATCCAAATCGGGTTTCTATCCCTCATCGGCATCTCAATCGGTCTGCTGCTTGGTGCACTTGCGCCTTTGTTGCTGGCTCCCTTGATCGAAGCACGCCTGCCGATCCCCGCCAATTTCGGGATCTATCCAGCGCCACTGTTTGAGGCTGCGATCTACGGTCTATTAACCGCATTCATCTTCACTCTTTGGCCTTTGGCCCGTGCAGAAGACGTGCGTGCCGCGACCCTGTTTCGCGACGCACTTGGCAGCAGTAAACTGTTCCCTGCCCCGCGTTACCTTTTGGCCATCGTCATTGCGTTATGTGCTTTGATCGGATTGGCCGCCGCCTTCTCTGGAACATGGCGACTTACATTGGTGACATCGGGTGGCATCATGGTTGCCCTGCTGATGCTTGTGGTCTCTGCTGCAATCATCCAGTGGCTCGCCAAACGTGGTGGCAAAATCACCAAAGGACGTCCGGCATGGCGTTGGGCGTTGACCTCTATTTCAGGGACCCAAGAAGGGGCGGCATCTGTTATCCTGTCTTTGGGTCTGGGCCTATCCGTCTTGGCCAGCGTCGGTCAAATCGACGGCAACCTGCGCAATGCTATCACTGGCAACCTCCCTGACATCGCGCCATCCTACTTCTTCGTCGACATCCAACGCGATCAGATGGCTGGCTACACAAAACGCCTTGAAGACGATCCAGCCGTCCGGCGGATCGACAGCGCACCAATGCTGCGAGGGGTCATTACAAAGATCAATGGGAAACCCGCGCGAGAGATCGCGGGGGATCATTGGGTGTTAGAGGGGGATCGCGGGGTTACCTACGCAGATCAGCCCAGCAAACGCACCCGCATCACCGCAGGCGAATGGTGGCCCGAGGATTACACAGGTCCGCCACTGATCAGTTTTGCGGCAGAAGAGGCCGAGGAAATGAACCTATCATTGGGCGATACCGTCACGATGAACATCTTGGGCCGTGATATCACAGGCACCATCAGTTCCTTTCGCGAGGTTGATTTTTCATCCGCTGGCATCGGTTTCATCCTCTCGATGAACCCAAGTGCATTGCGGGGTGCGCCGCATACTTTCACCTCAACCGTCTACGCAGAGCCAGAGGCGGAAACCGCCATTCTGCGTGACCTTGCCAAGGCCTATCCCAACATTACCGCAATCCGTGTTCGCGACGCGATTGAGCGGGTCGCAGATGTCTTGTCCGGCCTAGCAGCCGCCACATCTTATGGCGCATCCGCAACTTTGCTCACGGGTTTCCTTGTTCTGATCGGCGCAGCAGCCGCAGGCACCAATGCGCGGACCTATGAAGCGGCTGTTCTCAAAACACTTGGGGCCACACGCGGGCGTATTTTACTAAGCTTCGCTCTCCGCTCTGCCCTGTTGGGATTGGCCGCTGGTTTTGTTGCATTGGCGGCGGGTATTGCAGGTGGATGGGCCGTCAGCACCTTTGTCATGAACATCGAATACATCGTGATTTGGCCATCGGCATTGGCGATCATCGCGGGGGGTGTTATTGCAACGCTTGTCGCTGGTCTTTTGTTCGCATGGGGCCCATTGGCGACGCGCCCAGCCCAAGTGCTTCGGGCCCG
The DNA here is from genome assembly GCA_002478745.1 of Rhodobacteraceae bacterium UBA7436. Lineage (GTDB taxonomy): Bacteria > Pseudomonadota > Alphaproteobacteria > Rhodobacterales > Rhodobacteraceae > Ascidiaceihabitans. The sequence goes on along the minus strand of DLQI01000022.1, from coordinate 40,164 downwards.
AGAATAAGGACAAAACCATGAGCGATCCACACTTCTTTGGCTATGGCAGCCTCGTCAACACGGCGACCCATATTTACCCCAACGCGCAAAAGGCGACGCTATCGGGATGGCGCCGCGCATGGGTTCGCAATGGCGGGTATGGCACCATTCTTTTAACGGCTGTTCCAGCTGATCCTTCCGAACAAATTCAAGGTCTGATTGCTGCTGTCCCCAATGCCGATTGGGCCGCTTTGGATGAACGCGAAACTGGATATCGCCGCATTCCGTCAGCGGGCAAAGTTAGCCATGGTGGCGATCCATCAACCGATATCGCCCACTATGCAGTGGCCGCTGAAGACATGCTAATGGAGGGTGATCAGATCATCCTGCTCAGCTATCTTGATGTTGTTATTCAAGGGTATTTGCAACAATTTGGTGAGGACGGCGTTGATGCATTTTTCGCCACCACCGACGGATGGGATATGCCAATCCTCAACGATCGCACCGCGCCGCGGTATCCGCGCAGCCAAAGCCTAAGCGCCTCAGAAACCGCGCTGGTGGATGGACATCTGGACCGCATCGCGGCCCAGATAATCAGTTCTTAAGCGCGGGCTTTAACAACCTGCAAAAGTGTCATCGTCGCGGACATATCTGGTCCGTGGCTTTGGCCTGTAAGCGCTTTGCGCAGCGGCATGAACAAGCCCTTGCCTTTGCGGCCAGTCGCTTCTTTTACGGCACCCGTCCACGTTTTCCATGTGGTGTCGTCGAACGGACATTCAGGCAACATAGCCATCGCTTGGGCCACGAATTCTGCGTCTTCGTCATCGATCACTGGATCAGCGCCTTCGCTGAACAATGTCCACCACGCAGCCAAATCTTTTAGCGTTGTGATGTTGTCACGTGTGACAGTCCAAAAAGTTTCGGCCAAATCAGCAGGAACGCCAAGATCAGCAATCTGATCAGCAACATCAGCCAGCGGTTTGGCCTGCAACACATTTGCTGTCAGCGGGAACAGGTCAGCGACATCAAACTTCGTCGGTGCTGTGCCAAAGCTACCCACGTCAAAGCCTTCAATCAGTTCGGACATTTCACTGCGCAGCTCCATTGGATCAGACGACCCAAGGCGCGCCATCAATGACAACAGTGCCATCGGCTGAACGCCCTGCTCACGCAGGTCACGCAACGCCAAAGTGCCCAGACGTTTCGACAGTGCCTCACCCTGCGGACCGGTCAGCAACGAGTGGTGTGCAAAAGACGGTGGGGTCATGCCCAGCGCCTTCATAATTTGAATTTGTGTGGCCGTGTTGGTCACGTGATCAGACCCGCGCACAACAGTGGTCACGCCCATATCCGTGTCATCAACAACAGATGCAATTGTATACAGAACCTGACCGTCACCGCGGATCAAAACCGGATCGCTGACAGAGGCCGCATCGATAGAGATGTCGCCAAGAATACTGTCTTTCCAATTGATGCGTTCCTGATCCAACTTGAAACGCCAGACGCCATCACCGCGTTCAGCACGGAGGGCATCGCGCTCTTCAGCACTAAGGTTCAACGCCGCACGATCATAGACCGGTGGCTTGCCCATGTTCAGCTGTTTCTTACGCTTCAGGTCCAACTCAGTCGGTGTTTCGAACGCTTCATAAAAACGATCAATACTGCGCAACTTATCGGCCGCGTCCGCATAACGGTCCAGACGCTCGGACTGACGTTCAACCTTGTCCCAGTGCAGGCCTAACCACTCCAAGTCCTGTTTGATCCCATCAACGTATTTCTCTTCAGAGCGCACCGGATCGGTATCGTCGATGCGTAGAATGAAAGTACCACCAGCCTTACGGGCAATCAGGTAATTCATCAGCGCAGTGCGCAGGTTACCAACGTGGATATAGCCGGTGGGCGATGGGGCGAAACGTGTGATGGTCATGGGCATGATCTCCTATGCGGGGTTAGGTGTCATAGGGGGGGCGATTTGTCCAGTTCGATGCGTGTGGGACTGTTAGGGTGGATTGCGGGCGACCACTCCCTCAGTTCGACGGGAAGGCAGACATACTGTCGCTGATTGTTCTATTCAGCCACCACCTCATCTAAGAAGTTCTGGTACAAAAAACTTCAATAATCCCGCGACTAGAAATAATGTCACATAACTTAAAACAACGTATTTGATCGCTTTAAGCCACTTTTACGCAACTCAGGAAGGATCTCACCAGCTACGAAGCGGTTAAACATATTTACGCCACTACCCAGATCATACGCCCTCCAAGGGTTGGGCCCATCTGCACTGACCATCTCTTTAAGAAGAGTGAGTATGACGGTGCCCTGCCAGTAGAAGGCAATGAGGAATGCAACCACGGCATTTGTGGCTAATGCCAATATTATGATAAAAACGGCAACTTCAAAAAAGAACATCTGATTTTCCTATTCGCAAAATAGCGTTTTCAAAACACGCATGGCCGACAATCTTCAATTTCACTCTTTAGGATCGCTTACAAACAAAATTGATAGAAGATCGCCAAAAAAGGCGATGTTGCTTAAAACCATAATTATCGCAGCAGTCTCTAGCTCCAAGAGATCACAGGTAAAAACCGTTACTAATATGAGGCACGCGATAATGACATAGCTGCCATTGGTTGTGTGCACCTGCGAAAGCAAAGACTCACGCTACCATGTGCGCATAAACCTTAAGTACGCGATAAAAAGCCCCAAACCAAACAAAGCTAGGCAAGCGACGGATTTTAGGAGTGATACCATTGGTGTCTTAGATTTGCGTTCAAGAAACTTTTCTAAAAGCTGCCCTAGAATTTGGTTAATGCCCATCATTGGTACACGCTCCGATCAAATAAAATCCTTCAGTACAGAGGTCTGCATGGCACCATCTGTTAAAACAACAATGCGTTCCAAGCAGACTTCCAGCATTTTTGCCTGACTTCCAGTTCAGCCAGCCCTGTTCACCCTACCACCCAATCAACTCGGATCACGCCAACGGTTCACAATCGGATAACGGCGATCCAACCAGAACGCCCCCTTCGTCAATCGTGCACCCGGTGCGGATTGGAAGCGTTTGTATTCGGAAATGTAGATTAGGTGCTCGACCTTCTTGACCACATCGCGCTCAAACCCAGCAGCCACGCAATCGGCGACAGAGGCATCGTTGTCCACCAGCATCTCAAGCAACGCATCCAGCACCGGATAATCCGGCAGGCTGTCGCTGTCTTTTTGATCGTCGCGCAGTTCGGCGCTTGGGGCTTTGGTGATGATGTTATCAGGGATAACAGCACCTTCAGGCCCCATCATCCAATCGCGGTGGTTGGCATTGCGCCAGCGGCAGGTTTCGAACACACGCATTTTATACAGGTCTTTAATCGGGTTATAGCCACCAGCCATATCACCATAGATCGTGGCATAGCCCACCGCGACCTCTGATTTATTGCCTGTGGTCAAAACCATCTCGCCAAATTTATTGCTCATCGCCATCAGTAACAGACCGCGCAGGCGGGATTGGATGTTCTCTTCGGTCAGCCCTTCTTCAAGGCCTGCGAATAACGGAGCCAACGTATTGGTGATCGCCTCACGCCCCTCAGCGATAGGGACATAATCATATCGACATCCCAGCGCATTGGCGCAAGCCTCAGCATCTTCAAGGCTCGCTTTGCTGGTGTATTCGGATGGCAACATCACGCAGCGCACATTTTCTGCGCCAAGCGCATCGGTGGCGATGGTCGCCACGATGGCAGAATCGATCCCGCCGGACATCCCCAACAGAACCTTTTTGAAACCTGTCTTTCCCATATAGTCGCGCAACGATTGAACCATAACGCGGTAGTCTTGTTCCCACGTGTCAGGTTGAGCGGTCTTAACCCCGTCCTTAACACGCCAGCCATCCGTGCCGCGTTCAAGATCAACATGCACGATGGCTGTATCAAACGCAGGCATTTGAAGGGCCAAACCGCCACCCGGGTTCAGTGCGAATGAAGCACCGTCAAAGACCTGATCGTCCTGACCGCCAACCATGTTCAGATAGATCAGCGGCAGACCTGTTTCGACAACGCGTGACACCATGTGGTTCAAGCGCGTTTCAAATTTGTCGCGGTAATAGGGTGAACCATTCGGGATCAGCAGGAACTCAGCACCTGTTTCGGCCAAGGTCTCTGCCACATCCTCGTGCCATGCATCTTCGCAGATCGGGCTGCCAATGCGTGTGTTTCCAACGCTATAGGGTCCACCCAACGGCCCTGCATCAAAGATACGGACCTCATCAAACACAGTTTCATTCGGCAGGTGATGCTTAAGCGCCTTGGATGCAACTTTACCGCCCTTACAGATCAGATAGGCGTTATACAGGCAGCCAGCTTCAAACCACGGACCACCAATCGCCAAGGCGGGGCCGTCTGCGCAGTCTTTTGCCAATTGCTCAACCGCAGCCATAGCTGCCTTGTGAAACACAGGTTTCACCACCAAATCTTGGGCATTGTATCCTGTGATGAACATCTCAGGCAGCGCCACCAGATCAGCACCGGCCGCGCGCCCCTGCTCCCATGCATCACGCGCTAAGGCGGCATTGCCAGCAATATCGCCAACGGTTGGGTTTAACTGGCACAGTGTAATGCGAAACGTATCAGCCATGGGGTGCTCCGGTCAGATTTCACCTGCACCTATATGCGTTCCAACACGCCCAGAAAACCCCTGACACACCCAATTAAGCGCGACCAATATTACCCATGCGCAAAACCCATTGCGAGGTGGCCAACCTTATTCTAGGCTGAGCAAGCTTGCACAGTTGCGTGCAGGCCAAGAATTAATACAGGTCTCGCCATGAAACGTCTTATTCTCGCTTTGTGTTTAACTGCTGCTCCCATGGGTGCATTGGCACAGGATCGTCAAGTTCAGACCAAACAATACGACGATGGCGGCATCTATCAAGGCAGCTTTCGCGGTGGCCTTCAGCACGGGGAAGGCACCTATCGCCTGCCCAATGGCTATGAATATACCGGCGCATGGGATGACGGCGAAATCAAAGGCGAAGGCGTTGCGCGTTTTCCAAATGGCTCCGTCTACCAAGGCAACTTTTCAAAAGGCAAGCCTGACGGTTTTGGCAAAATCACATTTGCCGATGGCGGCACCTATGAAGGCGACTGGCTTACTGGCACTATCATGGGCCAAGGTGTCGCGCTGTATGCGAACGGCGTGCGCTATGAGGGCGAGTTCCGCAATGCCAAACACCATGGCAAAGGCGTTATGCAAAGCCCGGGTGGCTATGAATACAAAGGTGACTGGATTGACGGCGTCAAAAACGGCGTAGGCACAATCACCTATCCTGATGGCGCTGTGTATGACGGCGACATCGCCAACGGCAAACGCGAGGGTTCCGGCAAGCTAACGATGCCGGATGGATTGATTTATGTCGGCTTGTGGAAAGACGGCCAAATCGATGGCACTGGCACACTGACCCAACCCAATGGCGACGTTTATGACGGCCAACTGGTATCAGGACGCCGCCAAGGCACAGGCCGTGTGACCTACGCAAACGGCGACATCTATGAAGGCGACTTCGCTGATGACCGCCGCCACGGTACAGGCACATTCACAGGCACCGACGGTTACACCTATGTCGGCGCATGGATCGCGGGCCAGATCGAGGGACAAGGTCGCGTGACCTACCCAGATGGTTCAATCTACGAGGGCAGCTTCCGTGATGACCTGGCCGATGGCACTGGAGAAATCGCGTACAAAGACGGCTCTGTCTATGAAGGCAGCTGGGTCGCTGGTGTGATCGAGGGCAATGGTAAGGCCACTTACGTCAATGGCGTGATTTATGAGGGTGGCTTTAAGAATGCACGAAACCACGGCCAAGGCATCATGACCTATGCCGATGGCTATCGCTATGACGGCGCATGGGAAAATGGCCAACGCCACGGCGCAGGTACTGCGACTTATCCAGATGGCACCGTCTACGTGGGCAACTTTGACAACGGACAGCGCAATGGCATGGGCAAGATCACGATGGCCAACGGCTTTGAATATGATGGCCAATGGCAAACCGGCGAAATCAACGGTACCGGCACTGCCACCTATGACAATGGCGACATCTATGAGGGCACTTTCCTAAAGGGAAAACGCCAAGGCAGCGGCACAATGCGCTATGCTACGGGTGAAGAAGCCACTGGGACATGGGAAAACGGCGCGTTGAAAGAAGACGGTTAATCGCTCAGCCTTACCAAGGCAGCGCCGTTCCCGAATAGTCATAGAAACCACCGCTTTGCGCCGGTGTTAGGTCGTCCATAACCTTCACTAAATTCGCGGCCGCTTGATCGGCTGGAACGCTTGCATGACGGGCAAGGTACTTGGACGTAAACGGCGTCTCCACAGTTCCCGGGTGCAACGCAACAACGCTCGATTGCGGATGGCTGCGCGCCAACTCAATCGCAGAGGTGTGGACGATCTGGTTCACCGCCGCTTTTGCCGCACGGTAACTGACCCATCCACCCAATCGGTTGTCCCCGATAGATCCCACTTTGGCTGACAGTACAGAAAATACGCTGGCGCGGTCTTTTCGCAAAAGGCGACTCGCATGCGCAAGGATCAGCGCAGGGCCAATGGCGTTGACCGCGAACTGATCTGCCATCGCGATTGGATCAATAGCTTTGATCGTTTTCTCAGGGGCCGCGCCATTCACGCTCAACGCGCCGGTGGCAACAATCACTCGGTCAAAGGTGCGATCCAAGCGTTCCAAATGATCCGCAACACTTTGGACATCCGTAATGTCCAAACCGTCAATTGAGCGTGAAAGCCCTATTACACTGTCGCCGCGCGTCGTGTGGTGGCCAGTAATCGCGCCGCCAATGCCGCCCGAAGCGCCAATAATCAGAATATCTATCATGTCTCATAGGTAGCACAGCATAGACGCACTTCAACGCGGATGGTCCAAAATCCTAATGCGACGCTCCACCTGAAAATGGCACCCCGTCCAATTAGGCATAAAAACCTACTTTCCATTTGGAAATCGGCGGCTATAACTACCGCTATGACACGTAACGCACATACCCTGATCGCGCGCCCTCTCGGCGCAGCGCTTTTGTGCGAGCTCTTGCTCCTATCCAGCCTCTGAGCGTGTCCATCGGCACGTCCGCTCAGAGGGTTACCCGCGAGGGTCGGATACGTGCCAAGAATCAGGACAACAAAAGAGAAATCAAATGACATCTTCCCAAGACAAAGTCGTAATTTTCGACACCACATTGCGCGACGGCGAACAATCCCCCGGCGCAACCATGACCCACGCAGAAAAGCTTGAGATCGCTGGACTGTTGGACGAAATGGGCGTCGACATTATCGAAGCCGGCTTTCCGATCGCCTCCGAGGGCGACTTTCACGCCGTTTCAGAGATTGCCAAAAATAGCGTGAACTCAGTCATCTGCGGTTTGGCCCGTGCCCAACTTGGCGACATTGATCGCTGCTGGGAAGCTGTTAAGCACGCCGCGCAGCCACGTATTCACACCTTTATCGGTACATCCCCGCTGCACCGTGCGATCCCGAATCTGACCAAAGACGAAATGGCGATCCGGATCGAAGAAACCGTAAGCCACGCGCGCAACCTTTGCGACAACGTGCAATGGTCTCCGATGGATGCGACACGTACCGAATTTGATTACCTGTGCCGCACTGTCGAAATCGCGATCAAAGCGGGCGCGACCACGATCAACATCCCTGACACCGTGGGCTACACCGCCCCCCGTGAAAGCGCGCAGTTGATCCGCGATCTGCTTGAACACGTGCCAGGTGCCGACAACATCATCTTCGCCACGCACTGCCACAACGACCTTGGCATGGCGACAGCCAACAGCTTGGCCGCAGTTGAAGCTGGTGCACGTCAGATCGAATGCACCATCAACGGCCTTGGCGAACGTGCGGGCAACACGGCTTTGGAAGAGGTCGTTATGGCTTTGAGAGTACGCAATGATATCATGCCGTACCAAACAGGCATCGACACAACCAAACTGATGAATATCTCGCGCCGCGTTGCAACAGTTGCTGGCTTTCCTGTTCAGTTCAACAAAGCCATCGTTGGTAAAAACGCCTTTGCACACGAATCTGGCATCCACCAAGACGGCATGCTGAAAAACGCCGAGACATTCGAGATCATGCGCCCCGAAGATGTAGGCCTGACTGGAACCTCATTGCCACTTGGCAAACACTCAGGACGCGCAGCACTGCGCGCCAAGTTGGAAGAGCTGGGCATCGAATTGGGTGACAACCAGCTGAAGGACGTTTTTGTTCGCTTCAAAGCACTGGCTGATCGCAAGAAGGAAGTATTCGACGACGATTTAGTCGCCTTGATGCGCACCTCTGACGATCCTGAGAATGATCGTTTGAAAATCACGTCATTGCGCGTCCAATGCGGCACCGAAGGGCCGCAACAAGCGGACCTAAAGCTAGAAATCGATGGCACAGAACATGCCGCAACCGAAACCGGCGATGGCCCAGTGGATGCAACATTCAACGCGATCAAATCATTGGTTGAACACGAAGCAAAACTGCAGCTTTACCAAGTGCACGCCGTGACCGAAGGCACTGATGCCCAAGCCACAGTAACCGTGCGTTTGGAAGAAGACGGCCGTATCGTAACGGGTGAATCCGCGGACACAGACACGGTTGTAGCCTCGGCCAAAGCCTACGTTCACGCACTAAACCGCCTGCTGGTACGACGCCAAAAATCAGGCAAAGACACACCTGAAATCAACTACAAAGATACCTAATAAAATAGGGTGCGCACATGATGCGCACCCCGCCTTGCTTCTCTTGTTCCTAAATATCTTGGAGTCTGAGGCAGCGCCTCAGTTCGCCAGAACATTCAGACCCTAACCACGATAAGGATCCCGCGCGCTGCGATCCGCAGACAGTGAATGTTGGGACCGCTCCACGATCAACTCAACTGCATCCGCCAAATGCACTTCCCCAATCGCCATATCCCCTGCGGCAACACGCAACTTGTGCGCCTCCAGCATGACTTCGGCATGGGATGATCCGCGCGGCGGAATGAATTTGTAACAAGCCAGCTCGATCAACTGCCCAAGTGGGTCTTTGAAATACACCGAATCCATGAACCCACGATCCTTCACGCCTGAATGCCCGATGCCACGTTCCTCCAGCCGTTTGGGCACTTGGGTGAACATCGCACGATCCACCTCAAACGCCAGATGATGCACACAGCCAATATCCATCGACGTGCGCGAGCGATCTGGTTTGCGGTTTTCATTCGTAAATACAGTGATCAAACGCCCATCGCCCGGATCAAAGTATAAATGCCCTTCATTGGGGTCATCCAGGTTCGGTTGATCAAAAATAAACGGCATGCCTAGCAGCCCTTCCCAGAAATCAATCGACGTCTGACGATCCGCCCCTGTCAGCGTGATGTGATGCACACCTAATACTTGAATTTTGCGCATTTTACTCTCCTCAATCGGTTGACCAAAGCCTATCAAACAACGCCACCCTACGGAATGAGGCAAATTAGGCCTTAAATGCGCGGATTGCCGCCCCGGCGGACCACCATTCCCTCTTTCACCCAAAGCGCCGTGCCCTTATAAGAATGCTTGTCCGTTCCATACGACTCGTGGGCGACTTCAATGCCACGCGCTATTACCTACAAGGCCTTAACACATGTCCATTTTCGATAATCTTCGTGGTCTCTTCTCGTCCGACATGGCGATTGACCTCGGGACTGCCAACACTTTGATCTACGTTAAAGGCAAAGGCGTCGTTCTTTCTGAACCGTCCGTTGTGGCTTACCACATCAAAGACGGCGTGAAAAAAGTGCTGGCTGTGGGCGAAGACGCGAAATTGATGTTGGGCCGCACACCTGGTTCCATCGAGGCCATCCGCCCGATGCGCGAAGGCGTTATTGCCGATTTTGACACCGCTGAGGAAATGATCAAACATTTTATCCGCAAGGTGCACAAACGCTCTACCTTCTCAAAACCAAAGATTATTGTCTGCGTCCCACACGGCGCGACCCCCGTTGAAAAACGTGCCATTCGCCAATCCGTTCTATCTGCTGGTGCACGTCGCGCAGGCTTGATTGCTGAACCAATCGCTGCCGCGATTGGGGCTGGCATGCCGATCACTGACCCGACAGGCAACATGGTTGTCGACATCGGCGGTGGTACAACCGAAGTTGCCGTTCTTTCCCTTGGTGACATCGTTTACGCCCGCTCTGTGCGCGTAGGTGGTGACCGCATGGACGAGGCTATCATCAGCTACCTGCGTCGCCAGCAGAACCTTTTGGTTGGTGAAACAACTGCAGAACGCATCAAGAAATCAATCGGCACGGCCCGTATGCCTGACGATGGGCGTGGCACATCTATGCAAGTGCGTGGCCGCGACCTGCTTAACGGTGTACCAAAAGAAATTGAAATCACCCAAGCACAGATTGCCGAAGCTTTGGCAGAACCGGTTCAGCAAATTTGCGAAGCGGTTATGGCTGCGCTTGAAACCACTCCACCAGACCTTGCCGCCGATATTGTTGATCGTGGTGTCATGTTGACGGGTGGCGGTGCATTGCTCGGTGAACTGGATTTGGCTCTGCGTGAGCAAACCGGCCTTGCGGTTTCAATTGCAGATGAGCCGTTGAATTGTGTGGCCTTGGGCACAGGCAAGGCGCTGGAATTTGAAAAGCAGCTGCGTCACGCTATCGACTACGATAGCTGATACAATCGCCCACTTAGCCCGAAGCGCTTGCCACAACCGGTCAAATCTTGGACAGTCCAAGTACCCATGCAAGGGCTGACTACCGCAGGACACAACCGCCTTGGCCAATAATCGATCAAACAATCAGGATTACACCCGCCCTTTGCGCAGGTTGATTCTGGTTGTCGTATCCTTGGTATTGCTTGCGACCTTTCTGGTTTGGCGCATCGACAGTCCACGAGTTGAACGGTTTCGCGCTCAAGTCACCGACAGAATTGTTCCGAATTTTGATTGGGCCATGGCCCCTGTAACAGGCACCGTGAACCTGTTTCGCGATTATCAAAGCTACAACCGTATCGCTGAACAAAACCAAGAGCTGCGCCGCGAGCTGCGCAAAATGCAATCTTGGAAAGAAGCCGCGCTGCAGCTTGAACAAGAGAACGCCCGACTGCTTGACCTCAACAGCGTCCGCCTTGATCCCCGCCTTACCTTCATCACGGGTGTTGTTCTGGCCGATAGCGGCTCGCCCTTTCGTCAATCGGTACTGTTGAACGTTGGCGCACGTGACGGCCTTGTGGATGGCTGGGCCACTATGGACGGCATTGGTCTCGTAGGTCGCATTTCGGGTGTTGCGAAAAACACTAGCCGTGTGATTTTGCTCACCGATGCATCCAGCCGTATTCCAGTTACCATCCAACCCTCTGGCCAACGCGCCATTGTGGCGGGTGACAACAGTGCAGCACCACCCATCGATTTCATCGAAAGCCCCGATCTTGTCCGACCTGGTGACCGTGTTGTCAGCTCAGGGGACGGCGCAGTGTTTCCTGCGGGGCTGGTTATCGGTCAAGTGGCCGCTGATCCCGGTGGCCGCCTAAGGGTGCGCCTTGCTGCGGACTATGAGCGTCTCAAATTCCTACGTGTCCTGCGCAGTCACCCGACAGAACCCGTGACCGACACCGCAAATATTCTCACCGCCAACGACGGCACACCAGCGCCTGAGAACGGTGAAGAGGTTCCTGCAAGTGAGTGAAGACCAATCATCGCGAATTTGGATCATGCGTGGTTGGTTCGTCGTGCTAGGATTGGCGACCTTGTTCACCCATCTTCTCCCCCTCAGCGCGATGTCGCGCCCTTGGGCCACCCCTGATCTGATGTTAGGCTTTGCCTTCGCGTGGTCGGTGCGCAAACCCGTATATGTCCCTGTGATCCTACTAGGCCTGATGCTTTTGCTGTCAGATCTATTGCTACAGCGCCCCCCCGGTCTTTGGGCCTTTTTGGGACTACTTTGCTGTGAAAACCTCCAAAGTCGCGCAAAACGTTTACGTGCATCGAACTTTGCAGCCGAATGGGCTACAGTCATTGCATTGCTGGTTGGCACCACTATTTTATACCGCATCATCTTGGCCATTTTGTTGGTTGAGCAACCGAACCTAGGATCGCAACTTATCCAAACGATAACCACGATCCTTTACTACCCCGTGATTGTCTTCGCGACCCACGTGCTTATGGGTGTGCGCAAGGGCGTCCCAGGGGACATGGACGCACGCGGAGGCCGCATTTGAAACGCAAAAACGCAGATCACGAGGCGAACCAAAGTTTAATGTCTCGCCGTGCACTGGTTGTCGGTGGGCTTCAGTTTGTGCTCGTCGGTGGCTTGGCCGCACGTATGCGTCACCTCCAAATCAATGAGGCCGATCAATTCAGGACATTGGCCGAAGAGAACAGGATCAAGTTCAAACTGATCCCGCCCGCTCGCGGCGAGGTGTTTGATCGCAACGGTGTTCAACTGGCACAAAACGTCCCAAATTATCAAATCAAGATGGTGCGTGAAGACACCCGCGACGTAGAGGCCGTGATTGCACGCCTCAGTCAAATCATCGATTTGGACGGCGAAGCCATTGAACGCGCTGTTGCATTGATCAAGCGCAGCGCCCCATTTCACCCCATCACCATAACAGACGACGTGACGTGGGAAGATATCAGCCGCGTCTCTGTCAATGCACCCGCCTTGCCAGGCGTCACACCAGAAGTCGGCTTGTCACGTGTGTATCCCTTGGGCTCAGACTTTGCTCATATCCTGGGATACGTGGGGCCAGTTAGCGATTACGACCTAAAGAAGATCGACGATCCCGATCCATTGCTACGCATCCCACGGTTTCAGATCGGCAAGGTCGGCGTGGAAGCCAAAGAAGAAATTCGTCTACGTGGGTCTGCAGGAAGCAAACAGGTCGAGGTGAACGCCGCCGGTCGCGAAATGCGCGAGCTGGGACGCCGTGAAGGCAGACCGGGCGCAAATATTCAGCTAACTATCGATGCAGAACTGCAGAACTATTTGCAGGCGCGCCTCGACGGCGAAAGCGCCAGCGCGGTTGTGATCGATTGTGAAACTGGCGATCTGGTCGCAATTGGGTCGGCACCGACGTACGATCCTAATCTGTTTGTGTCCGGCATTTCCGTCGCAGATTACCGTGAACTAACTGAAAACAAATTCCGGCCTCTGGCGTCCAAAGCGGTTCAGGGAACCTATCCCCCCGGATCAACATTCAAAATGATCACCGCAATGGCCGCCCTTGAAGAAGGCATTATCGGACCAGACGACACCGTCCGTTGCAACGGTCACCTTGAAGTGGCGGACCGCAAATTTCACTGCTGGAAACGCTCGGGTCATGGCAGTGTCGACCTAAAGAATTCGCTCAAACGCAGCTGCGACGTTTACTACTATGACTTGGCGCTCAAGGTCGGGATCGAAAAGATCTCTGCCATGGCCAACGTCTTTGGATTGGGAGTGCGCCATAACGTTGAAATGTCCGCTGTTGCCCGTGGCCTGACACCGACTAAGGCCTGGAAAAACCGCGTGCATGGCAAGGATTGGGTGATTGGCGACACCGTGAACGCCTCCATCGGACAGGGCGACATGCTTGCCTCTCCCCTCCAGTTGGCCGTGATGACCGCACGCCTTGCCACAGGGCGCGAAGTGACACCGAGACTGGTTAAATCTGTAGACGGCGTTGAGCAAGCGTCAGGCGCAGGTGCCCCGCTCAAAGTTGATCAAAATAACTTAAAGAAAATGCGCCAAGCCATGTTTGCCGTGGTCAATGATCGTGGGGGCACCGCCAACAAAAGCCGCATCACCGTTGATAACATGCGCATGGCGGGCAAAACGGGCACCAGCCAAGTGCGCAACATTTCCGCCGCTGAACGGCGCACCGGCGTTGTTCGCAACGAAGATTTACCATGGGAACGGCGCGACCACGCTTTGTTCGTAGACTTTGCGCCTGCAGACAATCCCAAATACGCTGTTGCCGTTATCGTTGAACACGGCGGCGGCGGCTCAACAGCCGCAGCCCCGATCGCCCGCGACATCACGCTTCAGGCTTTATACGATGGCCCCCCTCCGCTAGAGGCATACCCATCCAAAGACCGTGGCCGTATCCGCAGCCAACAAAAGCGCCTCGCGAAAATGCGCCCGATGGCCAAAACTCAGGATGATGACAAAGCATGAGTTATCTTGAGTACACTGTCAAATCAACGCCCACGGGCCTGCGCAAAATCCTGTTCCTGAATTGGCCCCTCACACTGTTGCTCAGCTCGGTCGCCTGTGTCGGCTTCCTTATGCTCTACTCCGTGGCAGGTGGCAGTTTTACACCTTGGGCCGAACCGCAAATGAAACGTTTTGCCGTGGGTTTGGTTCTGATGATCGCGATTGGGATGACACCAATTTGGTTTTGGCGCAGCATCGCTGGCTTTTGCTACGGCGTAACCGTCATTCTGTTGATCGCCGTTGATCTATTCGGCGAAGAAGGCAAAGGCGCACAACGCTGGATCGACCTTGGGTTCATGCGCCTGCAACCCTCCGAGTTGATGAAGATCACACTCGTAATGTTTCTGGCCGCCTACTATGACTGGTTGCCGCCCGAAAAGAAATCACGGCCCCTTTGGGTCTTGCTGCCCATTGCAATCATCTTGCTGCCAACCGCGTTGGTCATCCAACAACCCGACCTTGGGACATCGCTCCTTTTGGTCATGGCCGGTGGCGGTATCATGTTTCTTGCGGGCGTACACTGGGCCTATTTCGCGGCCGTGATCACATCGGGTGTCGGCCTGATCGTGGCTGTTTTCCAAAGCCGCGAAACAAGTTGGCAATTACTCAACAACTACCAATACCGCCGCATCGACACCTTCATTGACCCAAGCGCCGATCCACTAGGTGCCGGCTATCACATTACCCAATCCAAGATTGCACTAGGGTCAGGCGGGTGGACAGGGCGCGGATTTATGCAGGGACCACAAAGCCGCCTAAACTTCCTGCCCGAAAAACACACTGATTTTATCTTCACCACCTTGGCCGAAGAATTCGGGTTTGTTGGGGGGATTTCCTTGCTCGTGATATACCTGCTGGTGATTTTCTTTTGCATCGCCTCTGCACTGGCAAACCGCGATAGGTTCTCGTCACTTTTGATCCTTGGGATCGCACTCAACTTCTTCCTCTTCTTCGCTGTGAATATGGCAATGGTCATGGGGCTGATCCCTGTCGTTGGCGTTCCACTGCCCCTTGTCAGCTATGGCGGCTCCGCCATGCTGGTTCTTATGCTCGCCTTTGGACTGGTCCAAAGCGCACATGTCCACAGACCAAGATAGGTTTCACAAATGACACTCAACATCCTATTCGCAGCAAAAGAAGAACGCTGGCCTTTGTATGAAGGGCCCCTGAACGATGCGTTCAAAGCAGCCGGCCTAGTTGATGTGCATCTGGCAACCGACATTGCACCAGCGGATGTCGATTACATCGTCTATGCACCAAACTCAGACCTCAAAGACTTCACACCCTACACAAAAGCCAAGGGAGTCCTGAACCTGTGGGCGGGGGTCGAAGGGATCGTGGGCAACCAAACCCTAACCATCCCACTCACCCGTATGGTCGATCCTGGCCTCACCCAAGGGATGATTGAATGGGTGTGCGGCCATGTGATGCGCCACCATTTGGGGATGGACGCACATATCAACAACCCAACCCATGAATGGGCACCCAGCCCGCCAGCCCTTGCATGGGACCGTTCAGTGGTGGTGTTCGGCATGGGCGAACTTGGCAGCTCTTGCGCATCCGCATTGGCCAAGTTCGGGTTCAATGTCTCCGGCTGGAGCAGGTCGGAAAAAACCATCGAAAGCGTCACATCCTATCACGGCGCTCAGGGGCTAAAAACAGCCCTAACAAAGGCCGAAATCGCAGTACTGCTTCTGCCTGATACGCCGGCTACGAACAACACACTTAACGGCGAAACCCTCGCAATGATGCCCAAGGGGGCCGCAATAATCAACCCAGGGCGCGGGCCGCTTATCGACGACAACGCACTTTTGCAATCGCTCGATGCAGGACACATCGGCCACGCAACACTCGATACATTCCGCATCGAACCATTGCCCTCAGATCACCCATATTGGGCGCATCCAAAGGTCACAGTCACACCCCACATCGCAGCCGAAACACGGGCGAAATACTCCAGCCTCACAATCGCAGAAAACATCCGGCGCGGGCAAGCAGGCGAACCATTCCTACACCTCGTAGATCGTAGCGCTGGCTACTAACTGCCCCAGCTCCACCTTACCAAATAAACTCCGGGGGAGGCGCGCACAGCGCGGCGGGGGCAGCGCCCCTAGCCAAGGCTCAAGCGGCCAAACCACGTCCCTTTAACAAGGCTTCTACCCCGGGCAAACGACCACGGAACGCGACATACAATTCCCCCGCATCACGGCTGCCACCGGTTGATAGAATGTTGGCCTCTAACGCAGCTGCGCGTTCAGGATCAAAGGCACCGCCCGCTTCTTCAAACGCCTCAAACGCGTCAGCATCCATAACCTCAGACCACATATAACTGTAGTAGCCCGATGAATACCCGTCGCCAGAAAACACATGCGCAAAATGCGGCGTGGCGTGGCGCATCGTGATCGCGCGCGGCATGCCAAGACCTGCCAAAATTTCAGCCTGGCGTGCCATTGGATCACTTGGCGCATCCCCGTCGTGGAACTCCAAGTCCACCATCGCAGAGGCCACATATTCCACTGTCGAAAATCCCATATCGTAGGTCGCAGCGCCCAACACTTTGGACAACAACGCCTCTGGCATCGCTTCACCGGTTTGCGCATGTGTGGCGAACTTGGCCAACACTTCGGGCACCTCCAACCAGTGTTCATACAGCTGGCTTGGCAACTCAACAAAGTCGCGCGCGACCGAAGTGCCCGACACACTTTCATAGGTCACATCCGACAGCATCTGGTGCAGCGCATGACCAAACTCATGGAACAGTGTGCGCGCATCATCATAGGACAATAACGCAGGCGTCCCCTTCGCAAAGTTACAGACGTTGATCACCACAGGTGCCTGCACTTCAGGGAACTTCGCTTGTGATCGCATTGCAGAGCACCACGCCCCAGAACGCTTGGACCCACGTGCGAAATAGTCGCCAATGAAGACAGCGATATGTTCACCATCACGGGTCACTTCCCATGCGCGGCAATCCTCGTGATAAAGCGGCACATCAAGCGGTTTAAATTGCAAACCAAACAGACGTGTAGCGCAATCAAAGGATGCATCAATCATACGGTCCAATTGGAAATACGGTTTCAATTCCGCCTCATCCAAATCATGCAATTCCTTGCGGCGACGTTCAGAATAGAAACGCCAATCCCAAGGTTCCAGATCACCGTTCACACCATCGTCGTGCATCATAGCCGTTAGTTTTTCAGCATCCGAATTGGCTTGTGCCTTGGCTGGCTCCCAAACGGCCATCAACAAATCGCGCACAGCTTGCGGCGTCTTCGCCATCTCTGTTTCCAATTTGTATTCAGCAAAATTCGCATAGCCCAACAGCTGCGCGCGCTCGGACCGCAACGCCAAAATCTCAGCCGTGATGTCACGGTTGTCTTTGTCACCGCCGTTGGCCCCGCGGGCACCCCACGCCTTATAGGCAACCTCGCGCAAATCGCGGCGCGTCGAGAATTGCAAAAACGGTACGATGATTGAGCGCGACAAAGTCACAACCGGACCGCCCGCCTCTTTTTCCTCACCTGCAGCGCGTGCTGCGGAAATCACAAATTCTGGCAAGCCGTCCAAATCGTCTTCGCCCAATTCCATGAACCATTCGCGTTCATCAGACAAAAGGTTCTGGGTGAATTCAGTGCCTAATACGGCCAATCGACCCTTAATTTCTTTGATGCGGGTCTCGTCCGCACCCTCCAAGGCAGAGCCAGAACGCACAAACCCACGGTGCGTCAGCATCAAAACACGCGCCTGTTCATCGCTAAGCGTCAGGCTATCGCGTGCATCCCAAACCGCAGCGACGCGTGCAAACAGTGCTTTGTTGCCGGACACTTCTGAAAAATGCGCTGCCAGTTGTGGTGAAAAATCGCGCTGCAACGCCTCGCGTGCAGGGTTACTGTCCGCCCCCGCGACTGTATAAAACGCAGACAACACCTTATCCAAATCACGACCCACAGCCTCAAGTGCTTCAATCGTATTGGCGAATGTCGCAGGATCTGCAGACACTGCAATCGCATCAATCTCTGCCTTATGGCTGGCCAAAGCGACCTCTAACGCAGGGGCGAAATCATCGTCAGAAATCTTGTCAAACGGGGCTAGGCCAAACGGTGTGTCCCAAGTTGCGAGCAATGGATTTGTCATGCGTGTCTCCTTTGGAGGTTATTCAGATTTGGAACAGATCGGACAATCGGCCCGAGGCTCCAGCATAATTTTGCGGCTTTCACCGTACAGCCCGTCATAGATCACCATCTCACCGCGCAGCGGCGCACCGGCACCCGTGATCACCTTAATCGCTTCAATCGCCATCATCGATCCAACCACACCGGGCAAAGGACCAATCACACCCGCCTCAGAGCAACTTGGGGCCAATTCAGGCGCAGGCGCTTGAGGGAAAATGCACTGATAGCACGGTGCACCCTTGGCAGGATTAAAGACACTTAACTGTCCCTCCCACTGCGTCAAAGCACCAGAAATCAGCGGCGTTTGCGTTTGCACGCAAACCTTGTTCACCAGATAGCGGGTTTCGAAATTATCACATCCATCCAGAACCAAATCATATTCAGCGATCAATTCCGCCGCGATGTCATCTGTCAGGCGTCGCTGGTAAGGGCGCACATCTACAAATGGATTTTGCGCGAACATCGCTGCCTGGGCCGAAAAAACTTTGGCCGTGCCAATGTCATCATCCCTGTGGATCACTTGGCGTTGTAGGTTTGCGTTATCAACCACGTCATCATCAATCACACCGATTGTTCCAACGCCTGCTGCCGCCAAATACTGCAACACGGGCGATCCCAAACCACCCGCACCAACGACCAAAATTTTTGCTTGTTTGAGCGTCTTTTGACCTGCGCCCCCCATCTCGCGCATGACGATATGACGGGCATAACGGTTCAATTCTGTTTCGCTAAAAAGGGGGGCATCAATTGTGGCGGCTTCTTCTTTGACCACCGCCTGTGTACGCAATCTGCGCAGCATCCAACGGTAGCCCCACACCAAGCCGGCAATGCCCAGAATGAACAACCAAGGGGCCGCTGTTTCACCCAAACCAAGGCGCACAGGATGCCCAACCGGTAATACCAAATGCGCCGCAATAACCGTGGCTAACAATGCCAAAATCATGATCCAACGCGAACGTTGTGGCGCACCAAACACCGCGCCCAGCCCCCACAATCCTGCAGCCATCACCGCAACGAAAAACATCAACCGCGCCCTGTTGAGCCAAAGCCACCAGCGCCACGCACCGTTTCATCCAAGCTGTCCGCGATCACGAAATCACCCTGAACGACAGGGGCCACAACAACTTGGGCAATGCGTTCACCGTGCACAACCTCAAACGCATCCGCACCCGTGTTCAACAGGATCACCCCAACAAGACCGCGATAATCTCTATCAATTGTGCCCGGCGAATTGACCAAGGCGATACCATGCTTCAGCGCCAAACCAGAACGCGGGCGCACCTGCACTTCGAACCCTTGCGGGATTTCAAATCGCAAACCCGTAGGGATCAACGCGCGTCCACCGCTGGGAATGACAACACTTTTGCGACCCTCAAAGTTCGCTCGAATATCAGCACCGGCCGCGCCAACAGTTTCGTAAAATGGCAATGCAATGTCGGGATCAAAACCCGCATCGCGCACGACTTTGATTGTCACACTCACGCGATTGCCTCTGCAATTCGTTGGGCCAATTTGCGCGACACCATTTCCTTGGACATGCGCGGCCATTCATCGACACCCGCTTGGGAAATAATAGCGACGTCATTCTCAGATCCGCCCATGATACCGGTCTCAGGTGAAACGTCATTGGCAACGATCCAGTCACAGCCTTTGCGCTTTAGCTTGGCTGTGGCGTTCGCCTCAACGTCATTTGTTTCAGCCGCAAAGCCCACAACCAGCGCAGGACGTCCTGTTTTCAATTGGGACACATGGGCCAAAATATCGGGATTTTCGGCGAATGTGAGCGTTGGCAGACCGTCCTTGGTTTTCTTCAACTTGCGATCACTCGCCCCCTCAACGCGCCAATCAGCAACCGCCGCGGCAAAGATGGCAACATCAGCAGGTAACGCTGTCTGCACAGCTTCCAACATTTGCTGTGCCGTTTGGACCGCGATCACCTCAACCCCAGATGGCGGGGCAACATCAGCTGGGCCCGTCACAAACACAACATCTGCGCCCAGCGCAGACAGAGCATTGGCAAGGGCCGTGCCCTGCGCGCCAGAAGATCGATTGGCGATATAACGCACCGGATCAATCGGCTCATGTGTGGGGCCGGATGTGATCAACACACGCTTGCCCTTCAACGGACCATCCAACAATTTCGCCTCAACTGCGGCAACAATCTCCAGTGGCTCAGCCATACGGCCCGGACCAAATTCACCACACGCCATGTCGCCCTCATTGGGGCCGGCAAAGGCAACACCGTCATCTGCCAAGGTTGCAATATTGCGCTGTGTCGCCGCGTGATCCCACATCCGCACATTCATCGCAGGGGCCACCAAAACCGGCGTATCCGTGGCCAACAATAGGGTCGAAGCCAAATCATTCGCCAAGCCATGCGCCATCTTCGCCATCAGGTCCGCAGTCGCAGGAGCAACCACAATCAGATCGGCAGAGCGTGACAGTTGGATATGGCCCATCTCGGCCTCATCCGTCAGATCAAACAATTCGCCGTATACTTTGGAACCAGACAACGCGGCAACGGACAATGGGGTTACAAACTCTGTCGCGGCACCCGTCAAAACGGGTGTCACAGTAGCGCCGCGCTCACGTAATTTGCGGATCAGATCAAGACTTTTGTAGGCAGAAATTCCACCACCAATAATCAATAGAATGCGTTTTCCGGTTAGCATTGCATGCCCCCAAATAGCTGGTCAATTGACCAACCATACTGCGGCGAACGGTGTTCTGCCAGCCCGTAAGATGCGCGTGACGCGCACCCTATCAATTCAGAAAGTTTTGCACTTCTGTGTCATGGGTTTCTAGCCATTTACGCATTTTGCCAAAGGCGGCGGCTTCAAGCTGACGCACACGTTCTTTGCTCAGGGACAATTCCTTGCCCAAGCTTTCCAATGTGCGTGGATTGTCCTGCAGCTTGCGTTCGCGCACGATGAAGCGTTCGCGTTCGCTCAATGCTGCCATCGCGTCAAACAACCACGACCGCAACTGGACCGTGTCATGAGCATGTTCAACCATTTCAGCCGCTTGTGCGCTATCGTCCTCAAGAGCATCGATCCACTCGCGGCCCTCGTCCTCAACGGATTGGGTTGCGTTCAATGAATAGTCAGAGCCTGACAGGCGTCCTTCCATCATTTCAACGTCGTGCAATGGCACACCTATCTCGGTTGAGATCATCTGCATCAGCTGGTGCTTGTCCAATTTGACGCCTGCGGATTCGCTTTCGCGTTCCAAGCGAGCTTGGACGCGGCGCATGTTGAAAAATAGCGACTTTTGCGAAGATGTGGATCCCGTACGCACCATCGACCAGTTGCGCATCACGTAATCTTGGACAGACGCTTTGATCCACCACATGGCGTAGGTCGAGAACCGAACACCGCGATCGGGATCAAATTTTTCTGCGGCTTTCATCAGCCCTAAACCTGCTTCTTGGATCAAATCGTTCATCGGCGCACCGTAGCGTTTGAACTTGGAAGCCATTGAAATAGCAAGGCGCATGTAGGCTGTGATCAAGCGGTGCAGAGCTTCTTCATCGCGGTTGTCACGCCATGCATACGCCAGCCGCAACTCCGTTTCAGCGTCCAACATTTCTGCTTTCATCGCTGTACGTGTGATCGAAACTTCTCTCGCCATGTCCAAAGCCATATCGGATCTCCCAAAGAATGAACGCTTGTTTTGGTCTTTCACTATAGGTACGCAGCAAACCAATCATTGGTTCACAATAGAGGCGAGAATGTTGCCAAATTTGTCTTTCGTTCTGGGCGGGGCCGCTTCGGGAAAATCCCTTTTTGCGGAAAACCTAATCCTTAACAGTGGGTTAATACCCCTCTACATTGCGACCTCGCGTATCTGGGATGACGAAACAAAATCACGTGTTGAGGTGCATAAGTCGCGCCGCAATGACACTTGGACAACTGTTGAGGCCCCATTTGATTTGGCACCGGCCCTTGCGGCTGCCACCGCAGATCAGGCGATTTTGATCGATTGTGCGACCATGTGGCTGACCAATCATCTGCTTGAGGATCATGACTTATCGGCACAATCTGATCTGCTGATTGATGCGCTCAAATCGTGCAAAGCCCCCATCGTGATCGTCTCTAACGAAGTGGGCCAAGGGATCGTTCCAGACAACGCACTTTCACGTCAGTTCCGCGAGGCCCAAGGCCGGCTAAACATCGCACTTGCCGCACAATCAAACCTTGCCATTCAAGTAGTAGCCGGCCTACCCAACGTCCTAAAAGGAATGCTACCATGACCGCCCCAACAACATGGCACTGGGTGCGCCACGGCCCAACCCACCAAAAGACATTTGTGGGCTGGCGGGACGTTCCGGCCGACCTATCAGACACCGATCAATTGGCACGCCTTGCAGCCGATTTGCCGTCAGATGCGCTGATCATCTCATCTGATCTTACGCGCTGCATCACAACAGCTGACGCGATCCAAGCAGGGCGCGAACGTTTGTCCAATAACCCACATCTACGCGAGCTGCATTTTGGCACGTGGGACGGCGTTCACTTTTCAGAGGTCTCAGAAAAGCACCCAGACCTGTCACGCGCCTATTGGGAAACCCCCGGCCCGCACACACCACCGGGTGGCGAAAGCTGGGATGAATCCGCACACCGTGTCCACACAACAGTGCAACACCTCACACGCAAATACGCGGGGCGTGACATCATCGCGGTTGCGCACTTCGGGGTGATCTTGACCCAAGTGCAGATGGCATTGGGTGTGCCTGCACAACAAGTCCTTGCCCATAAGATCGACAATCTGTCGGTTACCGATATCACATGGGAAAACGGCACAGGGCGCGTTGGTACGATCAATCGCCTTGTGTGATATTCCACCTCACAAATCAAAATTTGCCTAATGCACAGTCGTCACTTTAGGCTGCTTCCATGACATATGATTTATACATTGGTGATCGCACCTTCTCATCTTGGTCGCTGCGCGGCTGGCTGTTGCTCGAAAAATTCGGGCTGGATTTTAATACACATTTGATTGGCCTTTACGGCGGGACAATGGCGGCTGACATGGCCCATCTTGCCCCTGCCAAACTGGTGCCTACGCTCAGGATGCCCGATGGCACAGTGGTTGGTGAAAGCCTCGCAATCGCAGAAACTTTGGCCGAACATCATCCCGATATTGCCATGTGGCCAACCGATCCCGCCGCGCGTGCCACAGCGCGTTGGTTGTGCGCCGAAATGGCAAGCAGCTTTGGCGAACTGCGCGGGCAATGCCCCATGCAACTTCAACACGTGAACAAAGGGTTCGATGTGAACGCGGCCCTTCAAGCCGATCTTGGTCGCCTTGAAATTCTTTGGGCACACGGCGCGAAATTCGAATCAGACGGCCCGTGGTTGTTTGGTGGATATTCCATCGCCGACTGCATGTTTGCCCCTGTCGCCGCACGCATCATCGGCTATGACCTGCCTGTATCCGCAGCGGCCCGCGCCTACTGCATGCTCACTATCAACGATCCGCAATTCAAAGCATGGCGCGCCGAAGGCCTGAAAACCATCTACGATCCCTTCCCTTATGACATGGGCGTGCCGCTAGAACCGTGGCCCGTTTCCTAAGGCATCAACGCAGACTTTAACCAATCATCAATCCCCCTTCGCTAGCCATTAACCACAATGGACGCATGACGGAGGGGGATCATGATTACACGTGCCTACACCGTCGCGTTTCAAGGAATCGAAGCACGCCAAGTCGAAGTGCAATGCGCCGTGACCGCAGGCCTACCCGCCTTTTCAATTGTGGGGCTACCGGACAAGGCAGTTTCAGAGGCACGCGACCGCGTACGCACCGCCCTTAGTGCTATGGCAATCGCACTTCCCTCAAAACGGATCACGATCAACCTATCGCCTGCAGACCTTCCCAAAGTCGGATCGCATTTTGATCTGCCCATCGCGGTTGCCCTTCTCTGCGCTCTTGAAATTATCCCACCCGATGTTGCCGAAACCCACGTGGCTTTTGGTGAACTCTCCCTTGATGGCACGTTAGTCCCCGTGATCGGTGCCCTGCCCGCAGCAATGGCCGCCGCTGAACAAAATCGTGGCGTATTGTGCCCGCTTGAATCTGGGGCCGAAGCCGCATGGGTCGGCAACGCCCAAGTAATCGCCGCCGCAACTTTGGGCGACGTAGAACGCCACTTTACCGGCCAAACACCGATTAAACCCTCCGAACCGGGCGAAGTTACGCAGGTCCACAGTTCCAAGGACCTCATGGACGTCAAGGGCCAAGAGCGGGCCAAACGCGCGCTTGAGATTGCCGCCGCTGGACGACACGACTTGATGATGGTCGGGACACCCGGTTCAGGAAAATCAATGTTGGCCGCACGTCTCCCCGATATCTTGCCACCTCTATCCGCGACTGAGGCGTTGGAAACGTCGATGATCCACTCCCTTGCGGGACTGCTCAGCGCGGGTGGGATTTCTAAATCGCGTCCCTTTCGCGAACCCCATCACACAGCGTCCATGGCCGCGATCATAGGTGGGGGCCGCAATGCCAAACCAGGCGAGGTGTCATTGGCCCACAATGGCGTGCTGTTTATGGACGAGTTTCCCGAATTTCCACGCACGGTGTTAGAGACGCTAAGGCAACCGATTGAAACAGGTGAGGTGATGATCGCACGCGCCAATGCCCACGTAAAATACCCCTGTAAGTTCATGCTGATCGCAGCCGCCAATCCCTGCAAATGCGGATACCTGACGGATGCATCGCGGGCCTGTGGGCGGGCACCGAACTGTGGAGAGGATTATATGAGCCGTATCTCTGGTCCACTGATGGACCGGTTCGATCTGCGCGTGGATGTTCCACCCGTTGCCTACACCGATCTGGATTTACCAACCGGCGGAGAGAATTCCCAAACCGTGCGCCAAAGGGTCGTAACAGCCCGCGCGGTGCAACAGGTCCGGTACGGCGATACGCCAGACATGCGCAGCAATGCCGATGCCGCAGGCGAGGCCTTGTCAGAGTTCGCAACACCCACGCCTGATGCCCGTGAGCTGCTAATGCGCGCCGCCGAACAATTCAAACTGTCCGCGCGGGGCTATCACCGCGTGCTGCGCGTGGCCCGTACCATCGCGGATTTGGACGGGTTCGAGGACATCCAAAAACCCCACATCGCCGAAGCGATCAGCGTTCGTCTGCCCACCCAACTCGACGGTTGATCCATTCCGCCAAACCATCCAGCGTCATACGCGCCTCTGGCAGCACGTTATGGAATATCGGCCAAACATGGGGCAGATCGCGTTCGATATGCATCTGCACATCCACGCCTTGCTTTGACATATTCGCCACCAATCGACGAGTATCATCCAACAAAATTTCAGTATCGCCAACGGTCAGCCAAACAGACGGCGCACCGGTAAAGTCTGCAAACAACGGACTAGCCAAAGGTAGCGCCGGATCGGCGCCATCAAGGTAATAATCCATCATCTCAGCAGCACGATCTGCTGGTAAAATCACATCAGCATCGGCGTTCACTTGAAAGCTTGCACCGCTAAAGGTCAGATCGGTCAAAGGCGAAAACGCAAAAACACCAGCAGGCACATCAGCCGCTTCTTGCAGCAGTTGCGCGAGCAAAGCCAAGACCAAATTACCGCCTGCACTATCACCACCGATAATGACCTGTGAGCTGCGATAGCCCTGCGCCAACAAATCATCATACGCAGCACGCAATGTGTTCAATGACGCTGGAAACACATTCTCAGGAGACAGCGGATACACAGGCAAAATCGCCTCGCATCCAACCCGTTTGGCCAGTTGGGCCACCATCGCTGAATGGGTCTTTGGGCTGCCGAAAACATGACCGCCACCGTGGCAATACAAGATCATTTTTTCCGCATCCAAACCCTCGCCACCAATGCGCAAAGCAGCGGTGCCACCAAGGTCGAACCATTCCATTTCCGTACCGCGTGGGGCGTGAAACATAATTTTTGCCTTGAACTCAAAGGCGCGGCGCAGGCTGCTGGGGCCCTTTGCATTCGCCATCTGACGTTTCTCAATCAGACGCAACAAAGGGTTCAAAAGTGACTTTTGCCAGCTCATTTGCGTTTGGCCTCAATCGCGTCCCAAATTTTGCCGGCGATGTTCACACCGTCAAAACGTTCCAATTCTTGGATGCCTGTCGGGGAGGTTACATTAATCTCTGTTAGGTATTCCCCGATCACGTCGATTCCTACAAACACCTGACCCTTTTCTTTCAAAAGCGGGCCAATGCGTGCGCAAATTTCTAGGTCGCGGTCAGTCAGCCCTACCTTCTCAGGACGGCCACCCACGTGCATGTTGGAACGGGTTTCACCTTTGGCGGGGACACGGTTGATCGCGCCAACACATTCGCCGTCCACAAGGATCACGCGCTTGTCGCCCTTGGACACTGCCGGCAAGAATTTTTGCACAATCAATGGCTCACGGGAAAACCCTGTGAACATTTCAAATAGACTGCTCAGGTTGCGATCCTCTTTGTTCAAAAGAAAAACACCCGCGCCACCGTTGCCGTAGAGCGGCTTAACGATCACATCACCATGTTTGTCTTTGAATGCTTTGATCGTTTCCAGATCGCGCGACACCGTCGTTGGTGGCGTTAGATCAGGGAAATCCAAGACCATCAATTTCTCAGGGTAGTTGCGCACCCAAAACGGATCATTCACAACCAAAGTGCCCGGGGCCAAACGGTCCAACAAATGGGTCGAAGTGATGTAGTGCATGTCAAACGGCGGGTCCTGACGCAGCCAAACCACATCAAAATCAGCCAAATCGACCTCAATCATTGGGCCCAATTCAACATGGTCCCCCTGAACACGTTTTACGGTAAAGTCATGACCGCGCGCTGTGATGCGCCCCTCTTGATAGGCCAGTTGATCCGGCCCGTAAAAGAACAAGGTATGACCCCTCGCCTGTGCTTCTTCAGCTAGGCGAAAGCTGCTGTCGGCGTTGATATCGACATCGCCGATCGGGTCCATTTGGAATGCAATTTTCATAGGGCACCTCTAAATACTGTTACCCATTAGATGGCGCAGCTTGCCCTTAGGTGCAATGGGTCAGCCGTGCCCGAATGCGTTTTCGATGATACGAACCTCGCCCAGCGCATTCACAAGTGCGACATCAAACCGAACATCCGTAAGGGACCCATTGGGCATTTGGCCCAAATATTCCTCTGCGCTGGCATACAGACGTTTCATTTGGCGCAGGCTAACGCGCGCTGCTGCGCGGTCAAAATCACTGCTTTGCTTAACTTCGACAAACACCAATCCATCGCCATCATGTGCGATCAAATCAATCTCACCGCGTTTGCCACGCCAACGGCGCTGCGCGATTGGAAAACTACGGCGTTCATAATCTGTTGAAATGCGTTCTTCTGCCGATAACCCCGCGTGATACGACATCGCACCACGATTGCGACGGGTTTCAGCGGTTGTGTCCATCAGTCATCTTTTCCAATGTTCAACGCCAATTGATATACTTGTCGGCGTGGTTTGCCATGCGCTTGGGAAACGGCATCAACAGCATCTCGCATCGACATCGTCTCAAGTGCCTCTCTCAGAACCACGTCTAAATCAACTTCATTAAGAGTCGCTAAATCCCCACGATCAATCAGCAGAACAATCTCGCCCTTAACATTGCCCGTGCTGTAAGATTCGGCCAACTCGTCCAAGGTTCCGCGCCGCAGTTCCTCAAACTTTTTGGTCAATTCACGGCAAACCACGGCTTTGCGCGTTCCGCCCAATACCTCTGCAGCATCCCTAAGCGTTGCACCAATTCGTTTTGGTGATTCGTAAAATGCCAAGGTCGCGCGGATTTCGGCCAACCCTTCCAACGCTTTGCGTCGCGCATTTGTCGCATTGGGCAAGAATCCTGCAAAGTGGAAGGCATCCGTTGGCAGCCCCGCCAAAACCAGCGCTGTCAGCACCGCTGAGGGGCCCGGCGCACAGGTTTGCATGACGTCTTGAGCCACAGCCGCGCGTGACAATTCAAACCCAGGATCCGCGATCAAAGGCATGCCCGCCTCAGAGGCATAAGCCACTGATTTTCCCTTGTTAGTAGCGTCCAGCAACCCAGAGACGACCTTGTCTGCGGAGTGATCATGCATCGCAATGATGCGCCGTCCATCAAGGGGAACACCGTGAATATCCATCAAACGGCGCAAGCTTCTGGTGTCTTCTGCCGCCAGAACATCCGCAGATGCCAACACATCCAATGCACGCAAAGTGATGTCGCGGGCCGTGCCGATTGGGACACCCACGAAATATATTCCGGGTGCAAGGGGAACCTTTTGGAAATTCAAAGCTGGACCCGCCTTTCATGACGTTTATGATCGCATAAAATCACGCCGCTCGAACAAGTGGCGCACTTAGGGAGTATCTGCACCAATGTTCGCGCTTTTCCAATCCGCCCGCAAGTCACTGCGTCAGTTTCGTTTGCCTATTTTGGCACCTTTCATCGCAATGGGTCTGGCCGCATGTGACCCGACCGCACTTTCAGGCATTGGAAACTCCGGTCCGTCCGTAGATACCAGCAAACCAATCGCCGTGGCGTTATTGGTGCCGCGTGGCTCTGGCTCTGGCAGCGATGACCTGCTGGCCCAAAGCCTTGAAAACGCAGCGCGCCTTGCCATGCGTGATCTGGGTGACGTGAAAATTGATCTGCGGGTTTACGGAACTGCAGGCAATGCGCAAACCGCTGCCACCCAAGCCTCCCTCGCGGTGAGCGATGGTGCCCAAATTATCCTTGGTCCAGTTTACGCAGAAGCGGCCAATGCTGCGGCCGTGGCTGTTGCAGATCAGAATGTGAATATCCTGTCCTTCTCAAACAGCACCACCATCGCTGGCGGCAATGTGTTTGTCCTTGGCCAAACATTCCAGAACACTGCAAACCGCATGATTAGCTTTGCGAAGTCCCAAGGCAAAGATCGCATCGTTATTGCACACGCCAATGACGTTGCAGGCCAATTAGGCCGCAACGCGATCCAATCCGCAATCGCCTCAAATGGCGTAACACTGGCCGGTGCAGTGGATTACCCACTGTCTCAAGATGGCGTTGTGGCCGCGATCCCACGGATCAAAGCAGCCGTCGATAATAGCGGCGCAAACGCAGTCTTCATGACCTCGCCATCCGCCTCTGCCCTGCCATTGCTGACGCAATTGTTGCCAGAAGCTGGCGTATCTCCAGCAACCACACAATTCATCGGCCTGACACGTTGGGATATTCCAGCACCAACACTGGACCTTCCGGGCGTTCAAGGTGGCTGGTTTGCCATGCCAGACCCTGCATCAAACGGTGCCTTCCGCTCACAGTATGACGCAGCCTACGGTGGGCAACCTCACCCAATTGGCAGCCTTGCCTTTGACGGCATGGCGGCAATCGGGGCCCTAGTCAAAAGCGGCAAATCCAACCCATTGTCCACAGCCGCCATCACACAAGGCGCTGGGTTCAAAGGGGCAAACGGCGTCTTCCGCTTGTTAGCAGATGGCACAAACGAACGTGGCCTTGCCATCGCAACCATCCGCGACAAAAAATTGGTCATTATCAACAATGCACCAACTGGCTTTAGCGGTGCTGGCTTCTAATGAGCGATACCTATGGACGGCCTCTTGCGCCGTCCGAAAACAAGCCGCTGATTTGTGACCCTGAAGCCATCTTCCAAGAGGATGGCTTCATTGCTGCGTTCAAGCAGGCGCGCACAAACTCGGACCCCGTTGAGACACGTAAAGAGATCGTTGGATGGCTGCGCGAAGCTCAAGTTAAGGGGCGCGACAACATCGCAAAGGCATTCCAAGCCAAGCCATTCAATTCACGCCCAATGACACGGGCCTACACTTATCTGACCGACCATCTGGTTTGCGCCGCGCTTTATGTTGCAACGACGACGATAGACACCAAACCAACCGCCAAAGAACGCCTCGCGGTAATCGCCGTTGGCGGCTATGGGCGCGGTGAAATGGCCCCGGCGTCCGACGTTGATCTGCTATTCCTAACTCCACGCCAAATCACCCCTTGGGCCGAAAGCGTGATCGAGACCATGCTGTATATGTTGTGGGATCTTAAGCTTAAGGTTGGGCACTCTTCACGCACCATCAGTGACTGTATCCAACTTGGATCAGAGGATTACACCATCTGCACCGCCATGCTGGAACACCGTTTTGTTGTGGGCGACGTGGACCTTGGCGAAGAGCTGGATCGCAAGCTCTGGTCTGATCTGTTCAAACCCAGCATGGGCCGCGCCTTTATTCAGGCAAAACTGGATGAGCGCGACAAACGCCATGACAAACAGGGGCAACGCTATGTCGTTGAACCCAACGTGAAAGAGGGCAAAGGCGGGCTGCGTGATTTGCAATCCTTGTTCTGGATCGCGAAATTCATTCACCGCGTTCAAGACGCCGATGACCTTGTTGAAAAGGGCGTCTTCACATCCGAGGAATATGAAAGCTTTGTCGCCGCCAAAAATTTCCTTTGGGCGGTACGGGCGCACCTTCACCTAATCACCAAACGCGCGACCGAACAGCTAACCTTTGATATGCAAGTCATGGTCGCCGACGCCATGGGATACAAAGACACGGGCGGGCGGCGCGGCGTAGAAGTGTTCATGCAGGCCTATTTCCGCCATGCAACCGAGGTGGGCGATTTGACCCGCATCCTTCTGTCCAATCTTGAAACGCTTCACATCAAAGACGGTCCTTTGCTGGAGCGCTGGTTCAAACGCCGCCGCAAGGTCAAAGAGGGTTATCAAGTGGTGAACAACCGCTTGACCGTCACCGACGAAGACGCGTTCTTGTCAGACAAGTTGAACCTATTACGCCTCTTCGAAGAAGCTCTACGCACAGGCATGTTGATCCACCCAGACGCAATGCGTTTGGTGAAATCGAACCTTGATCTGATCGACAACGACATGCGCACAACACCCGAAGCCCAGCGCATCTTCCTTGATCTAATGCTTAAACACGGCAACCCAGAACGGGCCTTGCGCCGGATGAATGAGTTGGGTGTGCTTGGGGCGTTCATCCCCGAATTTGAAAACATCGTCGCGATGATGCAGTTCAATATGTATCACTCCTACACCGTGGACGAACACACGATCCAATGCATAACCAACCTTGCCCAAATCGAACGCGGCGAATTGGTCGAAGACCTGCCATTGGTGTCCTCCATCCTTGAAAAAGGCGTGAACCGCAAAGTCCTGTATGTTGCGTTACTGCTGCATGACATCGCCAAGGGACGGCCCGAAGACCACTCGATCTTGGGGGCCCAAATGGTGCGCAAGATTGCACCGCGTCTGGGGCTAAAACCTGATGAGGTCGATACCGTTGAATGGCTCGTACGCTATCACTTGTTGATGTCGGACATGGCGCAAAAACGTGATATCGCTGATCCGCGCACTGTGCGTGATTTCGCCAAGCTGGTGAAAACCGTCAAACGTCTTGATCTGCTGTGCGTTCTAACCGTGTGCGATATTCGTGGCGTCGGCCCGAATACATGGAACAACTGGAAGGCCGTATTGATCCGCGCCCTGCACAGCCAAACCTTGGATGCGCTTGAAAACGGACTTGAAGATCTGAACCGCAACAACCGTGGCAAAGAGGCGAAAAAGAACCTGCGCGTGCGGCTCAAAGACTGGCCACGCAAAGACCTTCAAATCGAAACATCGCGCCATTACGATCCCTATTGGCAGGGGCATCACGTCACAGCCCATGTTGTATTTGCAAATCTTCTACGCAACACATCTGAAGACGAAATTCGGATGGACCTGCACCCAGATGAAGATCGCGATGCAACCCGCGCCTGCTTTATCATGGCCGATCACCCTGGAATTTTTGCACGTCTTACTGGGGCCCTGGCACTTGTTGGTGCCAACGTTGTGGATGCGCGCAGCTACACAACCAAAGACGGTTATGTGGCAGATGCCTTCTGGATCCAAGACAATGATGGCCAACCCTTTGAAGCATCAAAACTGCCGCGTCTGCGCGAGATGATACGCAAAACCTTGATGGGTGAAGTGGTGACACGCGAGGCAATCAAAGATCGTGATAAGGTCAAGAAACGCGAACGTGCCTTCAAGGTCCCAACACACATCAGTTTTGATAACGATGGGTCTGAGATTTATACCATCATCGAGGTGGATACACGTGACCGTCCGGGCCTGTTGCACGACCTGACGCGGACCCTTGCATCGCTCAACGTCTACATCGCCAACGCGGTCATCGCGACCTATGGTGAACAGGCCGTTGATACCTTTTACGTCAAGGATATGTTCGGCCTGAAATACCGGTCTTTGGACAAGCAAGCGACGCTTGAGAAAAAGCTGCGCGAGGCGATCACTGACGGTGCAAAACGCTCTAACGCCTGATCGTTTTGAATTCACTGGCTCTGTTTGATTTTCACACTTAGGGTGAAGGGAAATACCATTCCCTTTGCTCTAACAGTGAGACTTCAACCATGTCCAAACACGGCTATGAATCAGGACGCCTAGACCTGCCTTTCGTTGGCATTTCAACCTTCGGCAAACGCCCTTACGTTTCTGACTGGACCAAGATCGACGCAGACGTTGCTGTCCTTGGGGCTCCATATGATTTCGGTACGCAGTTTCGCGCAGGCGCGCGGTTTGGGCCTCGTGCAGTGCGTGAGGCATCCACCCTTTTCAGCTTTGGCCACGGCGGTGCATATGACCACGAAGACGACGCAACCTATCTGGGATCGGACGTGCGCATTGTCGATCTCGGCGACGCAGACATCGTCCATACCAACACTGAAAAAAGCCACGCCAACATCAAGACCGGCGTAAACGCGATGCTGGATGCGGGGGCGTTTCCTGTCACCATCGGTGGCGACCACTCGATCAACATCCCTTGCATCGATGCGTTCGAGGGGCGCGGAGAAATCCACATCCTACAAATCGACGCCCACCTTGATTTCGTCGATGAACGCCATGGCGTGCGCAATGGCCACGGCAACCCCATGCGCCGCGCGGCAGAGAAACCATATGTGACTGGGCTGACCCAAGTTGGCATTCGCAATGTCTCCTCCACCGCCAAAGAGGGGTACGAGGATGCGCGCAAAATGGGGTCTGATATCATTTCAGTACGTCAAATGCGCGAACTTGGTGCCCAAGGCGTCATCGACCGCATTCCCGAAAAGGCCCGTGTTTATGTCACCTTAGATATCGACGGCTTCTGCCCCTCCATCGCGCCGGGCACAGGGACGCCAAGCCACGGGGGATTTTTGTATTACGAAGTGTTGGAGATGCTGCAAGCAGTGGCCAAACGCCATGAAATCGTCGGCATCGATCTGGTCGAAGTCGCCCCCGATTATGACCACACAGGCGGTACCGCGATCCTAGCAGCGCAAATCTTACTGAACTTCCTTGGCTTCGTTTTCCACGAGCGCAGCCAGCAAAGCAGCTGACAAAAACATTGGGCGGATGAAAACCCCGCCCAATGCATAGCTTTATCTATGCGTCCACAAAGGCCGGAACCAACGTGACCTCGACACCCGCAGGGTCCGTTGCCACCAGCCCATCACCCGCAGGGGCAAAGCCCAGCGCATTGTCGATGATCGACGCGCTGTGCACATGCAGCTTATAGCGCAACAAACGTGCCATACCCTTAGGCGCCGCAGGCGATCCTTTGCTTTGCCAAACATTCATTGCAAGACGATGGCGCAGGCTTGGCCCCGCGGATAAATCGCCAAAGCCCCAGTTGGGCAGCAAAAGGTTGCGCGTGAACCCAATACCCTCAAACCATTCTACTGCGGGCTCAAGATCACCAACCTTGAAATGCATATGCGCAACGATGGCCCCATCCGACAACAGTGCCTCTAGATCGGCACCCTCCGCGTGGACCAACTCTGCGCGCACATCCAAGGCCTCGCGCCCACTGTGCGGCTGCCCATCAGAGCTATACATCACAATACCGCGTGACATATCACCAAAGCGGTCAAAGCGTTCTGGCGTTTCCAAAACGATCTCGATCTCAAGCCCATCAGGGTCGCTGATGTAAAGGGACTTAGACGCAAGGTGATCCGTCGGCGCAACGCCAATGCCCTTGGAAATAAACCGGGCCAAAATGCGTGACAGCTCGTTTTGATCAGGAACCCCAATGGCGATGTGATACATGCCCCGATACCGTGGGCTCACAGAAGATGTGGCACCCGCATGCAGCGTAACCAATGTTCTGTCCGATGTGCCCAGTTCAGCTTTTTCGCTGTCTTGGGAACGGACCCGAATACCAATCGCGTCCGTCCAGAACGCAACCGAACGCTCAAGGTGAGTGACCTGTAATTCAATCAGACCCCACGAAAGATGATCGGCAGGTTCTGTCGTTTTCAATGCATCAATTTGCATCTGCTTTCCTTTCAATCGTAGCTCCAAGCAGATCAACACCGGCTTGGAGCCCTACCGATTATTAAGTGCGCGGCGTAATTACAGATTTGCGTGTGCGGCCCCAAATGATCAAACCAGCCAACCCAACATAAATCAGGTTGAACGGCAGAGCCTCAAATTCACCACGGATCATGTGGAACGGGATTGCCAACGCCTGAATGGCCAACAAACCAGCGGCTGCATAAACCGTCAGCTCGGGCCGAATGCGCAACAACGCGGGCAAGATCAAACCAACAACACCCGCAAATTCAGCCAGCCCGATAAAGCGGACAATCCAAAGCGGTGATGTTTCAGCCCAAACTGCGCCCATCGCGGCCAGCTCAGCTGGGGACATAAAGCCATGCATATAAACTGCCATCACATACAACAAAGCCAGCACAACCTGCGCGACCCACAGGCCAATGTTCCATTTTGAAGAGGTCGGGATAGATGATTTAGAGAAAGTTGCAGTGTCAGTCATAATCGTTTTCCTTTTGCAGCATACGTCGTTGGACCACCCAAAGACGCAGCAATTGATTTCTGAAGACATTCCTAATAGTTTCTCAAAAAGAGATCATCAGTGGATTCATTGATGCACCATTTCCTTAGAGGAAACCAAGATGGACACCCTTCTCAGCCTTCGCGTGCTTGCCGCCGTTGCAGAACACAAAAGCTTTGCCGCCGTAGCGAACCGTTTGAACATTTCCGCAGCAATGACCAGCAAACACGTTCAACACATCGAAGCCCGCGTTGGCGCACGACTGCTCAATCGCAACAGCCGTAATGTCAGCCTGACCGAAGCAGGGGCACGTTATCTGATGACGGTCCGTCCTTTGCTGGAGGGGTTGGAAGAGGCCGATGCCCAAGTGTCCAAAACCACCCTAGCTGCAACAGGAACTTTAAAGGTCAGTATGCCTGTTTGGATGGCCAACCCAACATTCGCGCGTATCTTGGCCGCCTATCACACTCAAAATCCGAATGTGGTTTTAGATCTCGATCTCAGTGGGCGCAAAATCAATCTTGTCGAAGAAGGCGTTGATCTGGCCCTGCGCGTCACTGAAACTTTGGACGAAGGGTTCATCGCACGTAAACTTGCGATGGTGGAATTCCCGTTGGTGGCGGCGCCTGCGTTCCTAGAAACCGTTGGTCGTCCCGAAACCACAGATGATCTAAACGGTGCGCCCTTCTTGATCTATGAAGCCATGGCCGCAAACGGGCGCATACGTTATGGTAAAGGCGAGAGCGCAATAGACATCAAATCGAAACTTGTCCTTCAAACCGGCAACGAAACCCTGATCCATCACAGTGTCTGTGAAGGGATGGGATTTGCATTCCTCCCCCATTGGCTTGCGACCGATGATCTAGACAGTGGACGGCTTGAAACCGTGCTGCCAGAAATGGAGTACCCCCGCGTTCCGTTGACTGCGATTTATCCCGACCGCAGTTTTCTTCCCGCAAAAGTGCGCAGCTTTCTAGACTTTCTGGCGGGGCCAGATGGGTTTGGAAAAACGGGTGCTAAATCGGGATGAATTAACCATTTGGGCGGTCGAAATTCGACCAAATGATTAAACTGTACAAAATCTGACCTGAACTGTGCAGTTTGCCCAAATCCGTCCAAAAATCACCCAAATCACGTTGGTCAAACTGTACAGAATAGACCCTAAACTGCCCATTACGTGTTGGAATTCGTAGGCAATTACACCGTAAACCCATTGCAACACATGGGTTAACAATGCGCACGTTCCCCTTGCCAGCTCCCTATCCAACCCGTTACTCACTGTCTTAATCACCGATAAGAGGCCAACAACCCCGTGAAACCAATCCGAGTGCTGCCTGGCTTTTTAACCGTAGGATTTTGGACACTCATGTCCCGTGTCTTGGGTGTTATCCGCGAAATTTTACTGCTGTCATTGATTGGCCCTGGGCCCATCATGGACGCTTTCATTGCGGCCTTTCGCCTGCCCAATATGTTCCGCCGTTTCTTTGCCGAAGGTGCGTTTAACGCGGCCTTTGTGCCGATGTTTTCCAAGAAGTTAGAGGCGGATTCAGACGCTCATAAATTCGCCACAGATGCGCTTGCTGGATTGTCATTTGTCGTACTGGTTTTGGTCGGTATCGCCATGATCTTCATGCCCGCGCTGGTCTGGCTCACCGCAGGTGGGTTTGCCGGTGACAGCCGCTTTGATATGACCGTTGGCTTTGGCCGCATTGTCTTTCCATATATCTTTTTCATGTCGCTTTCCGCCTTGTTTTCAGGGGTATTGAACGCAACTGGGCGTTTCGCCGCCGCTGCGGCAGCACCAGTTTTACTTAACATTTTCATGATTATAGCAATGGTAGGCGCGAACTTCATGGGCGCAGAGGTTGTTGTTTGGATCGTCTGGGTCGTTCCATTTGCTGGCATCGCACAACTCGCGCTTACATGGATTGCAGCCAGTCGCGCAGGCTTCGCCCTGCGCCCCGCAATGCCGCGTTGGTCGCCTGATATGCGCAAGATGGTCGTGGTTGCAGTCCCTGCCGCGCTGGCGTCTGGCGTGATGCAAATTAACCTTGTTGTGGGTCAATTCTCCGCCAGTCAATTTGAGAACGCAGTGAGCTGGTTGTTCTCAGCCGACCGCTTGTATCAACTGCCCTTGGGCGTTGTTGGAATTGCAGTTGGGATCGTGTTGTTGCCCGACCTCGCGCGGCGCCTTCAAGCCGGTGATGACAAGGGGGCAAAGTCAGCATTTTCGCGGGCCGCAGAAATTTCGCTCGCTCTCACAATCCCTTGCTCGATCGCCTTGATGGTCATTCCACTACCCTTGGTTTCTGTCTTGTTTGAACGCGGTCAAACCGGGCCCGATGACGCCGCAGCCATCGCCGTTGCCGTCAGTATTTACGGCCTAGGATTACCCGCCTTCGTCATCCAAAAATTCGTGCAACCCCTTTATTTTGCAAGAGAAGATACACGTAGCCCCTTCCGGTTTGCATTGGTCGCGATGGTAATAAATGCAGGTCTTGCACTGGGCCTATCCCCTATCATCGGCTGGACCGCACCCGCCATCGCAGCAACCGTCGCGGCGTGGGCCATGGTGGCACTTTTGTTGATCGGCGCACGGCGCATGGGCGATGTTGCTCGCTTTGATGCACAGCTGCGCAAACGCCTTTGGCGCATCACCGCAGCCTCTGTTGTGATGGGCGGCGTCTTGATGGTTGCACATGTCGCATTGGCTTCTGCACTTGGCATGGCGGGCGTGCGCTACATTGCCCTTATCGCCCTGATATCAATCGGTATTGCTGCCTATTTTGTGACTGGCCACCTTATCGGCGCGTTCCAAATGTCAGAATTCAAAAAGGCAGTTAAACGTAGATAATCAGTTGCGTTGGATGGCGGCACGAAGTCTTGCAATGCCCCCAGGCATGACGATCACTGACAATGCAAATCCACAAATAAACCCTGCCAATTCAGCTACCCAATCCTGCCCTGTGACAAAGAAAATACCAAATATCAGCTGGATACCCATCAAGAACCCGATGAGGCGGAACGCCGTAAGCTGTTGCATCCCCTGCCCTGCAACCCGTTGCCACAGTAGAAATGTATAGGCTCCGATCAGGCCATAGACACTGGGGTACGCGCCAATCAGCCATGCCTGATCCGTAAGCAACCCAAAGATCACCACGCCAAATACGCCGCTAAAAACAAACAGAATAACGACAGCCAACTGTCCCATTACTTCGCCAACCAGCTTGCCCATCGCCAACAAAATAACACCCGAGAAGATAGCCGCAGTGAAACTCCCGTGGAGGAACATATAGCTGAAGCAGCGGATAACATACTCGAACGGCATCTGCCGGTTCTTGACCATCCAATCAAACGCCACGCCCGAAAATCCATAGTCGCTGATCGCGCCAAGGCGCCACCCCACGGCCCGCGCACCACCAACGATGCCTTGCTCACCAAGAGTGAAAACAACTTCAATCCCCATCAAAATAAGAAACAGAACCCAGACAACTGGTGGCATTGGATTGAATGGTGGCGCGTTATGATCTTGGTGCATGGACGGCTCTCCGGTATTATCAAATCAGAGCGCCTGTTGACGTCTCTTTGCCCCATGGGTAAGCCAGCAAAGCAGATTTGCCCAGAGGGTTTGCCCCAAAGTGAGGACAACAAGATGACCGAAACGACATTCACACCCCGCGTCTTTTCCGGCATTCAGCCGTCTGGCGGCCTGACCCTTGGCAACTACCTTGGTGCCATCAAACGTTTCGTCACAATGCAAGACGAGGTCGCAGAGTCGATCTATTGCATGGTTGATCTTCACGCGATCACAGTATGGCAGGATCCAAAAGCCCTTCAGCACAACACACGTGAATTGGCTGCTGGTTTTATCGCCTCAGGTATCAGCCCCGAAAAATCAATTCTAATCAACCAAAGCCAAGTGCCAGAGCACGCCCAGCTGGGTTGGATTTTCAACTGCGTCGCGCGCATGGGCTGGATGCAGCGCATGACACAATTCAAGGACAAGGCTGGTAAAAACTCTCAAGCGGCGTCTCTGGGCCTGTTTGGCTACCCTGCGCTTATGGCAGCAGATATCCTTGTGTATCACGCGACGCACGTTCCAGTAGGTGATGACCAAAAGCAACATCTTGAGCTGACACGCGACATCGCAGCAAAGTTCAACCACGACTATGGCGTCGATTTCTTCCCGATGACAGAGCCTGTGATCGAGGGGGCCGCCACCCGCGTGATGTCTTTGCGTGATGGCTCCAAGAAAATGTCTAAGTCTGATCCATCAGATGCCAGCCGTATCAACATGACAGATGATGCAGACACGATTGCCAAGAAAATTCGCAAAGCCAAAAGTGACGCAGACGCTTTGCCCTCCGAGGCAAAAGGTCTTGAGGATCGTCCAGAAGCACGCAACCTGATCAACATCTATGCCTCAATGGCAGACATGACTGTGGATCAGGTTTTGGCCGATGTTGGCGGCAAACAGTTTGGTGAATTCAAACCTATGTTGGCCGACTTGGCCGTTGCAAAACTATCGCCAATTTCTGGTGAAATGGCACGTCTCATGAGTGACCCTGCCGAGATCGACCGCATCCTTGCCAAAGGTGCATTGCAGGCCCGCGAAATCACAGCTCCGATCCTGCAAAAGACCTACGATATTGTTGGCATGGTACGTCCCGCTGTCTAACATAACCTACCCCTAACAACTGGACAATGCGCGCGCCCTAGGCCACGCTTTGCCCAACTTTGGATGGGAGCATATTATGACAACTGGGTTTTACAGGGATGAGCGCACGTTCTGGCACGGCGGCGGCAATTATGCTTTCACACAGCCCCTTGGAGGGTTGATCCAACCCCTTGCTGCTGGTGGCTTACCGGAAAGTCCAGAAACCAAACGCCGTCTGAAAAACTTGATGGACGTCACAGGGTTAACCCAAGAGTTAGAACT
>DLQI01000134.1 GCA_002478745.1 Rhodobacteraceae bacterium UBA7436 | reverse complement strand
GGCTTGGTGAAGAATTTGAGGGGCAAGACGGCGGCCAACTTATCGGCTCTGCGCGACTCAACTTTAGGTTCTAATCGCAACAGTTTGGCAACTGACACAAATCCGATCTTTTCACGATGATTCGGTTTTGTTATCGGTGGTTGAATAGAAGCCCAAAAGGGCTCGTAAATGAGGCAGGCAAGCAGGCAATGAAAACGGGCTTTAAAGGCACGTTCGTCATCTCCTAGTCGCAAACAGAAATAGACGGTCTTGAGGCCGCGCCAGTGCAAACCTTAGATGTGGGTGCGGCGTGGTCCTGGAGAGGGGACGCCATCCGTGTGGATGGCCCGGCTGAAGTGTTGCGGTTAGACAGAGCGGATGAATCAAAAAATCTACGTAAACGGGCAGCAAGAATGGTGCACCGGTTGGTCGGCGCAGCAGTTGATCACAAGCCACTCGTTCCACATGAGTTTACGGATGAAAATCCTATTGTGGACAGCAGCTTTGTTGTCACCGATGGAGCGCAAAGCTACACTGTTACCTTGATCGAAGTTGGGCGGGGCTCTCAACCACTTCTGATGTTCTTAGATGAAATCCCGCCGCGTGATTGTGATCTTTGGGTCGTGCACCATACGTTGGGTGTGGTTTCAGCCAACCCAATGGGCCCCGAAAGCGGTTGCGTAATTTGCTTTACGCCCGGAACACGCATTCGCACCCCTGAAGGTTTGCGCTTGGTGCAGGACCTTCGTGAAGGCGACATGGTTCAGACCAAAGACAATGGTGCGCAAGAAATCGTTTGGAAAGGTGCGCGTCGCATGACTGGGGCACGCATGTTTGCGATGCCACACTTGCGTCCAATCCGCATCCGCATGGGTGCTCTTGGTGTCGAGCGTCCCGATGAAGAGCTATTGGTTTCTCCGAGCCACCGGATGTTGATCCAAGGGGATGAGGCGATGGCCTTGTTCAATACGCCCGAAATCTTGGTCGCGGCAAAGGATTTGATCAACGGTAAAACTGTGACGGTTGATGTGACCGTTCAGGAAGTGACGTATATCCACTTGCTACTGTCTAATCATCAAATTCTCTGGGCAAACGGAGTGGAAACCGAAAGCTTCCATCCAGCCAGTGCAGCCCTCACGACACTTGAGGCGTCTGATCGCAAACGGCTTGTTGCTCAATTCCCTGACTTGGAATTTGATCCACATACTTACGGTGGCTACGCTCGTCGTAATCTTTCAGCGACTGAAGCTGCGATAATGAACCACGTGGCTTAAACGCCTCGTGGCATCACTCACTCGGATTTGACCAGCTCTGCGATTATCGCTTTTGCGCTGCCAGACGACCAATCCGCATCGCCGCGCAGCCTTGCGATCTCTTCGCCGTTTGGGTCCATGATCACTGTGATAGGCAATCCAAAAACACCCATTTGGCTGGCAAGTGCTTGCTTGGGGTCCTGATACCGTGGAAGGTTGTTAATGCCTGAATCCGCGAAGAATTTTGAAATGCCCGCAGGCGTGTTGCGCCCTGTTGCGATCGTTACGACTTCAAAGTTGTCACCACCAAATTCGGCCTGTAGCTCTGACAGCATCGGCATTTCTTTGCGACAAGGCGCACACCACGTTGCCCAAAAATTAACCAAGACATATTTGCCGCTGTAGTCGTCTAAGGTTTTCTCGCCGCCGCCGTCTGGTAAAATGAATGCCGCGCTTGACGTGGCTTCTGGCGTTGAGTGGAACACCAATTTTTTCATGTCACCGGTGCGCAAAGCCGCCGCAGCGGACGAGTCTGCAAAGCTAGGGGTGGCACCAAGGGCAATCGCCGTATACATGATCGCAGCAATATAACGTTTCATTTTCCCTCCGAAGGGTCAGACGATGACAAAGAAAACCAGCAATACCATGTGGGGCGGCCGTTTTGCCGCTGGACCCGACACGATTATGGAGGCAATCAATGCCTCAATCGGTTTCGACCAGCGCATGGCATCCCAAGATATCGAGGGCTCGCGCGCCCATGCCGCAATGTTGGCGGCGACAGGCATTGTTACAGATAGTGATGCTGAAGCCATTCGTGAAGGCCTACTCACGGTCTTGTCAGAAATTGAGGGTGGAACGTTTCAGTTCTCAACCGCGCTGGAAGACATTCACATGAATGTGGAAAGCCGTTTGAAAGAAATCATCGGCGAACCTGCTGGTCGTTTGCACACAGGTCGTTCGCGAAATGACCAAGTGGCTACTGACTTTAAGCTATGGGTACGTGATCAATTCGACGCCGCCGAAGCTGGTTTGATTGCTTTGATTCAAGCCCTTTTGGGGCAAGCAGCAGCAGGGGCCGATTGGGTAATGCCTGGTTTTACGCACCTTCAAACCGCGCAACCTGTAACATGGGGCCACCATATGATGGCCTATGTTGAAATGTTTGGCCGTGATTTGTCCCGTGTGCGGGATGCACGCAAGCGTATGAACGAATCCCCACTCGGTGCTGCGGCACTTGCGGGCACGTCTTTCCCAATTGATCGACACATGACTGCTGAAGCTTTGGGCTTTGACCGTCCATCAGCCAACTCACTGGATGCAGTGTCTGACCGTGACTTTGCGTTGGATTTCCTAAGCGTGGCCAGCATCACCGCGATGCATCTGTCCCGTTTTGCTGAAGAATTGGTAATCTGGTCATCTGCTCAGTTCCGTTTCGTTACATTGTCGGACCGTTTTTCGACGGGTTCTTCAATCATGCCACAAAAGAAAAATCCGGATGCCGCGGAATTGATCCGCGCCAAAGTTGGTCGGATTTATGGTGCAAATACTGGGTTGATGATGGTGATGAAGGGGCTTCCGCTGGCATATTCCAAGGACATGCAGGAAGATAAAGAGCAAGTTTTTGATGCGGCTGATTCATGGATGCTGGCGATGGCTGCGATGGAGGGTATGGTTAAAGATATGACCGCCAATTGCGATAGCTTAAAAGCTGCCGCTGGT
The DNA here is from genome assembly GCA_002478745.1 of Rhodobacteraceae bacterium UBA7436. Classification (GTDB taxonomy): domain Bacteria; phylum Pseudomonadota; class Alphaproteobacteria; order Rhodobacterales; family Rhodobacteraceae; genus Ascidiaceihabitans. The sequence continues at coordinate 68,954 of DLQI01000134.1, read as the reverse complement.
TCGGGGTTTAGCACTGCAACAGATTTGGCCGACTGGTTGGTTCGCGTTTTGGGCATGCCATTCCGCGATGCGCACCACGTGACCGGAACGCTTGTTGCGCTTGCTGAAAGCAAAGACTGTGATCTACCCGATCTGACCCTTGAAGATATGAAATCAGCCCACGAACATATTACAGCCGAAGTCTTTGACGTCTTAGGCGTGCAAAATTCCGTGGACTCGCGTATGTCTTATGGCGGAACAGCACCTGCGCAAGTGCGCATTCAGGTGCAGCGCTGGAAAGATATATTGAAATGATCCGATTTATTGCCCTTATTGCAGTTGCAGCACTTGCGTCTTGCGGCGTAGATGGTGCGCCGATTAAGCCTACTGTAAGCGCTGGTATTAACGTTGGTTCAGGTGGCGTGAAGACAGGTGTAAACCTTGGCGCAAGTAAGGGTCCATTGTCTGTCAATTGGAACCTGCTTTGATGCCGTCAACGTTGCGAATGATCTATTTGGCCCTCGCCATCTGGGGCGCTATCCATCCGATGTATTACTTTACTCAGTGGTTTGCCCAAAACGGTTTCGACCTGATGGGTATGGTTGATGCGTGGCATGTGAATGCAGCGTCTAGCGGTTTGGTCTGGGATTTAACAATCGCATTTATCGCGCTGACCGTATGGATCATTGCCGAAGTTGCTGTGCGCCGCAATTGGATTGCTTTGATCGCAATTCCAGCAACGATCTGCATCGGCGTTTCTTGCGGTTTGCCACTGTATCTATTTTTACGCACGCGGCCTGTAACATAGGCCACTTGCCATTGATCTAGCCCCCAATTCGTGGCTATTCACAGGTATGGATCATTTCTTATATAAAAACGGCGCATTGCACGCCGAAGATGTTCCGGTGGCCGAGATAGCCGCCGCCGTGGGCACGCCATTTTATGTGTACTCAACCGCGACATTGTTGCGCCACTTTAAGCTGTTTGATGATGCGCTTGAAGGTATGGACCATCTGGTCTGCTACGCGATGAAAGCGGCCAGCAACCAAGCGATCCTTAAGACGCTGGGCGATGCTGGTGCAGGCATGGATGTGGTCTCTGGTGGTGAGTACATGCGGGCCAAAGCCGCAGGTGTTCCGGGTGACCGCATTGTGTTTTCTGGTGTCGGTAAAACGGCTGATGAAATTCGCCTCGCGTTGACCGGTGGTATCCGCCAATTCAACGTGGAATCGGAACCTGAGATGCAGGTGCTGAATGCCGTTGCGCTTGAGCTTGGCGTTGTTGCGCCGATCACCATTCGCGTGAACCCTGATGTTGATGCCAAGACTCACGCCAAGATTGCGACGGGCAAATCTGAAAACAAATTTGGTATTCCGATTTCGCGCGCGCATGAAGTTTATGCGATGGCTGGCGCGATGAAGGGACTAGATGTCATTGGCATCGATGTTCACATCGGCAGCCAGCTAACAGATTTGGCACCGTTTGAGGCTGCCTATAATAAAGTGGCAGAACTGACCGAAGAGTTGCGCGCCCAAGGCCACAATATCAAACGCCTGGATTTGGGCGGGGGTCTGGGTATTCCATATGAACGTTCAAACGAAGCCCCGCCATTGCCAAGTGATTACGGTGCTTTGGTAAAACGTACGCTTGGCCATTTGGGATGCGAAATCGAAATCGAACCCGGTCGTTTGATTGCGGGCAACGCGGGCCTGATGGTCAGCGAAGTTATCTACGTCAAAGAAGGTGAAGACCGTGAATTTTTAATCATTGACGGTGCGATGAACGATTTGATCCGTCCTGCAATGTACGATGCACACCATGATATCGTGCCTGTTGTTGAACCTGCTGTCGGTATCGAAATGGCAAAATATGATATTGTTGGTCCGGTTTGTGAGTCTGGTGACACATTCGCCAAACATCGCGAAATGGCACCTATGAAGTCAGGTGATTTGGTCGCTTTTCGGAGTGCTGGTGCATACGGTGCTGTTATGGCGAGCGAATATAACAGTCGCCCACTGATTCCGGAGGTTTTGGTCAACGGTGATCAATTTGCGGTTATCCGCGCACGCCCAACCTTTGACGAAATGATAAATCGAGATACCATACCTGAATGGCTCTAGGCGCGTTGATGCGTTCAAGAGATTTGGGAGTGGTATCAAATGGTGTCAAAACCTTCTCAACCTGAAGTCCAGCTTGGGTTAAATGCCTTGCGCTGGCCGCTACGGTTTACTTGGTTGGGGATGTGTTTTGAACGCGCGGCATACGCGCTGTGGCCATTGCTAAGTGTCGTTTTCCTGGTGCTTGCGGTTCTTATGTTTGGCTTGCATGAGGTTCTCCCACTTGAAATATTCTGGGGAGGTGCAAGCCTTGCAACGATCGCAGGTGCGACCGCCCTTGGCTACGCACTGTATAAGTTCCGTGTTCCATCCAAAACTGATGCAATCGCCCGATTGGACCAAAGTTTGCCAGGGCGTCCAATTCAAGCGCTGACAGACACACAGGCCATCGGTGCAACTGATGCAGCGTCGGCTGCCGTGTGGGCGGCGCATCAGACAAGTATGATTGTAAAAGTGAAGGCCGCGAAAGCTGTGCCCGCTTATGTGCGCCTTGCTTCACGTGATCCCTTTGCATTGCGCTATGTTGCTGTAATTTTCTTTGCCGTGGCATTGATCTTTGGTTCAGTTTTACGCGTGGGAACCGTTGGTGCCGTGGCGCTGCCCGATGATGAATTATCTTCGGGTCCGGTTTGGGAGGGGTGGATCGATCCACCACGATATACTGGTCGCCCAACGCTTTATCTGAACGATCAACCAGAAGGGGCTTTGTTTGTACCCGAGGGAAGTTTGATAACCCTACGCCTATACGGCGAGGTTGGTGCACTTGCGCTATCCGAAACGGTATCAGGCCGCACACTCTTTGCATCGGCATCTTCGACAGCTCATGATTTCAAAGTTATTCAAGACGGTGAGCTATCGATTGATGGACCGAATGGCCGGAATTGGTCCGTCAGTGTTGTGCCAGACATCCCACCCATCGTTGCCACGTTGGAGGGCATTGATAGTGACGCGCTTGGCGTGATGACATTGCCGTTCTCTGCTGGTGACGATTACGGCGTTAAAAGTGGTGAAGCTTGGATAACTCTTGATTTGGTTGGTGCTCCACGGCGCCATGGGTTGAGTGTCTCACCCGAAGCGCGTCCTCAGTTGACTGTCTCTCTTCCGATGCCGGTCGTGGGAGACCGCAGTGGGTTTGAGGAAAATTTGGTCGAAGACTTTTCCAAACATCCTTGGGCTAATCTTCCGGTTGTTCTGAACCTCACTGTGCTCGACGCAGCAGAACAACAATCCCGATCCGAACCAAGTGCGCTTTTATTGCCTGGTCGGCGCTTTTTCGATCCGATGGCTGCTGCGATAATCGAACAGCGTCGCGATTTATTGTGGTCGCGTGCGAACGCGCAGCGTATTTCACAAATCCTTCGTGCAATCAGCCATCCTCCTGAAGACGCATTTCGCAATGAGGTGACGCAGCTTCGATTGCGAAAACTGATTGAGCGACTTGAAACTTGGACCGAACTGGATCGGTTAACTGCTGTCGCGCAAGATGAGCTGGCGGAAGAGCTGTGGACCTTGGCGATAGAGTTGGAAGAGGGCGATCTTGCGGATGCATTAGAGCGTATGCGCCAAGTGCAAGAACGATTGAACCAAGCGATGCGTGACGGGGCTACGAATGCCGAAATCGCTGAATTGATGCGAGAATTGCGCGATGCCACCGAAGAGTATTTAAAACAGCTGCAAAAACAGCAATCCCAAGACGGCGAGAGCCCACCCCAAGACGGTGGAAACTCAAGCCAGATGACCCAAGATGATCTTCAACGCATGATGGACCGTATCCAAGAGCTCATGGAGCAAGGCCGCATGGCTGAGGCTGAAGAAGCTCTAAAAGAGCTACAAGAGATGATGGAAAACATGCGCGTCTCTAAAGGCGAAGGGCAAAGTGGGGACTCGGCTGGGGAACAAGCCATGGAGGGTTTGTCAGACACATTGCGTGAACAGCAGGGGCTGAATGATCAGGCGTTTCGTGACCTGCAAGAACAGTTCAACCCCAATGCTCAGGCGGGTGAAAGCGACGGCAATGTTGGACGTAATGGTGGGCAAGGTGAGGGCGAAAGCCACGAAGGGCAAGGTGGTGAAGGCAGCGGTGAAGGTTCATCTGGTCCGCCATCAAACCAACAAGACAACCTAGCTGACCGTCAACAAGCGCTGCGTGATGAGCTGGAGCGCCAAAAAAATGCACTTCCCGGTCCTGGCACGCCAGGAGGCGATGCCGCACGAGACGCGCTAGAGCGCGCGGGGCGTGCGATGGAGAATGCCGAGCAGGCATTGCGTCAGGACCAATTAGGGCAGGCCATTGATAGCCAAGCACAGGCGATGGAAGCGTTGCGTGACGGATTGCAAACTTTGGCCGAAGCGCTGAGCGAAAATCAAGAAGAGCAGAGTCCGGGTCAAGGTGAGCAAGACGGCAACCGTCAAGCGCAATCAAGGGATCCACTTGGACGGGGTCAAAACGGCGATGGTGTTGATCCAGAGGCAAAGGGCAACGTTTCTGATGCAGAAGTGTATCGCCGTGCCCGTGACCTGCTTGCTGAAATACGCCGCAGATCGGCGCAAGGCGAACGTACAGAAGCCGAGTTGGATTACTTGAAACGCCTTATTGACCGGTTCTAAGGTTAGCCATTCTTCTGAGAAGCGGCAGTGGCATCTAGCCACTTTGCTAACCCTTGCAATTGGCCGTCCAACCAGGCGCGCGCTTGATCCACCAAAGCGACAAAGTTGCTTAGGTATGGATCAACTTGTGGCACGGCTTTTGCGATGTCTGGCGCAAATATATACACTGCTGCCAAAATGATCGCGATCATAACGACCGCCATGAAGCCACGCTTAAATCCGCGTTTTTTACGCGATGGAGCTACGCCAGTTTCATCGGTTGCAAATTGTCGGTCATTGGTCGAACGAAGCGTAGAATTTATTTCTTCGATATCCGGAAGCAGATCACGACGTGATCCTCGAGCAGCAGCAGAGGTTGTTGCTTCAATTTCTTCACCGCGCATACGCGCCATGCGTTCGCGGGCTTCACGCGCACGGCGCGCAGCCTCATCCTCGACATCGTCGTTTAGGCCCAGATCAGGTTGGCTTTCTAAGCCAGTGTTCTCTTGCTCGCGAATTTCGGCTTCATGCTCAGCCTCTTGACGCAAAATGTCTGCAACTGCGGGGTCAATTTCCTTGCGCTGTGGCTGCGTTGAAATTTCAACACGCTCTTCGTTTTCAGGAATAGCTACGGAAGCTGCTTCTTCTTCGGTTGGGGGCATGTGATCAGGATGATGTTGAAACCACGTTTGACCACAATTGGAACATTGAACATCACGACCTTCGGTCGGGACAACCTCGGTTGGCACCTCATATTGCGCATCGCAATTTGGACATATCAGTCGCATTGTCTGTTTTGACCCCGTGAATTCCTTGATACATAACATATGTCGCGGTGAATGTGCAGAAAAGTGCTATCTGCGATCAAAGGCTTAGAGGCGGTGGATTGCAACAGGAGCGATGCTCAGGCACAACAGGTCCAATGAATTGGGGAACCTCGTGATTGAGCTAGAAAATGTTGCTTATAGCTATGGTGGTGGCGAATTGCTGTCCGATATATCTATTAAGCTTGCGCCGGGATCTTTTTATTTTCTGACCGGCCCATCGGGCGCAGGGAAAACGACACTTCTGAAATTATGCTATGGGGCGCTATTGCCGACTGCTGGGCAGGTTCGCATCATGGGCAACGATGTGCGTAATCTGGATCGTGATGGCGTTGCTATGATGCGGCGCAATGTCGGTGTAGTGCATCAAGACGTTAAGTTTTTGGATCACCTCCCTGTTGCAGACAACATTGCGCTGCCGCTTACAGTATCTGGTCGCCAAAACGAAGCGGGTGGTGCGGACTTGGGCGAATTGCTGGCATGGGTTGGATTAAACCACCGTGCTGCAGGATTGCCGCCTGAACTGTCTGGTGGGGAACGGCAACGTGCGGCGCTAGCACGCGCAGTTATTATGTCGCCAGATGTTGTTTTGGCAGATGAGCCGACAGGGAACGTCGATTGGGAAATGTCGCAGCGGTTGTTGAAGTTGCTGATTGAGCTGAACAAAATGGGTAAGACTGTTTTGATTGCGACGCACGATCTATCACTGATCCGTGCGGCTAAATCCGAAGTTCAGGCACGTGTATTGCGTATTTCAAATCGCAGATTGCAATTGGCAGGAGCGGATTTGTGAAGTTTAGTGTTTCTGAATTACGCTCTCTTTTCTTTGGTGATAAGCAGGCTGATCGTGTTGTTCCACCTTCAGGATTTACCGCACAACTGACATTGTTCGCAGCGGGTGCGATGGCATTTTTGGCTGTTTTTGCCCTGGCGCTTTCGTTGGCATCTGGCCGATTGGCGGCCCGTTGGGGCGATGAACTGGCCCGTACCTCGACCATTCGCATCGTTGCGCCTGCAGGTGAACGTGCGATTCAAACCGATGCAGCGCTGCGAGTCTTGGAAACAACAGCAGGTGTTGAAAGTGCGCGCGCGTTGACTGACGAAGAACAACAAACGTTGCTCTCACCGTGGTTTGGCGCTGAAATTGACTTGCGTAGTTTGCCGGTCCCCCGCTTGATCGAAGTGGTCGAAAATCCATCTGGCTTTGACGCTGAGGGCCTTCGTCTTCGTCTGGCCGCCGAAGTTCTGGCCGCCTTTTTGGACGATCACACACGCTGGCGTGCCCCTTTGGTTCAAGCGGCAAATCGCTTGCGGCTATTGGGTTGGATCGCAATTTTTCTGATTGGTGCAGCAGTCGGGGCAATGGTGACTTTGGCGGCAAACGCAGCCCTTGCGGCGAACGCACAGGTTGTTGCCGTTTTGCGTTTGGTAGGTGCCACCGATCGGTATATCGCCGAAGCCTTTATTCGCCGCTTTACCATTCGTGCCTTTATAGGCGCGGGCGTAGGGGTAATTTTCGGGATGCTCGCAGTGTTGTTGTTACCATCTGCAGGCGACGACGCAGGCTTCCTTACTGGACTAGGATTTCAAGGGGCAGGGTGGCTTGCACCATTGCTGATCCCTGTGATGGCTGGGGGTGTGGCACTTATCGCGACGCGCATCGCCTCACGAAGAGCGTTGGAGGCGCTTAGCTAATGATACGATGGTTTGTTTCGCTGATTTTTATGATCCACATTTACTTTATGATGGTTGTGATCGGTCTACTTTGGGGTCCTTACGCATTGTTATCTCCAGAAGGGGCGAGGGCAGGGGCCAAAGCCTACAGCCGTTATGTCTTCTGGTTATCGCGCTGGATGCTGGGTTTGCGCGTCGAAGTGCGCGGCCCGATCCCAAGTGGTGAGGTTATCATTGCCGCCAAGCACCAGTCGTTCTTGGACATTATGATGATTTTTACGGCATTGCCGACAGCCAAATTCATTATGAAACGCGAAATTCTCTGGACCCCTGTAATCGGACTATATGCCCGTCGTTTGGGCTGTGTTCCTGTTTCACGCGGTAAACGTGGGGCTGCAATCACCAAGATGGTGCGTGATGTTGAAGCCGGGCATGCGTTGCCGGGGCAATTGATTATCTATTCTCAAGGAACGCGTTTGGCTCCAGGAGTTAAAGCACCCTACAAAGTTGGGACTGCTGTGTTGTACAATCAATTGCAGCAGGAGTGCGTGCCGGTGGCGACCAATGCGGGTGTTTTTTGGCCGCGCACAGGTGTGCTGCGCAAGCCGGGCCTTGCTGTCGTTGAGTTTTTACCGACCATCCCTACTGGTTTAGAAAAGGACGCCTTCATGTCAGTTTTGGAAGAGGTTGTTGAAACCAAATCCAATGAGCTGATGGCCGAAGGCGGATTTGATCCATCATGAATTGGATCAAGGACATAGCATCCCTCGAAGGTCTCTATGGAGACTCTGGGGATGCGTCTTTGCGTAAGGTGGCAACACGGATGACCCCGCTGTACCGCAAGTGGATAATGGGGTCACGATTGTGCGTGCTGTCGACAGTGGATCCGGATGGCACAGACGGCAGCCCACGTGGCGATGATGGCCCGGTGGTCAAAGAACTTGATGAACACACATTAGCGATGCCAGATTGGCGTGGAAACAACCGCTTGGATTCGTTGCGCAATATTGTCGTCGATGGGCGCGTGTCACTGATGTTTGTCGTTCCATGATCGAATAATGTTGTGCGGATCAATGGCATTGCGCGCCTAACTGATGATTCTAAATTACGAGCGCAGTTTGAGCGCAAAAACATCCTGCCAGCGACGGTAATCGTCATCAAAATAGCGGAGATTTACAGCCAATGTGGGCGTGCTTTTATGCGTGCGGGTACATGGTCACGCGATGACGCAGAAGGATTGCCAACTGTAGGGGAAATCCTTGCTGAGATGACTGATGGCGAAGTTGGTGGTCTTGCTTATGACGCAGAATGGGGCGGACGAGCGGCCAAGACAATGTGGTAAGACCTGAAAGCACCTGAGATGTAAAAAAGGCGGGCTATTGGCCCGCCTTTTCGGTTTTAGGATCAAGTAATTAGGCGTGAATGGCGCCATCACCACAAGCCAAGGCTGCTTCGCGCACGGCTTCTGAGTAAGTAGGGTGCGCGTGGCATGTCATTGCCAGATCTTCGGCAGATGCGCCAAATTCCATTGCGACGCAAACTTCGTGAATCAAATCGCCAGCCGCAGGGCCGATGATGTGGGCCCCAAGGATGCGATCAGTATCTTTGTCCGCCAGGATTTTCACGAAACCTTCGCCTGCAAATACAGCCTTTGCGCGGCCATTGCCCATAAAGCTGAACTTGCCAACTTTGTAGTTACGGCCTTGTTCTTTCAGTGTTTCCTCTGTCTCACCAACGTTGGCGACTTCTGGGTGTGTATAGATCACGCCTGGAATGACGCCGTAGTTCACGTGGCCATGTTTGCCCGCGATTTGTTCGGCGGCTGCAAGGCCCTCGTCTTCGGCTTTGTGCGCTAGCATTGGTCCGTCGATCACATCGCCAATAGCGTAAATGCCTGCTACGTTGGTCTGCCAATCGGCTCCAACTTTGATCTGACCGCGTGGGGACATTTCGATCCCTAAGGTGTCTAGACCAAGGCCATTTGTGAAGGGTTTGCGTCCTGTTGCGACCAGAACTGTATCCGCTTCGATGACGTGTTCGCTATCATCTTTGCGCAATTTATAGTGCACTTTGGCTTTGGTTTTGTTGGCCTCGGTCTTTTGTACCGCAGCGCCCATGATGAATTTAAGACCCTGTTTTGTAAGCAATTTTTGGAATGAACGTTGTACTTCTGCATCCATTCCGGGCGTGATTGCGTCCAAGAATTCAACAACGGTGACTTCAGAGCCAAGGCGTGCATAAACGCTGCCAAGTTCCAGGCCAATGACGCCTGCGCCGATGACGACCATTTTCTTGGGGATTTTGCCAAGTTCTAATGCGCCGGTTGAGGTCACAACGATCTTTTCATCGACTTCAACACCCGGCAAGGATGCTGGTTCTGAACCGGAGGCGATGATGATATTTTTGGTTGCAAGGACGTCATCTCCGACTTGAACTTGGCCAGCTGCGGGGATGGTTGCCCACCCTTTGATCACGTCAATTTTGTTCTTTTTCATAAGAAATTCAACGCCTTTGGTGTTTTGACCAATGGTGTCATTTTTATAGGCCAGCATTTGCTTCCAGTCGACGGACGGGCTTTTGCCTTTGAGGCCCATGGCCCCGAAATTGTGCTCTGCCTCGTGAAGCATGTGTGAGGCATGTAGCAGTGCCTTGGACGGGATGCAGCCCACATTTAGGCAGGTACCACCTAGGGTATCGCGGCCTTCAACGATTGCAGTTTTGAGGCCCAATTGAGCGCAGCGGATGGCCGAAACATAGCCGCCAGGGCCTGCGCCGATGATGATCACGTCATAGTTTGCCATTGGGTTGATCCTTTGATTTTGGAACGTCGGTATAACGTCGGTATTGTATCTGTATTGTGTCGGTGTGCGGGGCGCGGGGGGCTTGCCCCTGCTGTTGGCTTATTCAGGGGCGGGGTGAACCGTCCACCGATCGATATTTTCTGGTGTCAGGACTTCGGCGCGGCGCGCTTTGAAGGTATCCCAACAGATTTTTTCAAGTTCTGCGATTTGCGCGTCTTCACGGATTTCAGCCATCTTTTTCGCCACGTCATCCCAACGGGACAGAATGCTGGTGTCGTCGATTTCGTTGCGATTGTATTTTCGATAGTATTGAGAATTCAGATAGTAGTTCTGATGCTCTAGTCCATGTCCATCACCTCGATCGTTTTTCATCAACAGCAGGTCGTCCGACTTGAGAGCATAGTGGTTGAGGCGGGCGTTTTTGTAGGTGAGCTGCTGAAACGGCATTTTGTAGCGGCATTTGATCGGGTGGCGGATCATGCGACCTGACACTTCTTCGCCTGCGGTGTTTTTCACGACGAAATCGTCAACCAATGGATCCTTTGGCATGTGATCGATGGCGCGGCCAAATTTGGCAATCTTCCATATGGATTTGTGGTGAACCGTGCGGCGCAACGGGGCGCTTTGTGCTTTTGTGAAGGTCTGTAAGACACTGCCGCCTTCCCACTCAGTTAACCCAGCGTTGCCGTAAGGTTGCCAAAGGAACGCGATCACATCGGCGGGTCCGACGGCTTGAATAACGTCGCCAATGTGACCGTTTTCGGCGTCGATGTTTACAAATTCATCTGCATCAATATGCATCATCCATTCGCATTCCTGCGCGACAGGATGTGCAATCGTGAGGCGCATTGCATTGTGCTGCGGTGAGACACCAGGTGCAGGATCGTGGTCGATGTGCGTGACATATCCTAGTTCCTGCAATCGTGTGAGCAGCGCATCGGACCCATCGGTACAGTTGTTTGTGCAGACCACGATGTGATCAAAACCCAGCAGAAGATGATAGGCCAACCACTCTACAAGAAAGAGACCCTCGTTGCGCATGCAGGCTACAAGTAGGGCGCTGCCGTCGCGGGGCTGAGAGGGTGCAGGGCTGGTCATTCTAGTGTTCCGATCATTACAGGCGCGTCATGTACAGATGAATGCGTGGTCACTGGCATGTCTACTGCCAAAATCACGTCGTACTCGCGCCAAAAAGCGCGGCAATCAACATGAAAGCGGTGGACAGGAAGCCTGCGAACCAAATCAAGCTGCGCCACGGGGTCCAGCCAAAAGCGTAGGCGGGGATGTAGGCGATGCGCGCGCCAAGGTAGATGATTGCCAGCGTGCCTGTGTAGGCGGTTGATTGGCCCGAGATGGTGATCACGTTGCAGGCGATGGTGAAAAGGATCAGCCCCTCAAAGTGGTTGCTCATTGCGCGTTTCAGGCGACCTGTGCGCAGGGACATCTGTTCTTCGAGTGGGGTGCCCAATCTGGCAGGGTCACGTGGGGACATAGTTTTACCAACGCCCAGTTCGATGTTGGCAGGGATCGCCATCAGTGCGAATTGGATGATCTGTAAGAGGCCAGCGAGCGTGAGGACTGTGAGTTCAGTTGTCATCTCTTTAAATCCAATTCAGTCTTACAATTTTCGTACGGCTATTCGAAATAGCAAGGCGGGGTGAACCCCGCCCTACGAAAATTGGGGTAGGGCGGGTTTCACCCCGCCACTGCTTTTTTACAGATCCATCAACAGACGACGTGGATCTTCGAGTGCTTCTTTGACACGAACCAAGAACGTTACAGCGCCTTTGCCGTCTACGATGCGGTGATCGTAGGACAGGGCGAGGTACATCATTGGGCGGATCACAACTTGGCCGTTGATCGCCATTGGGCGGTCTTGGATTTTGTGCATGCCAAGGATGCCTGACTGTGGTGGGTTCAGGATAGGTGAGGACATCAATGAGCCGTAGACGCCACCGTTGGAGATGGTGAACGTGCCGCCCTGCATTTCTGCCATGGAGAGTTTGCCGTCACGGGCGCGAGCGCCTTTTTCAGCAATGGCTTTTTCAATTCCAGCAAAGGACATGCCGTCAGCGTCGCGGATCACCGGAACAACCAAACCTGTTGGCGTACCAGCTGCGATGCCCATGTGGACGAAGTTTTTGTACACAACATCGGTGCCGTCGATTTCGGCGTTCACTTCAGGTACTTCGTTCAAGGCGTGCACGCAGGCCTTTGTGAAGAAGGACATGAAGCCCAATTTGACGCCGTGCTTTTTAAGGAACAGGTCTTTGTATTCGTTGCGCAGCGCCATCACCTCGGTCATGTCGACCTCGTTGTAGGTGGTCAGCATTGCGGCGGTGTTTTGGCTTTCTTTCAAGCGACGTGCGATGGTTTGGCGCAAGCGTGTCATCTTTACGCGTTCTTCGCGTGGTGCATCGTCAGAGGACACAGCTGCGCGGGGTGCGACAGCTGCGGGTGCAGGTGCGGCGGCAGAGGCCACTGCGCGTGCAACGTCGTCTTTCATGACGCGGCCATCGCGGCCTGTTGCCGTGACCTGATCGCGTGACACGCCAGCGGCAGCCATTGCTTTTTTCGCGGATGGGGCGTCTTCGACGTCTTTTCCGGCAGAGGCTGAGGTGGCGATTGCAACGGCGGGTGCTGCTGCGATCACTGTGCCAGAGGCTGAGATGACAGCCAGTTTGGCGGATGCATCAACGGTGCTGCCTTCAGGCGCTGTGATTTCAGCCAGAACGCCAGCGGCTGGGGATGGAACTTCGACGCTGACTTTGTCAGTTTCGAGTTCACACAGCATTTCGTCTTGGGCCACGGTGTCACCCACGGCTTTGAACCATGTGCTAACGGTGGCTTCTGTTACGGATTCGCCAAGCGTTGGCACCATAACGTCGACGCTGTCTGATGATGGTGTAGCAGCGGCTGCAGGTGCTGGTTTTGCAGCCGAAGCGGTAGCTTCGCCTGCTGCGCCGATGGTTGCGAGCAGGGCGTCGACGCCAACTGTTTCGCCTTCACCCGCTACGATTTCGCCCATGGTGCCAGCAACTGGGCTGGGCACTTCAACGGTTACTTTGTCGGTTTCAAGCTCACACAGCATTTCGTCAACTGCGACCGCATCGCCCGGTTTTTTGAACCAAGTTGCAACAGTTGCTTCGGTGACGCTTTCGCCAAGGGTAGGTACACGAACTTCGGTTGTCATGGATCAGTTTCCTTCGATGGTCAGCGCGTCGTTCACGAGGGCTGCTTGTTGTTTTTTGTGTGTGGAGGCAAGGCCCGTTGCAGGTGACGCGGATGCTGCGCGCCCTACGAACTTTGGCCGTGGGTGTTTGGCGTCGATTTTGCCAAGGACCCATTCGATGTTGGGTTCGATGAAGGTCCATGCGCCTTGGTTTTTCGGTTCTTCCTGACACCAGACAACTTCTGCGTTTTTGAAGCGTTCAAGTTCTTGAACCGCAGATTGCGCTGGGAATGGGTAGAATTGTTCAACGCGCAGGAGGTAGATGTCGTCGATCCCACGTGCGTCGCGTTCTTCGAGCAGGTCGTAGTAAACCTTGCCCGAACACATAACGACCCGTTTGATCTTGTCATCTTTCACCAGCGTGGTGTCCGAGTTTCCTTTTTGCGCATCATCCCACATCAGGCGGTGGAAGGAGGATCCAGTGGTGAAATCCTCAGCGTTGGAAACGGCCATCTTGTGACGCAGCAATGATTTTGGCGTCATTAGGACGAGTGGCTTGCGGAAATCGCGGTGCAGCTGACGGCGCAAGATGTGGAAGTAGTTTGCTGGTGTCGTACAGTTGGCGACGATCCAGTTGTCCTGACCACACATCTGCAAGAAGCGCTCTAGGCGGGCAGAGGAGTGCTCTGGTCCTTGGCCCTCAAAGCCGTGAGGCAGAAGCATTACAAGGCCAGACATCCGCAACCATTTGCTTTCGCCTGAACTGATGAATTGGTCGAACATGATTTGCGCGCCGTTGGCAAAGTCGCCGAACTGTGCTTCCCAGAGGGTTAGCGCGTTTGGTTCTGCCAATGAGTAGCCGTATTCGAATCCAAGCACCGCGTATTCAGACAGCATTGAGTCGATGACTTCGTACTGTGCTTGACCCGCGCGAACGCTGTTTAGTGGATAGAACCGCTCTTCGGTGTCTTGGTTCACAAGGCCGGAGTGGCGTTGGCTGAATGTGCCGCGTGTGCTGTCCTGACCGGATAGGCGTACAGGATAACCTTCGGTCAATAGTGAGCCGAATGCGAGTGCTTCACCTGTTGCCCAGTCGAACCCTGAACCGGATTCAAACATCTTGGCTTTAGAGTCCAAAAGACGGCCAACGGTTTTGTGGACAGGGAACCCGTCTGGGGCTGTGCTAAGTGCTGTGCCGATTTCAGCCATGGTTTCCGGCTTGATCGCCGTGTCGCCACGCACATAGTCGTCTTTGTTGCGATCAAGGTGTGACCACTTACCGTCCAGCCAGTCAGCTTTGTTCGGTTTGTAATCTTTGCCCGCTTCAAATTCCGTGTTCATCTTGGACTGGAACGCAGCTTTCATGTCTTCGATCTCGCCCTCAGGGATAAGACCGTCGCGCACAAGGCTTTCTGTGTAGAGAGACAGGGATGTCTTTTGGGTTTTGATCTTTTTGTACATCATCGGGTTGGTGAACATGGGCTCGTCGCCCTCGTTGTGACCAAAGCGGCGGTAGCAGAAGATGTCGATCACGACGTCTTTGTGGAACTTCTGGCGGAACTCTGTTGCCACCTTCGCTGCGTGTACAACCGCTTCTGGGTCGTCACCGTTGACGTGGAAAATCGGAGCCTCAACCACAAGCGCGTTGTCGGTTGGGTATGGAGAAGACCGCGAGAAGTGCGGCGCAGTGGTGAAGCCGATTTGGTTGTTCACCACGATGTGCATTGTGCCGCCAGCTTTGTGACCGCGTAGGCCAGAAAGGGCGAAACATTCTGCGACAACACCTTGGCCTGCGAATGCTGCATCGCCGTGAAGCAGGATTGGCATAACGCTGGTGCGTTCTTTGTCTTTGTACTGGTCTTGCTTTGCGCGGACCTTACCGATGACGACGGGGTTTACCGCCTCAAGGTGGCTTGGGTTCGCAGTCAATGACAAGTGAACTGTGTTGTTGTCAAATTCGCGGTCAGAAGACGCACCAAGGTGATATTTCACATCGCCAGAGCCATCAACGTCTTCGGGCTTGAACGATCCGCCTTGGAATTCGTTAAAGATCGCGCGGTATGGCTTCTGCATAACGTTGGCCAGCACAGATAGACGTCCACGGTGCGGCATGCCGATCACGATGTCTTTGACACCCAATGAACCACCACGTTTGATGATCTGTTCCATCGCTGGGATCAGGCTTTCGCCGCCATCAAGGCCAAAACGTTTGGTGCCCATGTATTTCACGTGCAGGAATTTCTCAAAACCCTCGGCTTCAACCATCTTGTTCAGGATCGCTTTGCGCCCTTCACGGCTGAATTGGATTTCTTTGCCCAAACCTTCGATCCGCTCTTTGAGCCAACCTGCTTCTTCTGGGTTCGAGATGTGCATGTATTGCAGCGCAAAGGTGCCGCAATAAGTGCGTTTTACGATGGACAGAATTTCGCGCATGGTTGCGATTTGCAGACCCAACACGTTGTCGATGAAAATCGGGCGATCCATGTCAACATCGGTAAAGCCGTAAGATTTTGGATCAAGCTCTGGGTGCGGCGTGACCGAACGCATGCCAAGCGGATCAAGGTCAGCAACAAGGTGACCACGGATACGGTAGGCACGGATGATCATTAGCGCGCGGATGCTGTCAAGAACAGCGCGTTTAACTTGCTCGTCGCTTAGGCTCACGCCTTGCTCAGATGCTTTGGTTTGGATTTTTTTGCCAGCGCTTTTGACTTCGGGCTCTGGTGCCCATTCGCCTGTTAGGGCAGCAGTCAAATCGTCTGTTGGCATTGGTGGCCAATCGGGGCGGGCCCAGCTGGGGCCTTCAGCGGTCCGTTTGACGGAAATTTCGTCGTCACCCATCGCCTTGAAAAATGATTGCCAGCTTTCATCGACCGCATTCGGATCGGTGGCGTAGCGCGCATACATCTGTTCGAGGTATTCGGCGTTGTGCCCCTGCATAAAGGAGGAGGCGTGAAGTTGGTCGTTAGCAGGGTTGTCGGACATGGTTTGAACCTTGAATAAGACTGTGCCGGATGGGGAAAGGCGAGGCAGGGAAATCCCCACCTCGCCCAGTAGCTGTTTTAACTGATTGCTTCGATAACAGCTTCGCCTAGTGTCGCTGGGCTATCTGCCACAACGATACCAGCAAGCTTCATCGCTTCGATTTTGTCTTCTGCGCCGCCTTTGCCGCCAGCGACAATCGCGCCAGCGTGGCCCATGCGACGGCCTGGAGGGGCTGTGCGGCCAGCGATGAAACCAGCTGTTGGTTTCCAACGGCCTTTTTTCTTTTCATCAGCCAAGAATTGCGCTGCCTCTTCTTCAGCAGAACCACCGATTTCACCGATCATGATGATGGACTGTGTTTCTGGATCGGCCAGGAACATCTCTAGGATGTCGATGTGCTCGGAACCCTTAATAGGGTCGCCGCCGATACCAACAGCTGAGGATTGACCTAGGCCAAGGTCAGTTGTTTGCTTAACCGCTTCATATGTCAGTGTGCCTGAACGTGAAACAACGCCACATGTGCCGCGTTTGTGGATGTGACCTGGCATGATGCCGATTTTACATGCGTCAGGTGTGATTACGCCTGGGCAGTTAGGGCCGATAAGACGGGATTTAGAACCTTCAAGTGCGCGCTGCACTTTCATCATGTCCAAAACTGGGATGCCTTCAGTGATGCAAACGATCAACGGCATCTCGGCATCGATTGCCTCAAGGATTGAGTCAGCTGCAAACGGTGGAGGCACGTAAATTACAGAAGCGTTGGCTTCGGTGATGTGCATCGCTTCGTGGACAGAGTTAAACACTGGAAGGTTTAGGTGCGATTGACCGCCCTTACCAGGTGTTACGCCGCCAACCATTTTAGTGCCGTATGCAATTGCTTGCTCTGTGTGGAAAGTACCTTGTGAGCCAGTAAGGCCTTGGCAAATTACTTTGGTGTTTTCGTCGATAAGAACAGCCATGTGATCTTCCTTCGTGTGTTTTCGGTGCCGCTGTGCGGCGAAATTGTTGAAGCGCGAGGTGCGCAGTAAAAGGCGTTTAGCCCTTAACCGCTTTCACGATTTTCTGTGCGCCGTCTTTCAAGTCGTCTGCCGCGATCACGTCGAGGCCGGAATTGTTGATGATGGCTTTGCCCTCTGCCACGTTTGTACCCTCAAGGCGTACAACCAATGGAACTTTCAAGCCGACTTCTTTCACAGCAGCTACAACGCCTTCAGCGATCACGTCGCAACGCATGATGCCACCAAAGATGTTGACCAAGATGCCTTTTACGTTTGGATCAGAAGTGATGATCTTGAACGCTTCTGTTACTTTTTCTTTGGTCGCGCCACCGCCTACGTCTAGGAAGTTTGCTGGCTCTGCGCCGTACAACTTGATGATGTCCATTGTGGCCATCGCCAAGCCAGCGCCGTTTACCATGCAGCCGATTTCGCCGTCGAGCGTAATGTAGTTAAGGTCGTACTTGGACGCCTCTAGCTCTTTTGCGTCTTCTTCTGTTTCGTCGCGCAGTTCGTTGATGTCTGGGTGACGGTACAATGCGTTGCCGTCGAATGATACTTTGGCGTCGAGTACTTTCAAATCACCGCTGTCTGTTACGATCAGTGGGTTGATTTCGAGCATCTCCATGTCTTTTTCGGTGAACGCTTTGTAAAGCTGACCCATCAAGATTACGCACTGTTTGATCTGCTTGCCCTCAAGGCCAAGTGTGAACGCAATGCGGCGGCCGTGGAACGCTTGGTATCCAGAAGCTGGATCAACTGAGAACGATAGAATTTTCTCTGGTGTTGATGCAGCAACTTCTTCGATGTCCATGCCACCCTCAGTGGAGCATACGAAAGACACGCGAGATGTTTGGCGATCTACGAGTAGGGCAAGATACAATTCTTTTTCAATGCCTGAACCGTCTTCGATGTAGATGCGGTTGACTTGTTTGCCTGCTGGGCCAGTTTGGTGTGTGACCAATGTACGGCCCAACATCTTCTTGGCTTCGTCAGCGGCTTCTTGAACTGACTTGGTTAAACGTACGCCACCAGCTTCGCCAGCGTCGTCTTCCTTGAATTTACCTTTGCCCCGTCCACCTGCGTGGATCTGTGCTTTGATCACCCACAATGGGCCGTCCATTTCGCCAGCAGCTGCTTTGGCGTCTTCGGCTTTGAGGACAACACGTCCGTCTGAAACTGGTGCGCCATAAGAACGCAAAAGTGCTTTAGCCTGATATTCGTGGATGTTCATGATAGATCGGTCCCGATTAGATACGTTTGGGAAGGGGTATACCTTGATCTATGAAGGGGCCGTAAACGAAAAAAGAGGGTGTTAGCGCAATTTCCCTAAGATTTTCGATTTTTGTGATCACACTTGCAAATCGTGTGATCACAAAAATCGAAAGTGAGAAGAAAGCACAAATTTTTGTGACATTTCAATTCGAAAACCGACTCTCTGGACAATTTAAAGCCCAAGCGGGGTTATCTCAGACATAAAATAGAAAAGGCCGCACAATCAACATGCGCGGCCTTTTCGTCTTAGGATTTGATCTTGATAGCTTAACCCAATGAAGGGTCGATCGCTTTACATGCGTCAACCAAGCCTTTGACCGCAGCAACAGATGCGTCGAACATGGCTTGCTCATCTTTGTTCATCTGGATGTTTACGACTTTTTCGATGCCGCCTTTACCGATGACAGTTGGAACACCAACATACATGCCTTTAAGGCCCAAAGCGCCGTCAACGTATGCTGCACATGGCAGAACGCGCTTTTGGTCTTTTAGGTAAGCTTCAGCCATTTCAATCGCTGATGTTGCTGGTGCGTAGAACGCGGACCCTGTTTTCAACAAGCCAACGATTTCTGCGCCGCCGTCACGGGTGCGCTGGATGATTGCATCCAGTTTGTCTTGTGTCGTCCAGCCCATTTTGACCATGTCTGGCAATGGAATGCCTGCAACTGTTGAATAGCGTTCGAGCGGCACCATTGTGTCGCCGTGACCACCAAGAACGAATGCAGTGACATCGCGCATGGAGACTTCGAACTCTTCAGCCAAGAAGTGGCGGAAACGTGCAGAATCAAGAATACCGGCCATGCCGCATACTTTTTCGTGTGGCAGGCCAGAAAATTCGCGCAATGCCCAAACCATCGCATCAAGCGGGTTTGTGATGCAGATAACGAATGCGTTTGGAGCGTGGTCACGGATGCCTTCGCCAACAGACTTCATTACTTTGAGATTGATGCCCAAAAGGTCATCACGGCTCATGCCTGGCTTGCGTGGAACGCCGGCAGTTACGATGCAAACGTCTGCGCCTGCAATATCTTCGTAGGACTGTGTGCCTGACATCTTCGCGTCAAAACCCTCGGATGGGCCAGATTCTGCGATATCCAAAGCTTTGCCTTCTGGCGTGCCAGGTGCGATGTCGAACATTACGACGTCACCTAGTTCTTTGATCGCTGCAAGGTGTGCAAGCGTACCGCCGATTTGACCTGCGCCGATAAGCGCAATCTTAGGTCTGGCCATGTTATACTCTCCGATTTGGGTTGGATTTCGCGCAGTCCCTAGTGCGGTTTTGGCTTTGACGCAAGGGTGCTAGAATTCCCCCTAACATGTTCAGAGGTATGTTATGCCCCCTCTTAGTGCGCTAAACACTGGTGATCTGTGGTTTTTTAAGGTGGCAACATTGCTTGAGTTAGACCTAAGCTTTTTCATGATTGCGGCACCTGCGGTTGTGTTTGCGGGGATATCCAAGGGCGGTTTTGGGTCTGGCGCCGCCTTTGCGGCTGCATCGATTCTTGCCCTGACTTTGCCACCGGGTTTGGCCCTTGGGGTTATGCTGCCATTGTTGATGTTAATGGATGTCGCCAGCCTTCGACCTTACTGGGGCAAATGGCGCTGGCATGAGTCGCGATTGCTGATTTTGGGCGGAATACCCGGTGTTGCGCTGGGTGCTGGCCTGTTCAGCATTGTGAATGATGATGTGTTTCGGGTGTTGATCGGTGTGATATCCGTTGCCTTCGTCATTTGGACGCAACTCACCTCAAGAGGGTGGGTCAACATCTCGGCGGGGGAGGCCCCAGATTGGCAAGGTGTATTTGCAGGGTTTGCGGCTGGGTTTACCAGTTTCGTCAGTCATGCCGGTGGACCACCCGCAGCGGTTTACCTGTTGTCGCGCGGGGTCAATAAGACAGAATATCAGGCATGTACGGTTGTAGTCTTTTGGGCGATCAATATCGCCAAGTTCATTCCCTACGCATTTCTAGGGATGTTCACGCTCGAGACAGGTCTGGCCAATCTTGCCTTGGCACCGTTTGCGTTGCTTGGGACATGGATTGGGGTGCGCGCGCATCATTTAGTCCCAGAGCGCATCTTTTTTGCGTTCACCTACGTGATCTTAATGGTCACTGGGATCAAATTGATCTTTGATGGACTGACCTAGGCTCCGCTGTCCGAATTGGGCAAAGCCTCAACCAATTTTTCATAAGATTGTCCCGACGCGATTAAACAGGTCAACCCATCTGCGCGGGTCATTGTGATGGTCCAACTCCCTGTGCTGGGGGACGCGTAAACTTCGATTAGGGAATTGTTGGCACCTAGGCCAATTGATTGGCGTGTTTCACCATAGTTTGATGTCAGGCGTTCGACCACTTGGGGCCGTGGTCCGCAGTTGCGCACCTGTTGGGCGGCTGCATTTGCTGTTGTTGCGATTATAAGGCCCGTCGCCATCATGAGGGCAGACATGTGCAACATTTTCATTTCGTGGTTCATTTAATTTACCTTCTCGCAGAGGTGCTGGCTACCTGAGTTGGGCAGCCAATAAGATTTGAGTTGATAATTTTTGTTGCGTTGAAATTGCACGTAAAACGCTGAATCATTGGTTAACTAGACGTTCGGTAGGTCAAATTGTGGTTCGGTATTCGGACCAGATGAGAATTCACCTTGAATGTTTCGTGCGAAAATGGCCTTTTGTGTGTAACTTTATGACTCAATGAAAGATTCCAGCATGTCTGCCTCACGCCCATTGCGATCCGTATTATATATCCCAGCATCCAAGCCGCGCGCGCTTGATAAGGCGCGTGGATTGGCGGTGGATGCGATCATATTTGATCTGGAAGATGCGGTATCGGTGGATGAAAAGATCGCATCGCGGTCTACATTGGCCGAGGCGCTGAATGCAGGTGGTTACGGCGCACGGATGAAGATTGTCCGCATCAATGCATTTGACACGCCTTGGGGGCTTAATGATGCAAAGGCCGCTGTTTCGATGGGTGCGGATGCGATCTTGTTGCCGAAAGTAAGTGCTTTGGCGGATTTGGATGCCTTGACGCAAATCACTGGTGACATGCCACTTTGGGCCATGATGGAAACGCCGCTGGGGATGTTGAACGCAGCCTCCATTGCTAGCCACCCGAAGCTGCAAGGCATGGTGATGGGCACCAATGATTTAGCCAAAGACCTGCAAACCCGACACCGAACAGATCGTCTGCCGCTTCAAACCAGCTTGAGTTTGTGCCTGTTGGCTGCAAAGGCGCATGGATTGGCGATTGTTGATGGTGTGTACAATGCCTTTAAAGATGACGAGGGATTGAAAGTCGAATGTGAGCAGGGCCGCGACATGGGTTTTGACGGCAAAACCTTGATCCATCCCGCACAGATTGGCGTCACCAATGCTGCATTTTCACCGACTGACGAAGAGGTCGATTTGGCACAACGCCAAATCGATGCGTTCCAAGCGGCAGAAGCCGCGGGGCAGGGCGTTGCTGTGGTCGACGGGAAAATCGTGGAAAACCTACATGTTGCAACAGCACGTGATACTCTGGCAAAGGTAGATGCAATCGCAGCCCTAGCCACGGAGTAACACAATGCTACTAATCATTCTCGGCCTGATCCTATGGACAGGTGCACATTACTGGAAACGTTTGGCACCCGATCACCGCGCCAAGCTAGGCGATAAGGGCAAAGGGATCGTTGCAGGCGCAAGCGTGCTGGCCATTGTTTTGATTATCATCGGGTATCGCAGCGCTGATTTTATCGCAGTTTGGAACCCACCAAGCGCAATGCAACACGCCAATCACGTTCTGATGTTGGTCGCGTTTTTTGTCTTTGGCATGTCTGCTACAACGGGACGTTTGCGCGGATACCTACGTCACCCGATGCTGATCTCAGTTAAAATCTGGGCCATTGCCCACCTTTTGGTAAACGGAGACCTGGCTGCAATCATCCTATTCGGCGGTATGCTCGCTTGGGCTGTTGGGTCAGTCATTTTGATCAATAAGGCTGAGCCAAATTGGGTCCGTCCAGAACCCGGTAACAAGTCAAAAGACATTCTGCTGGTTGTCATCACCTTTGTCACATTCACTATCGCTGTCGCCATTCACATCGCGCTGGGCGTCAATCCATTCGGGTAAGGAAAAGTAATGAAATTATATCGTTTTTTGTCTGAAGAAGACACTGCAGCCTTTTGCCACAAGGTAACGGATGCAGTGAATAAGGGGTGGGAACTATACGGCTCTCCGACCCAAACATGGGACCACGCAGCAGGTATCATGCGTTGCGGTCAATCCGTGGTGAAAGAAGTTGAAGGCACATACACGCCCGAAACCAAACTGGGTCAACACTAATGGTTAAGACGAATACAGGGCGCTTTTTTGAGGATTACACTGTTGGTCAAGTGATCGATCATGCGGTCCCTCGGACGGTGAAAATGGGGGAGCGGGCACTTTACCACATGCTCTATCCCGCGCGTCATGCCCTGTATTCGTCTGACCAATTCGCCCAAGATTGCGGGCTACCGTTTAGTCCACTGGACGACATGATCGCGTTTCACATCGTCTTTGGGAAAACCGTCCCTGACGTTTCGCTCAACGCGGTTGCGAACCTTGGCTATGCGCAAGGGCGCTGGCTTTTGCCGGTATGGCCGGGTGATACCCTGCGCGCGCGATCTGAAGTGATTGGGATCAAGCAAAATTCAAACGGCAAGACAGGTGTTGTTTATGTGCGCACGACTGGGCTGAACCAACATGATGAAACGGTGTTGGAATACGTGCGTTGGGTCATGGTGCGCAAAAAGGATTTGGATGCAGCTGCACCCGTGACCGTTGTGCCAGATCTGCCGAAGGCGCTAACCGCTGACCAATTGGTGATCCCCAAAGGCCTTGATTTCACGAATTATGATTTCACTTTGGCTGGGGAACCGCATCGTTGGGGTGACTATGAAATCGGCGAAAAGATTGACCACGTTGATGGTGTCACCGTGGAAGAAGCTGAACACATGATGGCCACGCGGCTTTGGCAAAATACGGCCAAGGTCCATTTTGATACCTCTGCACGCCCAGATGGGTCGCGCCTGATTTATGGCGGCCATGTTATTTCTATGGCGCGTGCGCTGTCTTTTAACGGCCTTGCGAATGCGCAAATTGTGGCGGGGCTTAATAGCGGAGCACATGCAAATCCATGTTTGGCTGGCGATACAATTCGGGCATGGTCCGAGGTTCTGGATAAAGCGCAAACCGACGCACCTGGTGTTGGCGCTTTGCGATTGCGCCTCGTGGCAACGAAAGGCGGCAAGCCATTTGATTTGCGCGCTGATGATGGTAAATTCTTGCCGGAGGTGCTTCTAGACCTCGATTATTGGGTTTTGATCCCGCTTTAATTCAAGAAATTTCCGCTCTTAGTTGGCATGAAAAACAGGTGATTTTGATGAAAAAACTTTTGGTCTGTGTTGCCGTCGTAACGGTTGTGTTGATTGGGGTCGAAAAGTATTTTGCTGGCCCATCCGCGCCAGTGTTCGATTATTCTGGTGAACCCAACTCGGATCAATTTGTTCACGATAACCTGCTTGCAACCCTCTATCACGAGATTGGCCATGCCATGATCGATCAGCTTGAGCTGCCGCTTTTGGGACAAGAAGAAGATGCGGCAGACGTCGCCTCCGTGTTTTTGATCGATGCACTGTATGAAGAAGAAGCTGCGATCGAGATCACATATGCTGCGGCCGACATGTTTTTAGCGTTGGCTGAAGAGACTGGCGAACCTTATTGGGCAAGTACCCATGGGCCAGATTTGCAACGCTATTACAACTTGGCGTGCTTGTTTGCGGGTGCCGATATGGACGCCCGTGCCCACATTGGGGAAGATCTGGGTGTGCCTGATGGTCGTATGATTTGGTGTGAAATTGAATTTGAAGCTGCAGAAAACAGCTGGGGTGCTGCGTTTGAGGGGCTTGCTGAAAAAGCACCTACGCAAAGCGTCGTTTATGAAGGGGGCACAGAAACGCTGTTTGAAAAGATGATCATGGAAGAAGTCGTTGCCTTGAACGAGGACTTTGTCTTTCCAAATACGCTGACTGTTGCGGTTGAAGAGTGTGGTGAACCAAATGCGTTTTACATTCCTGATGAGGTGCGTGTTGTCGTGTGTACAGAATATGCAGAATGGCTGCGCTACCTGCCGCTTCCGCAGTAGGATTGTTTTTTAGTGGCTGATAGGTTGGCAAACGACTTTATCTAAAATGTGATCACACTTTCATAACGTGTGATCACAAAGTATTCAAAAGATGAAAATAAGTGCAAAAGATGCGTTTTACGCTTCGGAAAATTAACCTCTGCCTAGGTGACACGGGCGCAAAAAGCGCTAGAACATGGTAGAGACTGAAAAAGGACATCAACAATGGCCGACGTGAACCGGGGCAATCGCCCACTCTCACCCCACCTGACTATCTACCGCCCACAGCTTACATCCATGACGTCTATCCTGACGCGGATTACTGGCAACGCGATGCTGATTTCTGCATTGCTGATTGTCTGGTGGTTCCTGGCAGCGGCAACATCGCCCGAAGCGTACGCTCTAGCGGACGGATTTCTAACCAGCTGGTTTGGTGACCTTGTCATGACCTTCTCGGTTCTGGGCCTTTGGTACCACACGCTTGCAGGTGTACGTCACTTGATTTGGGACAACGGCATCGGCCTTGATATCCCAACGGCTGAAAAAATGGGTTGGGCTGTGGTCATCGGATCAGTTGTCTTGACCGTCATCACAATCATTTTGGTCTGAGGAGAATACCATGTCTTATTTGACCGACCGTAAACGCGCCACTGGAATGGGTTCTGCCAAAACAGGCACAGAGCACTTCTGGCTTATGAAAGTCAGTTCTGTAGCGTTGCTTTTGCTGATCCCGTTGTTTGTTTTTACATTTGGCCCAATGCTGGGTGAAACACATGAAAACGTGCTGGCGTACTTTGCCCGCCCGTTCCCAGCGATTGTGGCGGCTCTGACCATTGGCGTTACCTTCATGCACTTCAAGAATGGCGCACAGACCATGATTGAAGACTACGTGCACGGGACCTCCCAAAAAGTGGCGATCATTTTCGTGATCTGCCTTTCTTATGCTGCTGCTGCGACGGGCCTATTCGCCATCGCACGCATTGCGCTTTAATCGATTAAGGGAGACCTGAAAATGGCTGCTTATGAATATGAAACCCACGAATATGACGTGGTTGTTGTTGGTGCCGGTGGCGCAGGTTTGCGCGCGACACTGGGTATGGCAGAACAAGGTTTGCGCACTGCTTGCGTAACCAAAGTTTTCCCAACACGTTCTCACACTGTTGCGGCCCAAGGTGGTATCGCGGCGTCCCTATCCAACATGGGCCCTGATAATTGGCAGTGGCACATGTATGACACCGTCAAAGGTTCTGACTGGTTGGGCGATACCGATGCGATGGAATACCTTGCCCGCGAAGCCCCAAAGGCGGTTTACGAGCTAGAGCACTACGGCGTTCCTTTTTCACGCACCGAAGAGGGCAAGATTTACCAGCGTCCATTCGGTGGTCACACCACTGAATTTGGCGAAGGCCCAGCAGTACAGCGCACATGCGCCGCGGCTGACCGTACAGGCCACGCCATTTTGCACACGCTTTATGGTCAGTCCCTAAAGAACAACGCGGAATTCTACATCGAGTACTTCGCGATTGACTTGATCATGTCCGAAGACGGCACCTGCCAGGGCGTTTTGTGCTGGAAGCTAGATGACGGCACGATGCACCTATTCTCAGCCAAGATGGTTGTGCTGGCAACCGGCGGTTATGGCCGCGCTTATTTCTCAGCCACTTCTGCCCACACCTGCACAGGTGACGGCGGCGGCATGGTGGCACGCGCTGGCTTGCCACTCCAAGACATGGAATTCGTTCAGTTCCACCCAACTGGTATCTACGGCGCTGGCTGCTTGATCACAGAGGGTGCGCGCGGCGAAGGTGGTTACCTTACCAACTCTGAAGGCGAGCGTTTCATGGAACGTTATGCGCCTCAGTATAAAGACCTTGCACCGCGCGATTACGTATCGCGCTGCATGACGATGGAAATTCGCGAAGGTCGCGGCGTTGGGGCCAATGGGGATCACATCCACCTGAACCTCAACCACCTGCCAAAAGAAACACTGGATTTGCGCCTACCGGGCATTTCAGAATCCGCACGCGTCTTTGCAGGCGTGGACCTGACCAAAGAACCAATCCCAGTTCTGCCAACCGTGCATTATAACATGGGCGGCATTCCAACGAACTATTGGGGTGAAGTTCTGAACCCAACTGCTGAAACACCAGATGCGGTGTCCCCGGGCCTGATGGCTGTGGGCGAAGCAGGGTGCGCATCAGTTCACGGGGCCAACCGCCTTGGGTCTAACTCACTCATCGATCTAGTGGTCTTTGGCCGTGCGGCTGCGATCCGCGCAGGTAAGATCATCGATCCAGATAGCCCAGTGCCAACGCCGAGCCAAAAATCTGTTGATGCTGCCTTTGAACGTTTCGATAATACTCGTCACGCTAAAGGGGCTATCCCAACAGCTGAGCTGCGCCTTGAGATGCAACAGACCATGCAAAAAGACGCCGCCGTTTTCCGGGCAAGCGACACACTGGCTGAGGGCAAGGTTAAGATGGATGAAGTTGCGGCCAAATGGTCCGACATCGGCGTCACTGACCGCTCATTGGTTTGGAACAGCGATCTGATGGAAACTCTTGAATTGGCCAACCTTCTGCCAAATGCTGTGGCTACAATCACCGGCGCTGAAGCACGTAAAGAAAGCCGCGGGGCGCACGCCCACGAGGACTTCCCAGAGCGTGACGACAAAGATTGGCGCGTTCACACATTGGCGACATTCAACGACAAGAACGAGGCAACACTTAGCTATCGCGGTGTGCACCTTGATCCGTTGACAGCAGAGAATGATGGCGGCATCGAGCTTAAGCGTATCGCACCAAAAGTGCGTAACTTCTGATGGGTGTGCGTATCACATGTGCAGCCCTTGCGGGCTGTACTGAAGCCACCAAAGCGGTCGACGAAGTCGCCCGTCGCAGTGCCAAAGCAGCCGTAGCGGAAACGCTTACGACCCGCTTTCCGCTGGTGCCAAAAACGGTGGTAACACCCTTCACAGACGGCATCATCGACAATGCATCAGGCATCGAAATTGGCCAACTCGCCAAAGCTGCTGTTGTCGGTGGCGACGACACAACAGTGGCCTTGATCAGTGACATTCTGGGCCGCCCTGCAACGCAACAATGTGCAGGCAAAGCCAGCCTTGCGGCCTTGGCCGGATAAAGGAGATACCAAATGGTAGAACTAACGCTCCCGAAAAACTCGCGTATGACAACGGGCAAAACGTGGCCAAAACCTGAGGGCGCAACAAACCTGCGCAAATTCAGCATCTATCGCTGGAACCCGGATGACGGCAAAAACCCACAGCTTGATACATACTGGATCGACTTGGACGATTGCGGCCCAATGATTTTGGATGCTTTGATCAAAATCAAGAATGAAATCGACCCAACGTTGACCTTCCGCCGTTCTTGTCGCGAAGGGATTTGCGGATCCTGTGCGATGAACATCGACGGTATCAACACCTTGGCCTGTATCTATGGTATGGATGAAGTCAGAGGCGACGTACGCGTTTATCCATTGCCGCACATGCCAGTAGTCAAGGATTTGATCCCGGACCTCACACACTTCTACGCACAGCACGCATCAGTGATGCCGTGGTTGGAAACCAAAACCAACCGTCCTGCGAAAGAATGGCGTCAGTCAATCGACGATCGCAAGAAGTTGGATGGCCTGTATGAATGCGTTATGTGCGCATGCTGCTCCACCAGTTGCCCAAGCTACTGGTGGAACGGCGATCGGTACTTAGGCCCAGCAGCCTTGTTGCACGCCTATCGCTGGATCATTGACTCACGTGATGAAGCAACAGGTGAACGTTTGGACGAACTTGAAGATCCGTTCAAATTGTATCGCTGCCACACGATCATGAACTGCGCGAAAACATGCCCTAAAGGTTTGAACCCTGCAGAGGCAATTTCGAACATCAAAAAGATGATGGTCGAACGCCGCGTCTGATCTTAAGCTACAGCTTATCTGAAATGGCCTGCCCTTATCGGGTGGGCCATTTTTATATTTAAGCACCTTTAGGACCCCATTATGCAAATAGTTGTCTTGCTGATTGCCTTTGGCTTTGTAATGTTCTTTGCGCGGCGCAATGCGCCAACGCGCGGATGCCGATGGCGTGCAGACGCAACAGGGGATCGCGGCGCACTTCGCAAATATAAATGCGCGGCCTGCGGCGCAGAGGCCTTTACATCAACCAAAGGCCTACCCAATGATTGCAGATCAAAGCTAAAAACACCCAACTTGTGAGGCCCAAATGACCCAACCCAAAGACACCGCCGCCCGTCGTGCTGTTAAGCCAGTCATTTGTTATCCAGTTGAAACGCTACCTGCGCCGAATATGCCCGTCTATGAAGCGGCCCGTCAGAACCTGACCAAGGTTGACGAGGTTTTGGCCCCAGCCCGCGACGCAGCGGTGTTCAACGTACCAGCGGGACATTTCTTTCGCATATCATCTGTTGAAGGGGCCCAAGTCGGCGATCTGAACCTGTGGAATGCCAATGACCTTAGCGAAAAATTCTACACGGGTAAAACACGCGCTTTGCACGGCACACACATCACCACAGGCCAACAAATGTGGTCCAGCTTTCCACAATTGCGTCCAATGGCGACAATCACTCACGACACGCTGGGTTGGTATGGTATCGATGAATTTGGTGGCTCTGTGCATGACGTGATTGGCACGCGCTGCGATCCTTATACGCACAACTTGCTTGCTGGTGGTCAGTATCACCATTGCTGCCACTCCAACCTGTCTCGCGCGATGGGTGAGCACCTTGGCATCACTGCGCAAGAGGCGGAAAGCCATGTGCATGACGTGCTAAACGTCTTTATGTGCACCGGCTTTACCCGCGACACAGGCCAGTACTTTATGAAAGGCAGCCCTGTGCGCCCCGGTGACTATCTAGAGTTCTTCGCTGAGATCGATTTGCTGGGCTGCTTGTCGGCCTGTCCGGGGGGCGATTGCTCTGACGAACATTCCTCAGACAGTGCCCAATGTCATCCGCTGCTGATCGAAGTATTCAAACCTGCTATTGGGTCGCTTGATGATTGGAATTCACCTGCGGTGAATGGGTACAATCGCAGTCACGGTTTGTAACTGGATCGGTATTGCGCACCTACGCAATACCGACGTTATACAGACATGATACCGACGTTTGGTTTCACTGTTTTTTGTTTGGCTGAATATGTTCAGGCAAATGCAGCTTCTAGGGCAATCTCTACCATTTCGCCAAAGCTGCGTTCGCGGTCTTCGGCCGGTAACGCTTCACCCGTTTGAAGGTGATCACTAACGGTTAGAACAGCCAATGCGCGACGGCCATAACGGGCGGCAAGGGTGTACAGTTCGGCGGCTTCCATCTCGACACCCAAGATACCGTGGCGCGTCATTTGTTCATTCAAATCAGGGCGTTCGTCATAGAACACGTCAGAAGAATAAATCCCGCCTACGTGGGTTTTACAGCCCTTTGTTTCCGCAGATTTTACCGCAGCTGCGAGTAGCCCATAGTCGGCACATGGCGCGTAATTGAACTCTTTGAAAATGCCGGAAGACGGAGAGTTTAGGGTGCTTGCGGTCATGGCAATAATCACGTCACGAATGCCGACCTGTGGCTGCATACCCCCGCAGCTGCCAATGCGGATCAGGGTTTGTGCGTTGTATTCATTGATTAATTCGTTGGCGTAGATCGACAAGGATGGCATGCCCATGCCGGACCCTTGGATAGTGACACTGTGGCCGTTCCATGTGCCGGTGAACCCCAACATGCCGCGCACTTCGTTGACCAGTTCTACGTCTTTCAGAAAGGTTTCTGCGGCCCATTTCGCGCGGTACGGATCACCCGGCATTAGAACAGTTTCAGCGATTTGGCCTGGCTTTGCGCCGATGTGTACGGTCATGGACTTCTCTTTCGCGAGTATGAATGTTGAACCAATTTTGACTTCATATCGATCAAGATGCAAATGCTGCGTTTGTTGCTAAGATGCGGGATCGGCGAGGGTGACAATGTCTGCCATGATTGTGTTCAGCTCAAAGTCTTTAGGCGTATAAACCCGTGCCACACCCATAGCCCGCAATCGTTCTGCATCGTCATCAGGAATGATGCCGCCGACAATAACTGGTGTATCGCCAAGCCCTGCTTCGCGCATTCGTTCAATCAGGTCCTCGACCAAAGGAATGTGACTGCCTGACAGGATTGATAGCCCCAAAACATGCGCTTGATCTTCAAGCGCGGCGGCGACCAACTGTTCGGGGGTTAGGCGGATACCTTCATAGGCGATATCCATCCCACAATCGCGCGCACGCACAGCGATTTGTTCCGCACCGTTCGAATGACCATCTAAGCCGGGTTTGCCAACCAAGAATTTTAATCGACGCCCCAACCGATCACTCACCGCATTTACAGATTCACGCAGGTCTTCAAGGCCTTCGGTCTTGTTAGATTGTCCAGCAGCAACACCAGTTGGCCCACGGTATTCGCCGTGGACATGGCGCATTTGCGCGGCCCATTCGCCTGTCGTTGCACCTGCTTTTGCCGCCGCGATTGACGGCGGCATCACATTGCGCCCTTCGGATGCCGCTGCACGAAGATCTGCAAGGGCGGCGTCGACGGCACCCTGATCGCGGTTGGCGCGCCAAGCATTCAGACTGTCAATTTGGGCCTGCTCCACGGCGGGATCGACCACCATGATGCCGCCATCTGCGGTCATCAACGGGGAGGGTTCTGTGCTGGTGTATTTGTTCACGCCAACAACGACAGTTTTCCCCGCTTCAATCCGGTTGAGGCGATCAGCGTTGGACTGCACAAGGGCGGATTTCATGTAATCGATGGCTTCAATTGCGCCGCCCATGGCATCTAAATTCGCCAGTTCTGCCCGGGCACCTTCTTTGAGTTCTTCAACTTTGCGATCTACCGCAGGGTTGCCGTCAAATAAGTCGTCAAATTCTAACAAGTCAGTTTCAAAAGCCATGATCTGTTGCATGCGCATGGACCATTGTTGATCCCACGGACGGGGCAGGCCCAGAGCTTCATTCCATGCGGGCAATTGCACCGCACGCGCACGGGCCTTTTTAGACAAGGTGACCGCAAGCATCTCGATCAAGATACGGTAAACATTGTTCTCTGGTTGCTGTTCGGTCAGGCCAAGGGAGTTCACCTGAACGCCGTAACGAAAGCGACGGTATTTTGCGTCTGTTACACCGTAACGCGTCTCACAAATTTCATCCCATAGATCGACGAAAGCGCGCATTTTGCACATCTCTGTCACGAACCGAATGCCTGCGTTCACAAAGAAAGAGATGCGGCCCACAAGGGCGAAAAAATCAGCAGGATCAACGCGGGGGCGCAATTCATCTAAAACGGCTGTGGCAGTGGCGAGGGCAAAGGACAGCTCTTGCTCTGGCGTCGCACCGGCCTCTTGCAAATGATAGGAACAAACGTTCATCGGGTTCCATTTGGGAACGTTTTTATAACAATATTCGGCAACATCCGCGATCATCTTTAACGATGGTTTGGGCGGGCAAATGTAGGTGCCGCGCGAAAGGTATTCTTTGATCAGATCGTTTTGAACAGTGCCTTGCAGTGCCACAATGTCAGCACCCTGTTCTTGGGCTACAGCGATGTACAGCGACAACAACCAAGGGGCCGTTGCGTTGATAGTCATCGACGTATTCATTTTTTCTAAGGGAATTTCATCAAACAATGCACGCATGTCACCAAGGTGGGAAACGGGCACGCCAACCTTACCAACCTCACCGCGTGACAAGATATGGTCGCTGTCATAACCTGTTTGGGTTGGTAGATCGAAAGCGACAGAAAGGCCCGTCTGCCCTTTTTCTAGATTTGAACGGTACAGCAGGTTCGAGGCCTTGGCTGTTGAATGACCTGCATAGGTCCGTATCAGCCAAGGGTGGTCTTTTTCGGATTGGGTCATCGGGCCTCACTGGTGGTCAGCGCATTTTGCGGGTAATAAAGTTACGTGTATTGCTTATTAATGGTAATTTTAGACAAGTGTCAATTCGTTTTACTGAAGGTGCTATTAACAAAACGTAAAGCAAAAATGCCGCTATCTGGCCCAACTAAGGCGTCCAAATTTGATTTTGGTTTACGCGGGGTCTGAGCGCTGTAAGACTATTTTCCAATGACGCAGATTGTTGAAATTCCCCTCTGGCTTTTTGTCCTGATTTTGCTGTTTGCTGCGGTTACAGCACTTAGCCACTTCTTGTTGCCCTCGGTACGTTGGTTTTTCCGCCGCCGTTTGGAACGGGCTGTGAAGAAGTTGAATACGCGTCTTACGCGCCCGATTGAGCCATTCAAGCTGGCGCGCCGTTATGACATGATCCAGCGATTAATTTACGATCCTGAAGTCACCCGCGCGATTGTGAACCACGCGGAACGCAACAATGTGCCAGAGAACGTCGCCTTTGAAAAAGCACGGCGATATGCACGTGAGATCGTGCCTAGTTTTAGTGCGCTGGCGTACTTTGGATTTGCAATCCGTATAGCACGCTGGTTGGGCAATACCTTTTATGACGTACGCACTGGTCTTGAAAATGATGAACGTTTGGCCAAACTGTCCCCAGACGCGACCGTCATTTTTATCATGAACCATCGCAGCAACATGGATTATGTGTTGGTGACATATTTGGCCGCGCGTGCATCTGCATTGTCCTACGCTGTTGGGGAATGGGCCCGTGTTTGGCCACTGACCCGATTGATCAAATCAATGGGTGCATATTTCATTCGCCGCAAAGCACGGGGTGCTTTGTATCGTCGAGTGCTTGCTCGCTATGTACAGATGGCAACTGAAGGCGGCGTAACTCAAGCGGTGTTTCCTGAGGGTGGGTTAAGTCTGAACGGCCGGCTTATGCCCCCGAAGATGGGCCTGCTGTCTTATATTCTCGAGGGGTTTGACCCCAACGAGGGGCGCGACGTTATGTTCGTGCCTGTCGCCATTAACTATGACCGTGTTCTTGAGGACCGTGTTTTGATTGCTGCGAATGAACGTGGGGACCGAAAGTTTGGTGGCAAGGTAAGCGTTGTTTTCAAGTTTGTGGTGCACCGCACGTGGCAACGGTTTCGTGGGAAGAAGTTTCAGTTTGGGACTGCTGCAGTAACGTTTGGGGAACCAGTTTCGTTACGCGATTACAAGACGACGCCTGACGCAGAAAGCTTGGCTACCGATCTGATGACTCGCATCGAAGATGTTATGCCTGTGGTGGTGGTGCCGCTGTTGGCGCGCGCTTTGTTGGCGGGTGATTTGGCTGGTGACGACACAAATCTACAAACTGTTTTGGACGCACAATTATCTGCCAGTACTGTGAAGACTTCGATCGTTCCTCCAAGTGAATTGATTGCTGTCGCAAACCATGCGCTGGCTCAATTAGCTGAGCGAGAGATCGTTGAGTTAAAAGATGGGGTCTGGAGCATATTGCCAAACAATCGACCTGTCCTAACATTCTACGCCAGTTCGATTGCCCATTATTATTTGGACGGAGAAGGTGCGCAAGACACCGCATAAAATTAACACGGTAATAAAATTACCGAAAATATTGCAATAAGGTTGCTTTATTGCTCGCTAAATTATATTTCCTGAGCATGGCCACGCGATTCTGCGCCGTGGTCCGCTATGCATCGAGGGGAAATATCATGGGTTTAGATACTGGAACTGCGCAATATGAAGCGCTTGAAAAAGACCTTTACGAGGTCGGTGAAATTCCTCCAATGGGCTATGTCCCTAAGCAGATGTACGCTTGGACCATCCGCAAGGAACGTCACGGCAATCCAGATACTGCGATGCTGCAAGAAGTCGTGGATGTACCGAACCTAGACAGTCACGATGTCCTTGTTTTGGTGATGGCAGCAGGCGTGAATTATAATGGTGTTTGGGCTGCATTGGGCACGCCGATCAGCCCCTTTGACGGGCACAAACAACCCTATCACATCGCAGGTTCTGACGCGTCGGGTATCGTTTGGGCCGTCGGCGATAAGGTAACGCGTTGGAAGGTTGGCGATGAAGTTGTCATTCACTGCAACCAAGATGATGGTGACGATGAAGACTGCAATGGCGGTGATCCGATGTTCTCCACCAGTCAGCGCATCTGGGGATACGAAACACCAGACGGTTCTTTTGGACAGTTCACGCGCGTGCAGTCGCAACAATTGATGCCGCGCCCAAAGCATCTGACGTGGGAAGAATCCGCCTGTTACACCCTAACTTTGGCTACAGCATATCGGATGTTGTTCGGACACCATCCGCATGACCTTAAGCCGGGCCAAAACGTCTTGGTCTGGGGTGCATCCGGTGGTCTTGGCTCCTACGCGATTCAGTTGATCAACACCGCAGGTGCCAATGCGATTGGTGTGATTTCTGATGAAGACAAACGTGATTTTGTTATGGGGTTAGGCGCAAAAGGCGTTCTGAACCGCAAAGATTTCAACTGTTGGGGGCAGATGCCCACAGTGAATACCCCTGAGTATGCCACCTGGTTCAAAGAGGCGCGAAAATTTGGCGCAGCGATTTGGGAAATTACGGGCAAAGGTAACAACGTTGATATGGTATTTGAACACCCCGGCGAAGCGACATTCCCTGTCTCGACGTTCGTTTGTAAAAAGGGTGGGATGGTTGTGATCTGTGCGGGTACGTCCGGCTTCAATCTAACCTTTGATGTGCGTTACATGTGGATGCATCAAAAGCGCCTGCAAGGAAGCCACTTTGCCCACCTCAAGCAAGCGTCAGCGGCAAACCAGTTGATGATCGAACGGCGGTTGGATCCCTGCATGTCCGAAGTGTTTGAATGGAATGCTCTGCCCGACGCTCACATGAAAATGCTACGCAACGAACACAAGCCCGGGAATATGTCGGTGTTGGTCCAAGCGCCCAAGACTGGCTTGCGTACATTGGAAGACGCGATGGACGCGCGGCCCTAAACGCAGCTTGTTAGTGAAAATGAAAGACGCCCACGAATCAAAGCGGATCGTGGGCGTTTGTATTTCTAGACACCGGTTTGAGCCGATTCAAAGGCTTATATTTGGGCACCTCCCCATTTTGGGGGAGGGGAAATGCGCGAATTTTGCGGGAAAGGTGGCCGTGATAGGTTTGATTTAATCATTCATTAACCAACTAGAGGTGTAGCTTAAATGAGAAGTGACTGGATTTTGGACGTACTCACAGACCTCAAAACATTTGCGCGTGCAAATGAACTTTTGATTCTTGCAGAACAACTTGATGACACCTCGATTGTCGCCATGGCCGAAATAGCAGCGCTAAGGGAAAAACAATATAGGCGCACACATGACCGCGACCACGGCCTTGGAACATATCTTGGAGGAGCTGGAGCAAGCTGAAGGGCTTGCGGGACTTCAGATCGCGATAGAGGCACTGCGCAATGAAATGAACGTCGATCACATGGTGTATCATTGGGTCGACAGTGTCGGCGATCAATACGGATGCGGGACCTACCCCCCAGAATGGGTTCAGCGATATCTGGACCAAAATTACTTGCGGGTAGATCCCGTGATTGCGGGTTGCTATCAACGCTTTCACCCTGTCGATTGGAAGCGATTAGATTGGTCTAGCAAGGCGTCTCGAGCCTTTCAAAAAGAAGCGATTGCATACGGCGTTGGGAACCAAGGATTTTCTGTTCCGATACGAGGGCCAAACGGCCAGTTTGCATTATTCACGGTTAGCCACTCTGGCAATGACGCGGACTGGGCGGCGTTTACCGAAGAGCATACGCGAAGCATGTTGCTGATTGCTCATGCTTTCAACCACAAAGCTTTGGATCTAGAGCCAGATAGAACCCCAGAACATGCGCAGGCGCTTTCCCCGCGCGAAATTGATGCTGTGACGCTATTGGCGATGGGTTACAACCGAGCGCAAGTGGCCCAAACCCTCACAATTTCGGAGCATACGGTACGGGTTTACGTAGAAAGTGCGCGTTTCAAATTGGGGGCGATGAACACCACACATGCTGTTGCACGCGCAATTAGTCGTGGCTTGATTGTGGTATGATGTTGCGTAGGCACGTGAACTGCGTACGCCCAGATGAATGGAAATTAACGCTCCAAAAGTTAGTCCTTTGTTCAGTTTATTAAACGGACAAGGAGAAGTGATATGTTGCGTTACATCTATGGGGACCAACTGAAGGCACATGAAAGACTGGCGGCGGAAATGTTTCGGGACCGTGCTGATCAATTTAAGGTACGCCTCAATTGGGAGGTGAGCGTGGATGCCCAAGGTTTTGAACGTGACGAATACGACGACCTAAATCCACTTTATGTCATTTGGGAAAATGCGGATGGCACGCACGGGGGATCGATGCGCTTCTTGCCAACTGTGGGACGGGTTATGGTAAACGATCATTTCCCACACCTTTTGGGGGGCGATTCAATTTCCAGTCCAACGATCTGGGAATGCACGCGCTTTTGCTTATCTCGGGGCGCAAATCCAAAAGTTGCCGCAGCGCTGATGCTTGCAGGTGGAGAAAATATGGAAGGGTTCGGCGTTGAACACTTCGTTGGCGTATTTGACGCACGTATGGTGCGGATATATCGCCGAATTGGATCATCCCCAGAGGTATTAGGTCAAGAGGGCGAGGGACGCACACAAATCAGTGTTGGGCTTTGGCATTTTGCGCCAGAAGCCAAAGCACTCGTGGCGCAAAAGGCGGGTCTTTCTCCGGAAATTTCACGGCTTTGGTTTGATCGTGCTTTTGGGTCAAAACAGTGCGCAGAACTAGCAAAGGTGGGCTAGCACCCTCTGGGCGCGCTCTATAGTGTCGCGCTATGACATCCACCGAACTTACCCTCTCCGACGATCAAGCCAGCGCATTTGACAGCGTTACCGAAATGCTGCGTGGCGCTGGCGTGAACCTTGATGATAATTTGCTCATGCCACCGCAGGGCGATGCATCTTCAGTTATGGCAATCACAGGAAAAGCTGGTTCGGGTAAAACGCTTTTGTTGGCAGAGCTTTATAAGGCGCTTGAAGCTGCTGGAGTCCAAATTGTTTCTGGTGATTTTGAGTCCAAGAAAAGTAAAAGCAAGCGCACACTTGCGATATTGGCCCCCACTAACAAGGCGGCATCTGTTCTGCGCCTTCGTGGTGTGCCCGCGACGACCATTCACCGTATCCTTTACACGCCAGTGTATGATCCTGAATACGAACGGATCGCGGATTGGTTGGCTGGCAATGGCGAACGCCCTGATATCAGTGAGGGATTGGAAATCACTGATGTTGCATTGGATCGTGCGGCTGCATTCTATCTGAACAACAAATCTATTCCGGGTGCTTTGGCCGCGGCAGGGTTGCGTGGTTCTGATTTTATCACGGGTTGGAAGCGCCGCGAGGAACCGCTTGATATTGGCTTCATCGACGAAAGTTCGATGTTAGATGACCGCCAGTTCAATGACCTCAAAGAGATATTTCCAACTTTGATCTTGTTTGGTGACCCTGCACAGCTTGCTCCGGTCAATCAGTCTGGCGCGATGGTGTTTGAAAAACTGCCAGCCCCGCAGGTCATGAATCTAGCGCGTGTTCACCGTCAAACGGCCGATAACCCGATCCTTGATTTGGCACATGCTTTGGCCGATCCCGCCCTAGAGTTTCACCATTTTGAACAGATGATCGAAGAGGTTTCCAAAAAGGATGAGCGCGTCGTTTGGGGGCAGCGCGTTGAAGTTGACCTGATGGCACGCAGTCCTGTTTTGGTCTGGC
Source organism: Rhodobacteraceae bacterium UBA7436 (assembly GCA_002478745.1). Classification (GTDB taxonomy): domain Bacteria; phylum Pseudomonadota; class Alphaproteobacteria; order Rhodobacterales; family Rhodobacteraceae; genus Ascidiaceihabitans. Next base: position 30,704 of record DLQI01000134.1, on the reverse strand, counting down.
GCAACGCCACCCGCATTCGCCTTCTGAACGCGTTTCGTAATGTTTACGGTGCCCCCGAGGATGCCTTGATCGCGGGTGAGCCGCTGATCTGTGACGGCATCGAGTTGCCGCTTAAGCACCGCAAGAAACGTTTGGACCTTGAGGCCCGTGGCCTGATCAAAGGTGCGCAAGTTGTGTACTTGGGTGAGGGGCGCAAACCGGGTTTTTCACGGCTCCATGTCATGGGTGCTGAAGATCCACAAATCAGTGCGGCATCAATTGTTAAGATCGAAAAGCCGGATGAAGAAGAACCATTCATTCCGTTTGCGGCACGTATGGGGGCAACGTTCCTGCACGGTTCTGCAGTAACCATTCACAAGGCACAGGGCAGCCAATGGGACACGGTTCAGGTCTTTGCACCTGACCTATTCGTAGCGGCACGTATGAACCGGATCGAGGCGGGACAACCGCTTTGGAAACGCCTTGCATACGTTGCGATCACGCGGGCCCAAGAACGTCTCATCTGGGTCGTGCGCAATCGGTTGTCAAAACCGACAGAGCCTTTGCGCGTAGATGATTTAAAGGCGATCGCTGCACCGACTTTGACATTGGCGCCGCAAGTTGAAGAGGATGGGTTTCTATGAAGTCGATCATTATCACAGGGGCCAGTTCTGGCATTGGTCACGCAACAGCTGAGGTGTTCTTAAACGCTGGGTGGCGCGTAGGATTGATTGCGCGACGTGCTAAATTGCTGGATGAAATTGCGTCCAAATTTGAGCATGCCCATGCCTTGCCATGCGACGTGACAGATGTGGTAGCGATGAAGGCGAAATTTGGCGCATTTGTCGAGCGGTCTGGCAGACTAGATGCCCTATTCAACAACGCAGGAATGTTTGGTCCCTCCGGCCCCATCGACGAAGTGTCGCTGGAGTCATGGACCGAAGTGATGAACGTGAACCTGAATGGGATGTTTATCGCAGCCCAACTGGCCTTTGGGCATATGCGTCGACAATCACCGCAAGGCGGACGGATTATCAACAATGGATCGTTGTCCGCATATGCCCCGCGGTCCAACTCAATTTGTTATACGACAACGAAACACGCGATTACGGGTATGACAAAAACACTGTCGTTGGATGGCCGCCATTTTGACATAGCATGTGGGCAGATCGACATCGGGAATGCTGAAAGCGCGATTGTTGCAGACCTCAAAGCCAATCAACCCGATATGGAAACCATGGATGTTGGCCACGCCGCGGATGCGGTGTTCCATATGGCTGGCTTGCCGTTGAGCGCGAATGTTCAGAACATGACAGTGATGGCAACCAAGATGCCATTTATAGGCCGCGGTTAAAGGCGGAAAACCCGAAAGATTGCGGAGGCACCCCACCCTGCAGCAATCGCAATCGCCAATGACATCAAGCCATACAGCAATGAATTTTCGCGAGACATCGTGAACAGCCAGCGTTCCAAACCAATTTTTTTAACATCAATTGATGTCTCATAATCCGAAATGACCTTGCCGCTACGGGTGAGGAAAATACGCGTTTTGTAATCACCCTCTGTCAATGCGGCAGGCAGCTGAATCGAGGTTTGGAAAAGGGTCTGAGCATCCACAGACACCCCATTTTCCAACAATTGATATGCGTCTGATTTGGTGCGAATGCGAATGATCGCTTGGGTGAAGGCACCTGCGTCTTGAACGGCCATGGGTGCACCCACAGAGCGGATCGCACGCGGGACAGAGATTTTGTAACGCAGGTCTTCAACATCGTTCAGCACATCACGCAGAGGCGCACTCGTGGCCACGGCGTAAAAGCTGGGCGCTTCGTCAATTTCAACAGCGTCGACATTGACCCAAATCCCAAACCGCTTTTCCTTACGGCGCACTGTCACAGCCTCTGAAGGGCCAGATACAGTGATGATAACCTCAAGTGGATCGCCCTCAGGGATCGGAGCCTCGCGTTTCACCGCGCCAAAAATCAATACATCGGAGCCGTCAAAGGACGTGGTGATTGCCACCTCATCTTTGCTTAGCCCCAATACGACTTCTTCAGCCATTGCAGGCAATGTAAGCATGATGAAGGCGATGATATAGCGTAACATATCAGTGGCCTCCTGCGGCAATTGAGAAGACATCGGATGGCATGACCAATAGATCGAACGCTAGCTTGCCACAGACGGCTAAAACCATGATCGCCAGAAGAATACGTAACTGTTCGGCCTTCATCTTGACGCCGATACGGGTGCCGATTTGCGCGCCAAACACACCACCAACAAGCAGAAGGACTGCCAGTACAATGTCGACGGTAAAGTTTGTTGTCGCGTGCAACATAGTTGTGAAGGCGGTCACAAAAATGATTTGGAACAAGGATGTCCCCACAACCACCTTAGTGGGCATCCCCAGCAAATAAATCATCGCAGGGACCATGATGAAACCGCCACCAACACCCATGATGGCAGCAAGAATACCAACAAGAACACCAACGATCAGCGGTGGGATCACAGAGATATAAAGTCCAGATACCCGAAACCGCATTTTGAACGGTAGGCCATGTATCCAGTTGTGCTTCTTACGCTTGGGCGTAGCACCCTTTGAGGTTTTGCGGATAGCGTTAAGGGACTCGATAAACATCAAGCCGCCGATAACACCGAGGAAAATAACGTAACAAAGTTTGACAAGCAGATCGACTTGGCCCTGCGCCTTTAGATAGTTGAACACCACGACGCCAAGTGCCGCCCCAACCAGTCCCCCAATGAGAAGAACGGTGCCCATCCTGAGATCGACGGTTTTTCGCTTGAAATGGGCCAGCACGCCGGAAAACGAAGAGGCAACAATTTGGTTGGCTTCTGTTGCAACAGCTACCGCAGGGGGGATGCCGATAAAGAACAACAATGGGGTCATTAAAAAGCCACCACCGACACCAAACATGCCCGACAAGATGCCTACGATCCCGCCCAAACCTAACAATAGGAAGGCATTCACTGAAATCTCTGCGATGGGTAGGTATATTTGCATGGACCCTCCTAGACCGCGCACAGCACCTAAATCAAGATGCCATGCGTATACGCTTCAAACAGGGCTGATATCTTGGGTCAAACTGGACCTATCGCTGGATCAACGCTCTTTGACATATGGTTCGCCACCAGCACGTGGTGGAATGGCTTTTCCGACGAAGCCAGCCAAAATGACAACGGTCATAATGTATGGCAAAGCGCCTAAGAACTGGCCTTGAACTTTCATACCTATGACTGCTTCAATAACGTCTGGACGCAGCTCAAGCGCCTGGAAAAGGCCAAACAGGAACGTGGCATAAAGCGCCTGCCATGGACGCCACTTGGCGAAAATAAGGGCTGCGAGGGCGATGAAACCACGACCAGCGGACATGTCTTTGACGAACCCTGCTTGTAGTGCCGTTGATAGGTACGCACCGGCAATGCCACATAGGATACCGCAAATAGCAACAGCGGCATAACGCAATCCAACAACCGAAACACCAGCGGTATCAACAGCAGCTGGGTTTTCACCAACGGCACGCAAGCGCAGACCAAAGCGCGTGCGGTATAGCAACCACCACGTCATTGGGACTGTTAGCAGCGCGACATAAACAAGCAGTGAATGCCCAGATAACAATTCCGAATAAACCTGCATCAACGGGCTTGCCGCTTTGACTTCGTTCGTAGTTGTCAGCGCACCGGGGAAGTTGATTGGGTTAAACCGCTCCGCACCTGAAAGGGATGGCGTGCGCCCGCCTTGGCTGAACCAAGACTGCGCAATCAAAACCGTCATGCCAGCGGCAAGGAAGTTGATGGCCACGCCAGAGATCAATTGATTGCCACGAAAAGTGATAGAGGCAAGGCCATGAACACCGCTTAAAAACAGCGATGCTGCGATGCCCGCGAGCAGGCCAATCCAAACGGAGCCCGTCATTGACGCAATCGCGGCAGAGAAGAAGGCAGCGGCCAACATCTTGCCTTCAAGGCCGATGTCAAAAATACCAGCGCGTTCCGAGAAGAGACCGGCCAGACAGGCCAGCAATAACGGAATTGCCAAGCGTACAGTGGCGTCTAGAATTTGGATGAGCGTAAAGAAATCCATCAGTTGCCCTCCTTACGCAGAGCCAGGAATATGCGTTCCAATGGCATCCGCACCATGTTGTCCAGCGCGCCTGTGAACAAGATAACCAGCGCTTGGATCACGACGATCAATTCGCGCGGAATACTGGTCCATAATGCCAACTCGGCACCGCCTTGGTATAGAAAACCAAACAAAATCGCGGCGATAAAAACGCCCAAAGGATGACTACGACCCATCAAGGCGACAGCGATCCCGATAAATCCGGCACCCTCAGTCGCGTTCAATACTAAACGTTCTGCTTCGCCCATAACGTTGTTGATCGCCATCATGCCTGCCAGTGCACCAGAGATGATCATAGCGATCATCGTAATCTTAACAGGGGAAATTCCCGCATATTTTGCAGCACTTTCAGAGTGACCATAGGCGCGAATTTCATAGCCAAGTTTCGTGCGCCAGATCAGCAACCAAACCAAGACACAGGCGATTATTGCCACCAACAGGGAAACGTTTGCTGGGGCCGCTTTTGAAAAGCTAATGCCGATGGGGGCCAAGATGTCGTGCAGGGATGGCAAGTGAACGGCTTCGGGGAAGCGTGCGGTTGCAGGATCCATTGCACCTTTGGGACGCAGCACGTTGACCAGCATATAGTTCAGGACCGCAGCGGCGATAAAGTTGAACATAATGGTCGTGATAACGATGTGACTGCCGCGTTTTGCTTGCAAATACGCAGGAACTGCAGCCCAAACTGCACCAAACGCACCTGCCAACACAATCGCGCCCAGCAGGCCAAGTGACCAATGGGGCCATGGGATGATCAGGCAGGCAAGTGCCACGCCCAAACCACCCAACATGGCCTGACCTTCACCACCAATGTTGAACAACCGGGCGTGAAAGGCGACGGAGACAGCAAGGCCAGTAAACATAAAGTTGGTTGCGTAATATAGCGTGTAACCCCAGCCATAGGTACTGCCCAATGCGCCGTCGATCATCAATTTCAATGCCGCAATCGGATCTTCACCAATGGCAAGTATTACCAACCCAGATAGGATTGCCGCCAACAGCAGTGAGATCAGTGGCACAAGGACGACCTCGGCCCATTTTGGCATTACGTCCATCTTACGTCTCCACACCGGCCATCATCAGGCCCAGTTCTTTTTCGTCGGTTTCGCCAACGGCACGTTCGCCCATGATGTGTCCGTCAAACATAACGGCGACACGGTCTGAGAGAGACAAGATTTCCTCCAGCTCCACACTGACCAATAGAATGGCTTTGCCTTGATCGCGCAGGGCAACAATTTGTTGGTGGATGAATTCGATTGCACCGATGTCTACGCCGCGTGTGGGCTGGCCGATCAACAGCAGATCGGGATTGCGTTCGATTTCACGTGCCAGAACAATTTTTTGCTGATTGCCGCCGCTAAAATTTTTGGCAGACAGGTGTGGGTTCGGAGGGCGCACATCGAAACGCGCCATCTTTTCCTCAGTGTCTTGGCGAATGGCTGTATTATTGATGAAGATGCCAGATTGATAGGCGGGATCGTCGTGGTACCCAAACGCTGTATTCTCCCACGCTGAATAGTCCATAATCAGACCTTCACGTTGGCGATCTTCGGGGACGTGGGCGATGCCACAGGCGCGACGTGTCTTGCCGTCTGAGTATTTGCCAGTGAGGTCGATCGCTTCGCCGTTTAGTGTCACCGACCCGGTGCCGTCGGCGTAACCGCCCAACACTTCAAGCAGTTCAGATTGACCGTTGCCCGCGACGCCCGCGATACCAAGAATTTCACCAGCGCGTACATTTAGGCTAATGCTTTTGAGGCGTTCAACGCCTTGTTCATCGACCACACGCAAGTTTTGCACATCTAAAACAACATCACCAAGTGTTGGTGGAGTTTTGTCCACTTGCAACAGAACCTTGCGGCCAACCATCAATTCAGCCAACTCTTCAGGGCTGGTGTCGGCGGTCTTAACCGTCGCGGTCATCTCACCGCGGCGCATCACGCTGACGGTGTCTGTGGCTTCCATAATTTCGCGCAGTTTGTGCGTGATAAGGATGATGGTTTTGCCTTCTTCACGTAAACGTCCAAGAATACGGAACAACTGATCCGCCTCTGACGGGGTCAGAACGCCTGTGGGCTCATCAAGGATAAGAATATCGGCCTGACGATACAGGGCCTTCAGGATCTCAACACGTTGTTGCATCCCCACACCGATCTCTTCGATCAAGGCGTCAGGATCAACGTTCAATTCGTATTCAGCAGCCAACTCAAGCAAGGATTTACGCGCCTTGGCAAGGCTGGGTTTTAACAAGCGACCGTCTTCGGCACCAAGAATAATGTTTTCAAGGACGGTGAAGTTCTCAACCAGTTTAAAGTGTTGGAATACCATGCCTATACCCGCAGCGATTGCTGCTTGGCTGTCTGGAATTTCGGTCTTGTGGCCTCCAATGAAAATCTCACCCTTATCGGCTTTGTAAAAGCCATAAAGGATAGACATCAATGTTGATTTACCTGCGCCATTTTCGCCGATGATCCCGTGGATCGTACCGGGCATGACGCGGATGGAAATGTCTTTGTTCGCTTGGACGGGGCCAAAGGCTTTTGAAATGCCTTTTAACTCAATCGCAGGCGCTGTCGTGTCGTTGGTCAAGAAGGCTCTCCCATGCCTGCATATCCTACGATGCGCGCAATTTTTCCATCTTTGATATCGATGAAATATTGGCCGCGCTGTGCTGGCATGTTGGGCATTCCAAATTCGACAGTTGCGCGTGCGCTGCCGTCGCGTTCGGAAATGTTTACGACCTTGGCTTCGGCGCCAGGGGCCATTTCAGCAAACATTTTGATGTAGTTAATATAGTCATCGCGGTCCGTGATCGGCGCAGGTGTCCGTGGATCGCTATAGCAAAAATCTGGGCCGATGGCTGCGTCAGTTGCTGATGCGCGCTCGTCGGCGGTGGGTGCGCCCCAAGCCGAGAAAAGTGTGTGAATACATTCGGTCATGGCTTGGGGCTTTCTTTTGGTACGTTAAGGTTTGATTAGAACGTCAGTGCTGGGCAGCTGTCGTCTGACATGTAGTCATGTACGGCAATCTCGCCTGAAGCGATCTGTGCAGAGGCGGCTTCTACAGTAGCTTTCATGTCAGCTGATACGAGGGACGCGTTGTGCTCGTCCATTGCATAGCCCACGCCACCGTTTGTTAGACCCATGACTGAGAAGCCAGTTTCCATGTCAACACCGTCTGTGAATGCAGAGAATACGGCATTGTCGACGCGCTTAAGCATTGATGTCAAAACTTGGCCTGAGTGTAGGTAGTTTTGGTTTGAATCAACGCCGATTGAGAGGATTTTCTCATCTGCAGCAGTTTGCAACACACCAACGCCTGTGCCACCAGCAGCAGCAAATACAACGTCAGACCCTTGGCTGATTTGTGCTTTTGTGATCTCAGAACCTTTTACCGGGTCATTCCATGCTGCGCCGGTTGTGCCGGTCATGTTGGAAATCACTGTCGCGTCTGGGTTCACTGCTTTTACGCCTTGGGCATAGCCACAAGCAAAGCGACGGATCAATGGGATGTCCATGCCGCCAACGAAGGATACTGTGCCAGATTTGGACGCTTGTGCAGCCATCATGCCAACAAGGTATGAACCTTCGTGCTCGTTGAAGACAACAGAGCGTACGTTTGGTGCATCAACAACCATATCGATGATTGTGAATTTTGTGTCTGGATAATCAACAGCTACTTGGCCTAATGCGTCACCGAATGCGAAACCAGCCATTACGATCGGGTTTGCGCCAGCTTCAGCAAAGCGACGCAGTGCTTGCTCACGTTGCGCGTCTGATTGCAGTTCGATCTCAGCGAACTTGCCGCCAGTCTCTTCTGCCCAACGTTGCGCGCCGGAAAAGGCAGCTTCGTTGAACGATTTGTCAAATTTACCACCAAGGTCAAAAATCAATGCTGGGTCGGCAGCAGCGGCACCAGCCGTTAATGCGATACCGGCAGCAGCGCCTAGGAATTTATGCATAAGTTTCATCAGGTTGTTCTCCCACGTTTTGTTTTGGGACCGCCAGAACTGGGGAGTGAACCATTTTGATTAACCCGCTCGGCCCATCGTAAGCATGCAGAATGCTTAGATCAGATTCAAATTAGGCCGTAGTGGGCAGTCAGGGTCAACCGCTTTTTCTACCATGACGTAAGGTATTGGGAGATTCTTATGTTCTAGCGCTATTTCAGGGCTCTACGCATGATGATTGCGTCGACGGAACCGCCTAAATCTCGGGCATAATAGGCGGAACGGTGTGCGACGCCTGCGAATCCATGTGCCTCGTAAAGATGTCTGGCGGCATGGTTGTCTGCGGCGACTTCTAGGAATGCCTCGTCTGCGTCTACGGATGACATCCACTTTGACATTAACGTGCCACCTGCGCCTTTGCCTTGGGCGTCAGGGTGAACTGATATGGTCAAAAGTTCTGCTTCGCCTGCAATGACTTGGACCAAGGCGAAACCCTGTGTGCAGGTAAAGAGGTGGGTGTGTTTGTTGCGCAGAAGCTCTTCAAATTCTTGGGCCGACCATGGGCGGGACATAGTGAATGCGGCACTGTGAATTTGGCTTAACTCACTGGGTGTCATGACAAAATCGTAGGTGCTGCAATTTTGGATGGGGCCGCGTCGGGGGCCTTGAGATAATAAGGGGCAGGCGCGAGGGTTGGGTTTGGGAAACGTGCACGTGCAGCCAATGCAACGCTGGCGGCAAGTGCGTCTGGGGTTGGGTCAGTCGGGGTAGGATATCCTTTGGATTCAAACGCTTCACCAGAAATGATTGCCGCGCCAGAGGCGTCGCGGACATAACGTTGTTCACGGGGTGCCGCGATGCTGTGGACTGTCGCAGATGGGTTCAGAATAGCGCGTTGTTCAAAACCGTTCACGCCGTAGGCTGGGATGCCAAGGCCAAGGGCAAGGCCGCGTGCGGCTGACACGCCGATGCGGATACCGGTGAAGTTACCGGGACCGGTTCCAACGGCAAGTGCATCAAGGTCTGCGTAGGCAAGCCCATGTAATTGCAGCAGTTCTTCGAGGAGAAACATCAGCCGCTCTGCTTGGCCCTTTTTCATTTCTTCGACGGTTTGCGTGATGACAGCGTCGCCGGACAACAAAGCGGCGGCGCAGTATGGGCCGGAGGTGTCAAAGGCAAGGATGAGAGGTTTTTCCACTTAACAACCACCTTTCTGGGGCAGGGCTGTAAAACAAGAAAACCGCCCAGATTTGGACGGTGATCTTGAATTATTATCGTTTAAAAACATGATTTAAACGGCGACTGGGCGCACTTCGGTCACTTCTGGAATGTAATGGCGCAGAAGGTTTTCGATGCCCATTTTCAACGTTAATGTGGACGATGGGCAACCGGCACATGCGCCTTGCATATGAAGGTAAACAACGCCGCGATCAAAGCCGTGGAATGTGATGTCACCGCCGTCTTGGGCCACGGCAGGACGCACGCGGCTGTCGAGCAGCTCTTTGATCTGACCCACGATTGCGCCGTCTTCACCTGTGTGTTCGGCGTGACCAGATGCAGGTTGGTGATCGCCAGCCATAACAGGGCTACCTGATTGAAAATGCTCCATAATCGCACCAAGCAATGCTGGTTTGATATGATCCCAATCTACGGCATCCGCCTTTGTCACTGTTACAAAATCGGTGCCAAAGAACACGCCGCTCACGCCTTCAACAGCGAAAATGCGTTGGGCAAGAGGGGAGGCGTCGCTGGTGTCTGCTGTTGGGAAATCTGCAGTGCCCATTTCCAAAACGGTCTGGCCCGGCAAGAATTTTAGCGTTGCTGGGTTCGGTGTGGATTCTGTTTGAATGAACATATTAATGCCTCCTCGGGGTTGCTATTGATATGCGGTCTGATGCCCCCCAAGTCAAGGTTTGGAATCATTCTAAGTTGGGTGGGTCGGTGGGTTAACGCACAGTGCGTTGGCATTTATGCGCGAAACTGTGCAGTTGGCCCTGTGATCTGTACAGTTTGAGCCGTGTAGAATCCGCGTTTTAGGGCGGTTTTGGGCGAACTGCACAGTTTGGAGTCTGAATTGTACAGTTTCAGAACAAGAGGAGCGTTAACGATTTGTTAAGTTTTGGGTTTTGTTAACATTTGTGGGGGACGATTAACTGTTGGTTAGGGAACCCCGCCCTACAGCCACTAACTGGATTCCTTAGGTCAGTTTTGTTGAATTTTGACATGCGACCTTCGTTTGTTTTGCAATTTTGGCTGCTTGCTTCCAATTGATACCCGTGAGTTAATCAACAGCTAATTGATGGCTGTTTTCCCACAAGCTTACTTTTGGTCTTTGGCCTTTTGGGCCCCAATGTACTTCGCATTCAAGATGGGTAAGTGGTTCGCCAGTCCGAGCGTTGTTATAGAATGGTAAGTCCACTAGTAGCCATCCGGAGCTCTTTTCATTCGACTGATTTGCTTCAAAGGTCTCAATGTATCTTTCGAAGTTTTCTTTCGACTGGGTTATCCACACACCCCACATAAAAGGTTCGGATGCTCCTTTAATTGGGATTTCTAGAATGCACCTGATGTAATAAATTGGGTCTTCAGTCGTGTCGTTCTCACGTGGGGTTATCATGCAAAGATCGTCGTTATATTGAACGCGATCATTTCTCTCAGTTTCGGGAACATCAAAGAAAGAAGTAGGGTGCTTCATGCTAAAGGATGGCGACCCCACGTGATATTCCTGACACTCATCGCACTTATACTTGAAACGCTTCTTCCTGAATAACCGTTCAAACATATCTATTCTCTTCGATCCGCCATGAGGGAGGCAGCCATTTACATCTGCCCCGATAGCCAGCGAACAGAGCTTTTTGCTTTAATAAGTGCCGTGTCAGCATCACCGAAAACCTGATCGCCAAAATGACCTGTGCTGAACCAGCCATTTGGATCCTCGGGATCGCGCCTGAATTCGTCAAAACCATATGTCCCATCAGGACGCAGGAAGATATCAACACAGATATATTCACCCGCTAGGTTAATCGAACGTATGACTTTGTTTTTATGTGCCAAGGAAAATCCTATGTAATCGCCTCAAGCTTTTCCTTGGTGATGTCGCCGGGGACGATTGTGATTGGGATCGGCAATGTGCCCGCGCTTTTTGTCAGTTGAGTCACCAGAGGGCCGGGACCTTTGTTACCGACGCCGGCACCCAGAACCAGCACACCCACCTCAGGGTCGTCAGCGATTTGCGCGATGATTTCAGTGACGGCTTCGCCCTCACGGATCACCAGTTCAGGGTCGACTTGTTGTTTGTCGCGCATCCATTTTGCAAAGACTTCGAAATGCGCATTGATGCGATCACGCGCTTCTTCGCGCATCACGGCCCCAACGCCAATCCAGTGATTGAATTCGTCTGGCGGAATCACCGCTAGAACCTCGACGCCGCCGCCCGTGTGGGCAGCACGCAGTGCGGCGAAACGCATTGCGTTCAAACATTCTTGGCTGTCATCCAGCACGACCAGAAACTTACGCATGATATTCTCCATTCAACATGGTGATTGTGGCGCAGTGCGCGGGGTGTGGCAACGCAATTGAGCGAAGATGTTAGATTTTCTTTTGGGTCAGGTGTTTAGGGGCGGTTAGCCGCCGCTGACGGCCCAATCCCAATACATTTCGCGCACCTGATTTGTGGTTTTCCCGATTTCATATTGGGTATCGTCAAAGGCCGTGACGGGCGTGATTTTCATCATATTACCCGTTAGGAACACCTCGTCTGCGTCGTGGAAATCCTCGAATGTGAGCGTTTTTTCATGTACCGTCATGCCGTTTTCACGCATGTGTTTCATGTGGCGCGCACGGGTGATGCCCGCAAGGAAGGTGCCGTTGGCAATTGGGGTGAACACCTCGCCGTCCTTCACCATAAAGACATTGGCGCTGGCGGTTTCGGCCACGTTGCCTGACGCATCCGCAACAAGTGCGTTTTTGAACCCTTTGCTGCGCGCTTCGGCGATCATGCGGGCGTTGTTGGGGTAAAGGCAGCCCGCTTTTGCGTTCACCACGTTGTCGGCCAGAACGGGACGGCGGAACCGTGTCTGGGTCAATGTGGTGGATGCATTTTGCGGGGCCATTGGGATCTGTTCAAGGCAGATGGCAAAACCGGTTTCATCTTGGCTGGGCAGAATCCCAGTGTCGTCGCCAATGGTGGCCCAGTACATGGGGCGGATGTAGACGGCCGCAGTAGGGTCGTATGATTTCAGCCCGTCCTGAATTGCGTTGACCATATCGTTTGGGTCCATCGTGGGCGCGATCATCAATGCCTTGGCGGATCGGTTGATCCGTTCGCAGTGGGTCAGCAGGTCTGGTGTCACGCCGTCAAAATAGCGTGCGCCGTCAAACACAGTGGTGCCCAACCATGACCCGTGGTCGGCGGCCCGCATAATGGGTTTGTCCTCATTGTACCATGCGCCCTCAAAGTAGGTTTTGATGTTTGTACCAGTGGCCACGTGTTTTCTCCCGTTATTCGTGCCGCGACTTTATCAATGCGTCGTCTTTTTGATAGTGAAATTTTACGCACCTTGTGCTGCGGGTTGCATGACAGAACATAACGACGTGATCGGGGGTGTCAGGGGTTTCTTTGAGTGCTAAGCTGGTTCTGAGTTCACTATTTTGAGGTTTGTATGTTTCTGAGAATGGCGATTGGGTTTGGTTTGCTTGGGCTGGTTGCGGCCTGTGACGTGGTGCCGACTTCGGACTCAAGCACAGGCGCCGCCCCTTTGGTAGCGACGACCTCTGGGTTTAGTTCAGCGGCACAGGCCCAGCGGGCCTTTGCACGCGTGGCAACCACAATGGAGCCTGTGATTGAACGGGAGTGCCGCACCAAAACGACTGGTTTGGATTGTGATTTTCGGATCGTCATTGATGGCAACCCAAACAGCCCGGCCAACGCCTATCAAACACTAGATGCGAACAAGCGCCCTATTATCGCCTTTACGCAAAAGTTGATTTTGGATGCGAGCAATGCGGATGAATTGGCGTTTGTCATGGGGCATGAAGGTGCGCACCACATTTTGAACCACATTGGACGCCAGAAACAAAACTCTGTTGCGGGGGCTGTGATTTTGGGTGGTCTTGCAACATTGACGGGGGCAGCTCCGGCCGGCGTTGAAGAAGCTGTGAAGTTGGGTGCGCAGTTTGGGGCGCGTGGATATTCCAAGGACCATGAGCTTGAGGCGGATTACCTTGGTGCAAAATTGACGGCCTTGGGCGGGTATTCACCTGTGATCGGGTCGGAATTTATCAAACGCATCCCAGATCCGGGTGATCGTTTTCTTGGCACCCACCCGTCCAATGAGGAACGCCTACAAGTCGTGCAAAAAGCGCTGTCTGAGATTTAAGCAATGAAGATGTTGGGCCACATCTTGACGGACAAGGGGTCCAAATATGCGGTCTCTGGCTGTCCGGTGACGGACCGCGCGGGCGTGGACGCGGCCCTGAAGCTTTTGAAACGTGACAAGGCCTATGCCAAAGCGACCCACAATACATGGGCTGTGCAGCTGTCTGCGACTGGCGCGCTAAAAGGCGATGACGGCGAAAGCGGTGCGGGCATGATCATTGTCCGGATGCTAGAGCGCGAGGGGTTGAGCGATCATTTGATCGTTGTGACACGTTGGTATGGAGGAAAGCACTTGGGTGGTGATCGTTTCCGCCATGTGCAGACCTGTGTGCGCGCCTATTTGGATGCGCTGTAATTAGCGGATCGCGATGGCAATGGCGACAAAGAATGCAGCCGATGCAGCCGTTACAAAGATGTGCCAAACTGGATAGCTATAGGGCATAGTTTTGCGTGAATAAAAGATCGCTCCAATCCCGTAGGTCGCGCCACCTCCCAATAATAACCAGATCGAGGTGTGATCCAAGCGTTGCCACATCGGCCAAATCAAGAGGAACATCGCGCAGCTAAGTGCAAAGTATAGCGCGAGGGAGGACCCGCCTTCGCCCTTCCAGAACACGAGTTTGGAAAAGAAACCGATTAGCGCAGCGATCCATACCCCAGCCAAGACGACATAGGAGAACGGCGTGTTTATGACCAAAACCAGCGGTGTATAGCTGGAGGCAATGCGCAAGAATATCAGACCGTGGTCTGCACGGCGCAGGCGCACACGCAAATCCGAAATTGGGGTCATGTGATAGACGCCGGAAACGGTGAACGCGCTGACCATGATCACAATGTAGATGCCAACAGCCCATGACATTTCAGTGGTGCGCCACATCGGCAAATAGCACCACAGCCAAACGGCGCCATAGAGACCCAAGGAAATGGATAGGGCGTGTACGATCCCATCAGCAATAGTTTCATTTCTAGAAGTGGGGTACATGTGCACGGCCTTTTTTGGGTTACTTTAGGTACGCCGCTGTCGATACAGATGCCAACGATAAATCGCTGGCGCTAACGCGAGGTCATACACCTTACAGGCGATCCAGTGGATGACTGGCAAGTCTACGACTCGCCCTAAAATACGATAGCGCGGCATTTCGCGCCACAACACGATGAATGCTGGAATGCCGGAATACAGCTGACTTTTGTGTTCTACATAAAGGCGGCGCGCCGCCTGATCAGAGGTGATATTCCACGCGGATAAGGCATCACTGTTCAGATCGTCAAACCGGATAGCGAGGTCTGATTTCTGCGCATAGCTGCGGTAATGATCAATTTCAAACCGGCAAACGGGGCACTGCGCGTTATATAGCACTTTGGTTTCTTCACTCATGCCCAACAGATAGGGCTGCGGGCGCTATAATCCAACGCTATCAGCGTGGTTTATTGCCATCGATCCAACGCGACATCAGTGTTTTGTCACGAAAGCATTCGTGTGGCACCTCACGCCGTTTGAGCCGCGCAATGCGTTCTGCAAATTGCACCTGTTTGGACGAGGGGTAATTGGCGAACTGACCTGTTGGTGGCTTTGGCTTATGTTTGTCGATCCACGCAGACAGGCTGGTGCGGTTGGTAAACAGGGATGTGGGCAGAGTGACACCCATTTTACCCGCGATAGATTTTGCAAATGCGATTTGTTTTTCTGTGGCAGGAACGGCAGGTTCAATCGCAAGCACGCCCTGAACGGGTGCAAACATACCTGGTAGCGTTGCTTGGTGTTGCATGACTGATTCCTTTGTTCTTATTGGTGAGAACATAAATAGAACATAAGCGGAACAAATGCAAGTATGGCGTGTTTGAGGGATACGTCTCAGTTCGAATTTCAGCTTTGCGGGCAAAGCTGAAATTGTTGAAGTCAATTTCTACGGCTGCGTTGGGATGTCTATTCAGGCCCACCAGTGGATATATTCATCGGATCAAATTTAGGTCGTTCTCCAATCTAACACGACTTTCCCTGACTTCATCGCAGCGAATCCTTCGGCGTAATCCTTGACCGCAAAGCGGTGTGTAATAATGCCAGACACGTCCAGCCCGTTTTGCAACATCGCGATCATCTTGTACCACGTCTCAAAAATCTCGCGCCCATAGATGCCTTTCAGGGTGATCGCCTTGAAAACTATCCGGCTCCAATCGACGGGGCTTTTACCCGGCGGAATTCCAAGCAGCGCGATACGTCCGCCCATCACCATGGCTTCAACCATCTGATCAAGGGCTACTTGGTTGCCAGACATTTCTAGGCCGACATCGAAACCCTGCATGATTTTTAGCCGTGCTTGTACATCAGCCAGATCGGTTTTTGTAACGTTTACTGGCGTCACATCCGCCACCTTCGCGGCCAAATCGAGGCGATCTTGGTTGATATCCGTGATCACCACGTTGCGCGCGCCTGCGTGCCGCGCAACGGCCGCTGCCATAATGCCGATTGGGCCAGCACCGGTGATTAACACGTCTTCCCCCACAAGATCGAACGAAAGAGCGGTGTGAACAGCGTTGCCCAAGGGATCAAGGATGGCACCGATGTCGTCGCTGATCTCGTCTGGTAAAGGCACTACGTTGAAGGAAGGTAGACGCAAATATTCAGCGAATGCGCCTTGTTCGTTCACACCAATGCCCCGTGTTTCTGGGTCAAGATGGAATTTTCCGGCACGACTTTGGCGCGATTGTTTGCCAATCAAATGACCCTCACCACTACACCTTTGCCCCAGATTTAATCCTTCAACATTACGCCCAAGCTCAACTATTTCTCCCGCGAATTCATGCCCTGTAATCAATGGAACTGGGACGGTCTTCTTGGCCCAATCATCCCAGTTCCAGATATGGATGTCTGTGCCACAAATGCCCGTCTTGTTAATGCGGATCAGCACATCGTCAGGGCCGATATCTGGTACTGGAGCGGTTTGTAACCATAGGCCTTCACGACCGTGAGCCTTGATTAATGCTTTCATTTCATTGCTCATTTCAAAACGCCAACAGCTTTTCCAACTGTCTCGAACGCAGTCAGCGCGTGATCCAGATCATCTTTTGTTAAGGATGCGTTCATCTGGGTGCGAATGCGGGCTTGGCCGCGCGGAACAACGGGGAAGAAGAATCCGCTGACATAGACACCTTCATCAAACAGACGGGCGGCCATGTCTTGCGCCAAATGCGCCTCCCCCAACATGACGGGGATGATTGGATGTTCGCCAGGCAGCAGGTTAAAGCCCAAACGAGTCAAACCTGCGCGCCAGTAGGCTGCATTTGCAAACAGTTGCGCACGTAAGGCATCGCCCTCCTCGACCAGCCGAATTGCTTCGATCCCAGCGGCGACGATGGAGGGAGGTAGGGAATTTGAGAACAGATAGGGACGCGCCCGCTGGCGCAGCAGGTCAACGACTGGTTGTGGTCCGGCAATATAGCCGCCGATTGCACCACCAAGCGCCTTGCCCAACGTGCCAGTCAGAATATCGACATCGACACCAAAATGAGCGGGCGTGCCTTCCCCCTTTGGCCCCATGAAGCCGGTGGAATGGCAATCATCGACCATGACCAAAGCGTCGTAAGCCTCTGCCAATTTGGTGATCTCGGGCAGGTTGGCAAGGTAGCCATCCATGCTAAACACCCCGTCAGTCGCGATGACAATGAAGCGTGCGCCGCCCGCTTTTGCTGCTTGCAACTGCGTTTCAAGATCAACCATGTCGGAGTTCGCATAGCGGTAGCGTTTGGCCTTGCACAACCGAATGCCGTCAATGATAGATGCATGGTTCAACGCATCCGAGATGATCGCGTCCTCTGGCCCGAGCAACGGCTCAAACAACCCGCCGTTGGCGTCAAAACAAGCCGCAAATAGGATGGAATCGTCCTTCCCCAAGAAGCTCGCCAACCGTGTTTCGAGATCGCGATGCAAGTCCTGCGTACCGCAGATAAACCGTACTGAGGCCATGCCGAACCCTTTGGTGTCCATCGCTTCTTTGGCGGCCTTGATCAGATCGGGGTGGTCGGCCAACCCAAGGTAATTGTTCGCACAAAGGTTGATCACGGACCTACCGTTCGCGGTGACCTGTCCTGCTTGTGGGGATGAAATCAGACGCTCGTGTTTCGTCATCCTTTCGGCATCAATTTGTGCCAGCGTTTCGGTCATGTGATCTAGAAATGCAGTCGTCATAGCGGCCTCCGTTTTCAGGAAGATGGCATGACGGATGAATTTCCGCAATATTAGAATTACAGTAACTTGGCAAAAAATCCGTTAAAGTGGATTTACCTAAGCGCCATGTACGACCAAGAATGCACGGGCGGGCCCGTCTGCACTAATTTTATGAGCAACATCAGCCGCGTAACGTGCTGTGTCACCGTCTGACAATTGTTCAACCGCTTCACCACTGGTGACGGTCAGCCGTCCTTCGATTACAGTCAGGTGTTCACGTGCGCCCTGCGCGTGTGGCAAACTGTCCAGAATACCGCCTTGGTTAAACCGCAGATCATAGACTTCATGCCGTCCTGCTTCTTCGGGCGGTGAAAGAATGCGGATCGAACATCCTGTGCCGTGATTATCAATCGCAGGTACATCACCGCTGCGTAAAACTTCAACGCGGCTTTCCTGATCATCTTCAAGAAGCCCCGCAAAATCCACCTGTAGCGCCTTAGTCAGATTCCACAACGTCGAGATCGTCGGTGAAGATTCCCCACGCTCAATCTGACTGACCATACTGCGCGACACGCCCGATAGTTTTGCCACAGCGTCAAGAGATAGCCCCTTGGCGCGGCGTGCATCCTTCAAGCGATTTGGCAGTAACGATAGTATTGCGTCGGTGTTTTCCATAATAACGGATTATAGTGAGAAGCCACCATTAGCTGCAAGGCAGAATTTTGGTGAGTACGGGCTCGAAGCAGACTTTCAAGCTTAGGCAGGCAATAGTGTGGTCATGACAGTTCTTCATTTGGGGGGTGGGATGGCCCTGTTTTCCCCTTAATGGTGATCAGTTTTGCCGGTTATGATCGCCACAGTTGAGACAGTAAACACTTAGGGCACCACGCAGACAATCGATGGGTCGGCCCCCAGAATTTCTCAAGCCAATTTTTAAATCAAAGGAAAATACTATGAGCATCGCAAAAGTTACCGAAGTCATCGCATCCTCAACCAAGTCATTTGACGACGCATTGGAAAGCGGTATTGCGCGCGCATCCAAGACCCTTAAGGGCATCAGCGGCGCGTGGATTGCGGATCAGAAAGTTGTCGTGACAGATGGCAAAATCAGCGAATACCGCGTTGTGATGAAAATCACATTCTTGCTGGAAGACTAATTAAAACTGCGCGGCACTTAGACATAGGTGCCGCGCAAGTTTTGGCTGATCTTGGTGGTTAAACCAGTTTGCCCCAAAGATCGTATTCGCCCGCTTCATCGACCTCAACCGTGACGATGTCGCCGACGTTCAATTTCTCAAAACCTTCATCGATGAACAGGTTGCCATCAATTTCTGGCGCGTCTGATTTTGTGCGACAGGTTGCGGCGTCTTCATCGATTTCATCAATGATCACATCAATGCGGCTGCCAACTTTGGCTTGAAGTTTGGCTTCAGAGATTGCTTGGGCTTTTTCCATGAAGCGGTTCCAGCGATCTTGTTTGATCTCTGCATCCACGTGGTTAGGTAGCGCGTTTGAACGTGCGCCTTCGACGTTTTCATATTGGAAGCATCCAACGCGATCGAGCTGCGCTTCGCCCATCCAATCCAGCAAGGTTTGGAATTCGGATTCCGTTTCGCCCGGATACCCCACAATAAAGGTAGAGCGCAGGGTGATGTCTGGACAAATGTCGCGCCATGCCGCGATTTCATCCAGCGTTTTCGATGCGGCCGCAGGGCGTGCCATGCGTTTCAGAACGTCAGGGTGTGCGTGCTGGAACGGAATATCAAGGTAGGGCAAAACGCCGTTTGATGGGTCTGCCATCAACGGGATCATCTGGCGCACATGCGGGTATGGGTAGACATAGTGCAAACGTATCCATGCCCCGAGCGACCCAAGATCGCGCGCCAGATCAGTAATGTGGGCACGGTGCCCGCGATCTTCAGCATGTTTGATATCAACGCCGTAGGCCGAGGTATCCTGGGAAATGACCAGCAGTTCTTTAACGCCAGCTTCAACCAGCTTTTCCGCTTCGCGCATGACTGCGTGGGCAGGGCGGGAGGCAAGGTGGCCGCGCATGTCTGGGATGATGCAGAACTTGCATTTGTGATTGCAGCCCTCGGAAATCTTCAAATAGCTGAAGTGGCGCGGTGTGAGTGATACGCCTGATGCTGGGAGTAGATCGATAAACGGATCGGGAGATGGTGGTACAGCTTCGTGCACCGCGTCCAACACCTGTTCGTATTGGTGTGGGCCAGTGACCGCGAGGATCTTTGGGTGGTGTTCGCGGATGTAATCGGGTTCAGCGCCCAAGCACCCTGTCACGATGACCTTACCGTTTTCATTCAGGGCCTCACCAATGGCATCTAGGCTTTCGGCCTTGGCGCTATCAAGGAAACCACAGGTGTTCACGATCACTGCATCGGCCCCAGAATAATCAGGGGACACGCCATACCCTTCGGCGCGCAGGCGCGTCAGGATGCGTTCGCTGTCGACCAATGCCTTGGGGCAACCAAGCGATACCATGCCGATGGTAGGCTGGCCGGAACGCACAGGTTCACGAACTTGGAGTTTAGGGGCGAGGTCGGGGCGAATGTTTGGCGGGTTTGTGCTCATGAGGATGCCTATAGTGGATGGCTGGGCAGAGGGGAAGGGTTCTGGGATTGAGGTGTCTGGTTCTGCGGCCTAGGGTTGTAGAAACGAATATGAGGAAGAGTGGCATGAAAATTATTGGGGCGTTGTTGCTGATTGCCGTCGTCGCGGTTGTTTCACTGCTGTTTCTGCCTGCTGACCGGATCGCACGATTGGCCGCAGAGCAGATCAAAGCCCAAACCGGGCGAGAGGTCAGCATCACCGGTGATGTGTCGATGACCCTTTGGCCTGTGTTGGGTGTGTCTGCGGGAGAGATCGAAGTTGGTAATGCCGATTGGGCGCGCCAAGGTTCGATGCTGACGGCGCGCAATGCGGCCATTGGTATTGATGCGATGGCTTTGTTGAGTGGTGAAATCAAGATCACCAATATTGAAGCTGCAAGCCCAACTATCCGATTGGAAAGTCGCAAAGATGGTCGCGCAAGCTGGGTCTTTACCGATGCCAGCGGTGAAGCAGCTATTGAAACCGAAACCGCACCTGATCGCGAAGCGCAGGCCTTTAGTTTGCAGAAATTGACCGTGACGGACGCGACCTTGATCTATGACGCTGAGGGCAGTGATCTTGTTTCATATAGCGGGGTCGATTTGGCATTGGATTGGCCCGAGCGGTTGGGCGCTGCTGACATTCAGGCAACGCTGCGGCCTGCAGGTGCAGACGTGGATGTTGTTGCCACGATCAATGGCTTTGCGGGTTTTATCGCCGGTGACGTGCAGCCGATCGTTGCGCGCATCAAGACATCTGGTGGATCGCTTTCGCTGAAAGGTCGTGCCAGCACCGCTGGCGATGTGGCGGGCCGCCTTGGTTTGAAGCTATCTGATACTGATGCATTCTTGCGGGCGTTAGGGCTGGACGGCGCAGATTTGCCGCGTGGCTTGGGGCGCAGCGTCGATATGGACGCTGACCTTACTTTGACATCGGATCGCCGCCTGTCTTTGCGTGGGATGCAAGCCGATTTGGATGGCAACACAATTACGGGTGCTGCGGATGTTTCATTGAATGGGACACCACAGTTTAACGCACAGATCAGTGCTGGAGCCTTGGATTTGAAGGGAGCGACCCAAGGTGACAATTCAAGCGCAAGCAGCGCTGGGAGCGTGGGCACAGGTTGGCCCAAAGATCGGATTGATGCATCTGGATTGGCCGCGTTCAACGGCGAGATCGCATTGACGGCCAGCAGCATTGACTTGGGTTCATTTCAGCTGGGGAAAACCCGCGCGCTGATCAAGAATGACAGGTCACGCATGGTTTTCGAAATGCGCGAGGTTCAGGCCTATGATGGAACTGTTTCGGGTGAGTTTGTTATGAACAACCGCGGTGGATTGTCGGTTGGCGGTAAGATTTTCGCCAAGTCGGTCTCGGTTCAAAAGGTTCTGCGCGATGCGATGGATGTTGAGCGTCTGACGGGCAATGGCGATGCGGAAATTTCATTTTTGGGCAGCGGGTCCAATGTTGATGCAATCATGCGCTCGTTGTCTGGAAATGGGGCGTTGCGTTTGGGGCAGGGCACCATTCAGGGTTTGGACCTGAATACTTTGATGGGCAGTGGCAACGGATCTGGTGGCACCACGGTTTTTGACAGTCTTGGGGCGACATTTACTATCAATGCGGGAAACCTGCGCAACGATGATTTGTTGTTTGTGCTTCCCAATTACGAGGCGCGGGGAAAAGGCCGCGTGGGGTTGGGCGCACAGGAAATCGATTATTTGTTCACCCCTGCCGCCTTGCGCGCCAACTCTGGCAAAGGGATCGCGATTCCTGTGAGCATCAAAGGTCCATGGTCCAATCCCCGTATCCAGCCAGATTTGGAAGCGGCGATCAATCTGAACCTGGCCGAAGAGAAAGCCAAGCTGAAGGAAAAGGCGAAGGCCTTGGAGGATGATACCAAAGCCCGTGCTCAAGAGAAGCTGGAGAAGGAATTAGGTGTCTCTACTGAGGATGGTCAATCCGTTGAGGATGCCGTGAAGAAAAAGCTAGAGGACAAGCTGAAGGGCGAATTGTTCAAGCTGTTTGACTAGGTCACGCGCTCTTGGGTTTGTTGTATTGGATCAAGTCCCAAAGGTTGCCGTGGCAATCTTTGAAGACCGCGACCGTGCCGTATTCCGCTTCGACGGGCGGTCGCGCAAATTCGATCCCTTTTTCAATATAGGTGTTGTAGTCCTGCCAAAAATCATCGGTTTCCAAAAATAGGAAAACACGGCCACCAGATTGCGCGCCGACGGGTTTTGATTGCTCAGGGTTGGACGCTTGGGCCAGCAAAAGGGAAGTGCCGTTTTCGCCCTTGGGCCGGACCACAACCCAGCGTTTGTCTTGTTCCGGCTGATAGGTGTCTTCTACCAGCTCAAAACCTAGCTTTTCGGTATAAAAACTGATGGCCTCATCGTAGTCGTCTACGACAATAGCCACCAATGAAAGCCGTTGTGCCATTAAATGGTTTGGTCGTATTCGCCGACATTGCTTTCGGTGCGGATGACCGCATCAATGTCTTCAAAAATCGCACGCATTTCTGCATCGGATTCAGGGCTTTCGCAGACGACCACAAGGTTTGGCGTGTTGGATGATGCACGCACCAGTCCCCATGCGCCGTTGTCTAGGATCACACGCGCGCCGTTGACTGTCACAACCTCTTTGATTGCGCGGCCACCCAGTGTTTCGCCAGCTTCCAATTTGGCGACCAGTTTGGCAACAAGGCGATCCAGAGTGTCGTACTTTTCCAAATCAGAGCAGTAGGGGGACATTGTTGGCGTTGCCCATGTTTTTGGCAATGCTTTGCGTAGGTCAGACATCGACATGTCAGGGTTGCGGTCCATCAGTTTACAGATTTCAACAGCAACGCGCATGCCGCAGTCATAGCCACGTCCGATTTCGCCAGATAGGAAATAGTGGCCTGATTTCTCAAACCCAGCCAATGCACCCAATTCGTTCACACGGCGTTTCATGTGGGAGTGACCGGTTTTCCAGTAGTCCGCTTTTATCCCGTATTTTTGAAGTTCTGGATCAGAGGCGAAAAGGCCAGTTGATTTCACGTCAGCCACGATTGTGGAATTTGGGTAAATCTTGGCCAGATCGCGGGCCATGATAACGCCGACTTTGTCCGCGAAGATCTCTTCACCCTCGTCATCCACCACGCCGCAACGGTCACCGTCGCCGTCAAAACCAAGGGCGAAATCCGCGCCGGATGCTTTGACGCTGCCGGACATGTCATGCAGCATTTCCATGGCTTCGGGATTTGGGTTGTAGTGCGGGAAGTTGTAATCCAGTTCATTGTGGCTTGGGACCACTTCAACGCCGAGGCGTTCAAACAATTCAGGTGCAAAGGCTGCGGC
Organism: Rhodobacteraceae bacterium UBA7436; assembly: GCA_002478745.1. Taxonomy (GTDB): domain Bacteria; phylum Pseudomonadota; class Alphaproteobacteria; order Rhodobacterales; family Rhodobacteraceae; genus Ascidiaceihabitans. Next base: position 7,148 of record DLQI01000134.1, on the reverse strand, counting down.
TGTACCGTTGCCCGTTGCACAAACGACTTTGAGTTTGCGCGTCATTTTGAAGTCGCCAACAAGGTCATCCAAATAGGCTTCGCGTACGCCGTGGACAAATTCGTATTTGCCGCCTTCACGTGGCTGGCCGCGCCCTTCAAAGACAATATCGCGCAACTCGTTCATCTCGTCCGGGCCGTGGGTGAGGGGGCGTTCAAAACCCATCTTCACACCGGTCCAACCGTTTGGGTTGTGGCTGGCTGTGATCATGGCAACAGCTGGCGCATCAAGGTGGAATTGGCTGAAATAGGCCATTGGAGATAGGGCAGGACCGATGTCTTTGACGTGAATACCCGCTTGCATCAGGCCAAGCATGAAAGCGTTTTTGATCGACAATGAGTATTCGCGGTAATCGTTGCCAACTGCGATAACAGGTTCGATTCCGCGCATATGCATCTGCGTGCCAAGGCCAAGGCCAAGCGCGGTGATCCCAGGCAGGTTGATCGCGTCAGGGTATTTCCAGCGTGCATCGTATTCGCGAAAACCAGTGGGGGTAATCATTGCGTCGCGTAAAAATTCCCAAGTGTTCTGGGATACTGTTGAAGCTGGTTTTGTCACGTGAGTTCTTTCTAAAAATACTTAAAGCGCCAGTGGGCGTGCTTTGGCGATTGCGTCAAATTGCATAAGGGTGTCGATCAAGTCAGACATTTGGTCAAGGTAGACCATGTTGGGCCCATCGGATGGTGATTTGTCTGGGTCTTGATGTGTTTCGATAAAGATCGCGGCGGTGCCAATTGCGGCCGCCGCGCGCGCCATAAGGGGTGCGAATTCACGCTGCCCGCCCGTGGAACCACCAAGGCCAGCTGGTTGTTGGACCGAGTGCGTGGCGTCCATGACCGTTGGATAGCCCGTCATTCCCATTTGTGGGAGCGAACGCATGTCGGTGACCAGTGTGTTATATCCAAACGAGGTGCCCCGTTCGGTTAGCATGATCCGTTCGTTGCCGGTGCTTTCGATTTTGGTCACGATGTTTTGCATGTCCCAAGGGGCAAGGAATTGACCCTTTTTGACATTGATCGCAGCACCTGTGTGACCAGCTGCTAAGATCAGGTCCGTTTGGCGGCACAATAGCGCGGGGATTTGCAACACGTCGCAGACCTGCGCCGCTGCTGCGCATTGTTCTGGGGTGTGAATGTCGGTTAGCACAGGAACGCCAATTGTCTTCTTAACAGAGGCAAGCATTTCAAGCCCCTCTTCCATGCCCGGTCCACGCACGCCACTAATGGAGGTGCGGTTTGCCTTGTCGTAGCTGGCCTTGAAAATGTACTGTGCGCCAGCGGCGTTACAGGCCTCCTTCATTTTGCCTGCGATCATCTGGGCGTGATCAGCGCTTTCCAACTGGCAGGGGCCAGCAATTATCGTTAGCGGGCGATCGTTCCCAATTGTTAAGTCGGCGATTTGGACGTGTTTCATATTACGATGTTACCTGTTCGGGTAGGATTGAGGCTGTGAGCGAGATCATCAGATAGATCCCTCTAAACACAATGGAAAAGAGATATTGCACTTGCGGCGAATAACGCCTTCATCAGGGTTTTCGAGGCTGGCCATCATGTTGATCAGGGTCGTCTTACCGGTTCCGTTGGGTGCCAAAATGCCCATGGAATTCCCCAATTCCACCTTAAAAGACACGCGATCAAGGATGACCTTGCGCTGCGTAACCGTCCAAAAGGACTTGCTGACATTTTCGAACTCAAGCATCGAATGCTCCGGTGACTGCTTTTTGTCCGCCACTTCTTTAGGTGGTGGCACGTCCGTTCCAATTAAAGGGTTGGCTGAGTGATAGCCACAGAACTTGACTAGATTATGCCCATTTTGGAAACAAATGTAGATTATTGGGGTAATTTTTCACACAATAATTAGGGCGTTAAACAAAAAAACCAGCGCCGAGGCGCTGGTTTATGTTCTTATTTGCTGTGAGTTCAGCCGTTTTGTTTTTGAACGCGGCAGACTTTACCCGCAATGATACTAATAATTGCTGCCGCAAAGCTAAACAATGCGCCCATTTTGGCGGCATCTTGGACAGGTCCACCTTCAAATGCGACCGTCGCGATGAACAGCGAAACGGTAAAGCCGATCGCGGCCACACAGCCAACGACGACAAGGTCGATGATCCGCATACCTTCTGGCATACCCAAGCGAAGTGGCACAGCAGCGAACCAACCGAAGGCGAGAATCCCCAGTGGTTTACCGATGATCAAACCAGCAAGGACCAACCATGTGGCATCGCCAATCGCGCTAAGTTGAACGCCTGCGTTGAGCAGCCCGAAGAAAAACAAGATGATCTCAACCGGTGTTTTCAGCGCGTGTTCGATTTGGTTCAGCAGGTCGGTCAGATACTTTTCGGCATCGCTGAAGATACCAAAAGCACGGTCAGCATGTGGAATAGTAACAACGATCGGCAGCAGGCCCAGTGCAGGGTGAAGTCCAGAAACCATGAAGCCATACCAGCTGGCACAGCCGGCAACAAAGTACGGGAAGAAATGTAGCTTGGTGCGCACGAAGGAAGAAATCGGGCGCGCTTTGTTTCCGCGGTCTAGGTAGCGTGGCAGCCAGTTGAACAGTACGTAAACTGCAATTGCTGCACCCAAGGAAAGAAACAACCATTCCGGAGCCAGTTCGCCCGACGGGTAAAAGATCGCTAGGATGATGAGGCCAGCTGCGTCATCTGCGATGGCGAGCAAGAGCAGGAAGCGGACCGCAGGGTGACCCGCACCAAATACGATACGGCCAACGAGGTATGAGAATGCGATGTCTGTCGCCGTTGGGATTGCCCAACCGTTTTGAACTGCGTCATATGTCTCGGAACCGAACACAAAGTACGCCATGCCGAGGTAGACTGCGATTGGACCGAACATGCCGCCTGCTGTTGCGAACAACGGCGTCGCAGCTTTTTTACCGCGAAGCGATCCGTTTTTCAGGATGAGGGCTTCCCAAACTTCCTTTGCAGCAATCGCAAAGAACAGGGCCATAAGGACGTCATTGATTAAGTAATGCAGGGTCAATGTACGGTGGCCATCATGCATATGGCCAATCGGGGCATGGTCCCAAATCTTGAATTCAACAAAGCTGTGGTACGTATCAGCCCAGTAATGTGGGTTGCCCGCGACAGGCGCGATTACATCCATATTGGCCCAGATCAGGGCTGTAATGGCGCCTAAGATCAAAAGTAGTGAGTAGTTCGTAAGAAAATTCCAGACGCGGTACATAATTGCCCCCTGTGCAATACGGTTCGTTTTGACCGAGATATCGCATCATATCCGTTGGGGCAATCGTTACCTAGTGGTTAATTCTGCGCTATTTATAGGGTAAATCATACGATTAACTGCCAAATCATCCCTGCAATTATGGCGCCAATTATCGCGAAACTTAAGTAAGCAATAAAGACGCGCGGCTTGACCAACGCCCACACTGCAATTGCTGCGGGTATGCAGCTGACGCCACCGGCTATGACAAATGACATTGCCGCACCTTGTGACATGCCTTGGGTCAATAGGGCATCAACCAGTGGCACTGCGGCATACCCATTCAGGTAAGCAGGAGCCCCGACCAAAGCGCCCATAAAAATAGGGCCAACGCCTGTGCCGCCGAGCACGCTGGCGATCAATTCCGCAGGAACATAGGCGATCATCATGGTTTCGATCACGTAGGCCAGCGTAAGCCATTTCAGCAAAAACAGCCCATTCTCTAGAGTTGTAGATTTAAAGACCTCACGACGCTCAGATTCTTTCCAAAATTTCCACTCAGGTTGACCAGAGAACGGTTTTTGGACACCGCAACAGCCACCAAAGGATGGTTTCTCGCGTAACGGGTCTGAAAAAATGACAGATCGGGAAAGGACGAGCATCCCAAATCCGCCAAAAATACCCAAACTAACGGCTGCGATTGTCTTTGCGACTGCAAATTCCCAGCCCAAAGTACCCGAAGTGATCAAAAACATCGCAGGATCCATCAGCGGAGATGCCAACCAAAATGCCATGACGGCGCCCAAAGGTGCCCCTAATGCGAGCAATGCAGCGATAAAAGGAATCACCTCGCAGGAGCAAAATGGGGACAATCCACCCAGCAATGCCGCCATTATGACCATGCGCACGGGGTTCCCCTCAAAGGCTCGGGCCAACAGGTTTTCAGCGCCAGTTGCCTTCAGGTATGCGACGGCGAGAACGGCAAAAAGGATGAACGGTGCCGTGCTCCAGATAGAAGCGGATGTAGAGGTGAGCGTGGTTTGCAACTGTGCAGGATCAAGCAGTGTGATCAGAGCGATGAGTACCACCGATGCGCCCCATGCCCCGCCTAAATATTTGGTGAATGTGGGGCCGTGAGAGTTTGGTTCGTTTGAATCTGCGTTTAATGCATCAGCCATGTTAGCGATCCTCGCATGGGGTTGTGCTGTCTGCACAGCATTCAGTTAGTAAGAATTCGGATAAGTGGCGGATTTGATCGTAGGCCACCGCCGCACAAATGATCGAACGCCCCTTGCGCACTTGTTCAACCATTTCAGTCTGCGCCAGAATTTTGATGTGGTGTGTGAGGGTACTGCCTGTCACACCTGTGCGGCTTCCTAGATCACCAATGCTTAGGCCCTCGGGCCCTGCACGGACCAATGCCCGCAAAATGGACAGGCGTTGTTCTGATCCCAAGGCGGCAAAGCTGGTTGCGGCGAGGGTGAGGCTTAAGTCGTCTGTTGGTTCTATTTTCATATTTCTAGAATTATAGAAATGATTTCCAGCCGGCAAGTTATTTCGAAAATTATTGAAATGAATGCGCTTGCCGTTATTTATTGATCCTCTACATCCTAAAGCATGTCTGACCTTGTCGATGATATCCGCGCCTGCCGATTGTGCAGTGATCGCTTTGCTTTGACCCACACAGCCCATCAACCGCGCCCTGTTGCATGGTTTGAAAGGGGTGCGCGTATTTTGATTGCGGGGCAGGCACCGGGGGCACGGGTTCATCAGTCTGGTCGTCCGTTCACCGATCCCTCAGGTGATCGATTGCGCGAATGGCTGGGGATTGATGAGGCCACGTTTTACGATCAATCCAAACTGGCGATTGTACCAATGGCGTTTTGCTTTCCAGGGTACAACGCAAAGGGATCTGATCTACCGCCGCCCAAGATTTGCGGCGAAACGTGGCATGACCGCGTGATGGATCACCTTGGCGAAATACCATTGACGGTTCTGGTTGGGGGATATGCCCATAAATATCATCTGGGTGTAAAGACGGGGGTAACCCAAACGGTAGAACAGTGGCGAATGCGCGCGCCGAACGTCTTTGCCTTGCCACACCCCAGCTGGCGCAATACGGGGTGGATAAAACAGAACCCATGGTTCGCGACTGAAACACTGCCAGCGCTGCGGGCGCGGGTACAAGAGGTGCTAAAATGAGTGATTTGACCCCTTTGGATATTGCGCACGGCGCGATGGAAGCCGCCCCAAATGATGATGCTATCCGCCTTGCGTTCTATGAGCGTCTTGGGGACGGGGAGTTGTTCTTGTTGCTTGAGGCCGAAGCGGAAGGGGAAACAATCAAGCCCCAAACCTTTGATAGCGGATCAGGTGAAATCGTTTTGGTCTTTGATCGCCAAGAACGCTTAACTGCCTTTACGGGTGAGGCGACGCCTTATGCTGCTTTGTCTGGCCGTGTGATCTCACAATTGTTGGTAGGGCAGGGCTTGGGCCTTGGCTTGAACCTAGAGGTGGCACCATCTTCATTCTTGATGGATGCGAACGGTGTTGATTGGCTGGCTGAAACATTGGGCCATGCGCCTGATCAGGTTGAGGCCAAGATCGAAGAGGTTTCTGTCCCCACTGGATTGCCCGAAACACTGATCACTGCGATCGATACCAAGCTTGCGACAGCCACGGGCCTTGCCCTAAGCGCCTATTTGGTTGGTGTGAAGTATACGGGCGGCAGCACTGGCCACCTGCTTGGGTTTGTTGGTGCGTTGCCTGATGCACAGGGTGCCTTGGCACAAGCTGCTGGTGAGGCGCTGACCTTTTCAGGGATTGAAGCGGGCGCAATGGATGTTGGCTTCTTTGACGCCAATGATCCGATCACTCCGCGCCTTGCGCGTGTTGGTTTGCGATTCGATCTGCCCCAACCTGCTGTTGTGGATCAAGTTGAATTTGGCGCGCCGGGATCTGATCCTGCGAAACCACCGAAACTATAATAACGCGCTTGTCTCAAGTTTGCGAGGTAGGGTGCGTTGTAGGAGTTGTCAGACTAACCTTTGCCCAGACAACATGATTATGAGGGCCCCATGCCAGTCGATAAAGCCCTAACCCGCAGTCGTCTGCTGACGGGTATTGCAACAGTTGTGCTGAGTGGTGCAGCTATATTTGTGGCCAGTTGATATAATATGGGTGCACGACGCCGTTACAATCATCTAGTTGGCTTTGCTCTGATAGGCTTACGGGGCTGTTACAAATGTCGTGCATCATCTTGCGCGGACCTTTTCGCGGGGTAAGTGTTGATCCTTTTTTAGCTGATTTATTTGGTCAAGATAGTGTTCACAGGCTTGGCACACACAACCGTGAATTCAGCGGCGCGTTTTGTGAGGTACATGACAAGTCCCATGCGAAAGCGGCGGAAAACCGCCCGTGAAAACGCAAAAATGACTGCTAATTCGGCTATTTAGGTGTCTTGAGTGTTTCAAGAATGCTGTCGGTATCCTGCCCGCAACGGGGTGGGGCCGAGCGATATTGAACTGGCGTGCGCGACAGCTTCAGGGGATTCGCCAACAGTTGGATATTGCCACCATCGATGCCGTCCGCTGCAACATCAACGATGGTGCCACGCGCGGTGGCCTGATCCGAATTCAACGCTTCATCAACGGTATGAATTGGTCCGACCGGAACCTTTACGCTTTGCAATTTTTCCAAGATTTCTGCTTTGGTTAGCTTTGCAAGTGTTTCGCGCAGTTGAGGGATTAGTGTTTCACGGTGTTCGATGCGGCCCGAATTGGTTTTGTATTTGTCTTCTGCACCTAGATCCGAACGACCGATCACATCGCAGAACCTAGCGAATTGTGAATCGTTGCCAACGGCAACCAAGATATGTCCATCGCTGGCGGCGAAGGCGTCATACGGTACGATATTAGGGTGCGCATT